>JBGAIY010000516.1:0-5774 GCA_044225205.1 Myxococcaceae bacterium | reverse complement strand
TTCGGTGCGACGCAGCACGAACTCGACCAACGTGCGCACGCCGACGCCGGTGGCGCCCTTGGCGAAGTAGCCCCGCTCGCGCGGAGCCTGCGAAGGCCCGGCGATGTCGAGGTGCACCCACGGCGTGTCGCCGACGAATTCTTTCAAGAAGACGGCGGCGTTGATCGCTCCACCCGCCCGCTCGCCGGCATTTTTCATGTCGGCCACGTCGCTCTTGAGCACGTCTTTTTGAAAGTCTGAAATCGGCAGCCGCCAGAACGTCTCACCCGAAGTGCGCGCCGCTTCGAGCACGTTCCACATGAGCTGGTCGTCGTCGCCGAACCCTCCGACGATGAAGTTGCCCACCGCGAAGATGCAGGCCCCCGTCAACGTCGCCAGGTCGATGATCGCCGCGGGCTTGAGCTCGTTCGCATACGAAAGCATGTCGCCCAGCACCAAGCGGCCTTCGGCGTCGGTGTTGGTGATCTCGACCGTCTTGCCCAGCCGCGAAACCAACACGTCGCCGAGCCGGTAGGCATTGCCCGACGGCATGTTTTCGCAAGCGCCAAAGAACCCATGCACGGGAAACGGGGGAGCCACTTCCGCGATGACCTTCATGGCCCCCAGCATCGCCGCCGAACCGGCCATGTCGGTTTTCATGTCGAGCATGCCGTCAGACGGCTTGAGCGACAGGCCTCCGGAGTCGAAGGTGATCGCCTTGCCCACAATGCACACCGGCGCCTGTTTCGCCTGCTCGGGGTCTTTCGGCACATACGAGAGCTGCACCAGCTTGGGCTCTTCGACGCTCCCTCGGGCGACGCCCAAGAACATGCCCATTTTCAGCTCTTCGATTTTCTTGCGGTCGCCAATGTGAATCGCCAGGCCGGCCGCCTTCGCCATGGTCTTGGCCTGGTCGGCCAAAATGGAAGGGGTCATCGTGCCGGCGGGCTCGTTCACGAGGTCGCGCGCCCAATTCGTGGCCACGGCCACCGAAGCCCCCAACTTCGCCGCCGCTTCGTGCGACTTGTCTTTCTTCACGCCCGCGGGCAGCAACAGCTGCACCTTCTCGACGCGGGGCGCGTTCTTCTCGTCTTTGTTGGTGGTGCGCCAACGGTCGTACTTGTAGCCACCCAACTCGAAGCCCTCGACCACCGCGCGAACCGCTTGGTCGACCTCGCCCAACGCCGGCAATTGCACCGTCGCCGTCTTGGCCTTGAGCCGGTTCGCTGCTTTGACCGCGCGCCCGGCCGCGAGCCGCAGCGTCTCGTTGTTGAACTTGCTGCGTGCGCCCAAGCCCACCAGCACCACGCGCGTCGCCGGCAGCTTGCCGTGCGTTTGCACCACCGCCGACTGCTCGTTCTTGCCTTTGAAGCCCTCTTGCCCAGCCAGCTTCAGCAGCAGGCCTTTGAGCTTCTTGTCGAGCCGCTGCAGCGCATTCGGTTGCGCCTTGCGCTCGGTCAAATCGGTTTCAAAAACGGGGAGAACCAACACTTCCGTGCGCGCCTTCGTCGCGTCGCCGGAGCCAAAAGCAAAGTTCATTGGGAGTTCCTTGAAGAAAAGCTCCGGCAACTTAGCGAACGGCTTTAGAAGGGCCACAGGAAAGGTACATTCTCGTTGCAATGCCCTCTTTGTTGACCTCTCTGACCGCGGTGGAGCGGCTCTCGGCGCAGATCAGCACCCTGCCGCCGGAGTTCTCGAAAGCCCTGGGCGAAGACCTCGAATACGCGCGCTTTGGAGCCGCGTTGCCCGAACTGCCCTGGTTCAGCGGGTGGAAGCGCACGCTCGGGGCCTGGTTCGGTGCCCCGACGCCGCCCCATTTTACCAAGTTGATACGTGATTCAGCGCCCGTGGCGTTTGGCCTCAAGGCCGCGGAGCTGGTTTCGAACGGTGCGCTCGTCGGCACCGAGGCCGGCCTGGCGTTTGTCGCCGGGTACTTCACCCAGCTCGCCGTCGCCTCGGCGCTCGAGCCGACGCTCGAGCAAGCTTGCTCGTGACCCACCGCCGGCCACGGCAGGAAGTGGTCATCTCGGCGCGCAGCTTCCGGGTCGAAGATGGTACGGGCGCTGTTGTTGATGCAAGACCTCCACGGCAACCCCCTCGTGCGCAGGCGTGCAGGCGGCTCCATTGCGAGAGCAGGGCGCAGGCGTCGGCTTCAGGGCTGTACGGGTGGGTGCAGGTCTCCCTCGCAAAGACGCGTTCGGCGAGGCGCCCTCCAAGTCGCAACTCGACGGGTGGATGCGCGGGTTGTACTGGTACTCCCTCGCGCTCGGGTCACCGCTCGGCCGGTTCAAGACGCTCTCGGGGGCCCCATCGTCTCGAGCTGGCACCGAGGGCCGGGCGTCGACGTCTTTGTGGCGCTCGACCAAGGCCTCGAACGCGCCCGCGAGGTGCTCACGCTCTTGGGGTCGATGATTCGGCGAAACAGCTTCACCACCCGCGCGCGCGGTCAAATTTCTCGAGGTGTGCCCCGAGGGCGCCCCAGCCACGTCGTGGCGCCCGCCGCCGCCGCGTCGTGAATCGAACCGGAGCCAAGCCCGTGGCCCGGTTCTCCGGCTCGCCCGTAGGCATGGGCTGCGTGTTGCCAAACGGTGGCAAAGACCGTTGCGTTACCAGCGCTGACTGCTTGGGCGGCTTCGTCTGTTCGAACGGTACGTGCACCGAGGCGGTCGGCCCGTGCCCGGCGTGTGATGCCGGCACGGCAACGGCTCCGACGGGGGCTCGAGTCAGAACGCCGACGCAGGGCAGGGGGGGCGGTGCCCCGACCAATGCGCCGGCTGCGTCAGCTGCGCGAGCGGTACGAGCTGCCAAGTCGGGGTCTGCGCGACCCCCAGCCCCAACGGGAGTGGCGAAGCCTGCGCGAGCGCCGCCGCCCTCTCTTTTGTCTGGGTCGACGGGGGCGCCGTTGCTTACGCCGAGGGCACGACCAGCGGTCACCTCGACGACGACGCCGTCGCAGCCAACTGCGGAGGTACCGGCCCCAATGGTGCCGGCGCGCCAGACGTCGTCTACACCTTCGTCGCGGCCAAAGACGACTTGGTCGACGTTACGCTCACTCCGGGGGCGACCCTCAAGCCGCTCCTTCGCGCTCGCGGCGTCAACCAATGCGCGGTGAAAGACGTTTGGTGTAACTGGCGCGCCGAAGCCACGCCCGTCGGCGGCGTGTGGCGAGTGACCGAGTCGGGCACGCAGACCCTCGTCGTCGGCACCTCGCAAAGCGCCGGTGACTTTCGACTCGACCTCACGGTTTGGCCCGCGGCGCGGCTCGGCACGTGCCTGGCGCCCAAACTCGTGACCTTGCCGTACGTTGAGGCGTTCAACGCGTCGACCGCCAATTGGCTCTCGGCGAGCCTCGGCTGCGAGACCGCGACCAACTTGCCAGCGGTGGCCTACCAATTCACCCTGGCCCACGCGGCCAACGTCACCGTGGCCGGCACTGACGTCTCGGGCGGCGGCATCGGCGCGTCGCTCCGTTCGAATTCGTGCACCGGTACGTCGCTCGGGTGCCAGTGGGCCAGCGGCGGCAACCTTCACGAGACGTACAACCTGCCCAGCGGCACCTACGTGCTGTTGATCATGCGCTCTCCCGCGGGCCGCTTCACCTTGTCGATATCGACCTGAGTGCGCTGACAGCGAGCTTCGGTGGGGTGAAGAACGGCGTGCGCCTGTCTCGAGCCAAGTTCAACTTTGGGGCTACGGTATGTCGAGGTCGAGGTACGCGTCGCTCGTGCCCGTCATCACCGTGCCGTGCGGCGGCTCGGCTGCAAACGGGTTGACCGCCCAGGTCAGCGCGTCGAGCGCCGCCGTCGTCGCGGTGAACACCCGCAAGGCCATTTTTTGGTTCGCGCGAATCGCCGTGCCGGCGTACGAGCCGCGCAGCCCGCCCGTCGCCGAATCGCGAGCGAAGATCACCGGCATCAACACCGCCTGAATGCCGTCAGACACCGTGCTGATGCGCCCCGCCACGACGCCGATGATGACGGGGCCCATCGGCGCCGACGCCGCGCTCACCGTGACTTCACCATTGAGGTTGACCGGGCCGAACGCGTGGTTCTGCACCGTCTCTTCGTCGGCCACGATCGTCGCCGGCTTGAGCGGGTTGGCGATGAGGTTCAGCGCCAGACCACCGCCACCGAACCCCAGCAACGACGGCACCGCCATGTACAGCCCCGGCTTCAAGTTCGTCACCACGTACGGGTAATCGGTGTCGGTCTGGTTCGTGAAAATGCGATACCCGTTTTGCAACTGCTGCAGCACCGTTGTGGGGTCGAACCCCCCGCTGAACGCCGTCGGCGACAAGAGCGAAATTTGCAGCGTCTGCAAGGGTGGGGCGCTCGGCAGCGTCACCAGACCCCGCAAGGTGCCGAGCCCGGTCGTCGACGCCCCCAAGTACAAGCGTACGTCTTCGGCGCTCGCCTTCGCGGGGTCGTTCAGGTCGAGCGTCACCGTCACCGTGTCTGACGAGTAGTCGATGAGCGGCACGATCTGCCCATTGTCGTCGCGGTCAGAATAGGCCGTGAGTCGGTACGTGCCGCTCGCCAACATGTCGTATTTGAATGGTATTTCGGTCGCTCCCGTGGGCTTGCCGAGGCTCTGCGGTTGCCCCGTGCCGCGCGAGACCGCGACCAACTTGTTCGCCGCGAACGCGCCCACCACCACCACGCCGGTAATCGTGCCCGGGGCGCCTCCCACCCGAACCCACGTGCCTTCTTGCAGCACGCCGTCTCGGCCGCCCGCCGACGCGAAGTACCGCACCGTCGTGGTCTTCGTCAGCTTCACCGTGAACGGCGAATCACCGTCGACCCGGTTTTTCGATGACGTCACCGGGTCGCTCCCGTCGGTGCTCACGTACACCCGCGCCGGCGTCGCCGTCGTGAACGTCAGGGTCACCGTGTCGTTGAACGGGCCCGCCGGAGGCTGCACTTCGACCTCGGGCACCGCGAGCACCGCGTCGGGCACCGGCACGAAACGCCCCGGCTTCTGCGGCCCGCAGGCCGCCGACGCCATGAACAAAACGGCGAGCCCCGCGAACGCCCGAGCCCTCAACGCGACAGACCAGTGGTGCATGCTTTGGCCTTCTACGCCGCCCGCCGCGCAGGTTCACCCACCATTCAGCGCTTTTTACCGCCCAAGTCGTGCGTCACCAGCGGAGAGAAGAAGCAGTCTTTCTTGGTGTATTCGTCGAACGAGAACGCGAACCGGTAGCTCGCCGCCGCGCGCTGGTTGCAGTCGGTTCGCTCGCAAAATCTGCACGAAATGCCCGTCGGCACCGCTTCGCGCTTCAAGTCGGTGACCGGCAGGCCGTACGCCAAATACTTGGCGTTTTCGGCGTGGGTGCCCAAGCCAATTGAATACGCGGTGCCGCGCACAATCGACCCTTCGACCGACTGGAGCTGCACCTTCGCGAAGTCGAAATACGTCGTGCCGTCGGGCATCTGCGAATACTGCCGGGTGATTTGGTGCGGGTTCAAAAAGGCCAGGTGCGCCGCCCACTTGCCGCACGAGCCCATCGACGCGAACTTGAGCCCCGTACCCGAATAGCGCTTCGACACGTTGCCGGCGATGTCGGTGCGAATGAAGTGAAACGGCAGCCCGCTGCGCTTCGGGTCGGCCAAGTTGCAGACCCGGTGCGCGACCGTTTCGTAGCTCACGTTGAAAATGTTCGTCAAAAGCTCAATGTCGTACCGGGTTCGCTGCACCTCGCGAAAAAAGTCGCCGTACGGCAACATCAACGCCCCGGCGAAGTAGTTCGCCAAGTTCACTTTGATGAGCCGCGGCGTCTCGGCGTGGCGCGTCTT
>JBGAIY010000515.1:0-5169 GCA_044225205.1 Myxococcaceae bacterium | reverse complement strand
TTTCTTTGAGCAGCTCGGCGGCGAGCTCGGCCATCGAATAGACGCGGCCTCCCAATTCGGCGCCCACGTCGCCTTCGGGGTCGTTTTCGAGCGCGAAGCTGAAACGCGCCCGCAGGTCTTTCATTTTCTTCGAACGCGCCCGGCGGCCCATGAGCCGCTTGAACCCCGACACCGCCGCCTCGGGCCGGTCGACCCGAAATTGTTTCGCGGCGCTGCCCACGAGCAGTTTTTCACGGGCCGCGTCGTACGCGATGATCGACGGCATCGCCACGCCGCGCTCCGACGGTATCGTGATGAGGCGCGCCTGCCCGTCGACGAAAATCGCCGCGCGGCAGGTCGTCGTGCCCAGGTCGATGCCGATGACCACGTCGTCGGCCAACGCGACCGGGCCCCGCTTCGGCGCTGCCTGCGGCAAGGGCGTCGGCGGCATGACCGGCAACGACCGCGACCCCGACGGAGACGACGCCGGAGGGGGGGCCGAGGGCGAAGGGTCGGCGAGCCCGGGAGCCTCGGGCTTGTTCGCCCCCGCCCGCAGCGCGACAATGCGGTCGATGAGCGCCTTGGTTCTCGCGTCGACGCGCTCGAACCGCACCATCATGCCGGCTTTGCCCGGCTGCTCGTCGGTCGTGACCTTTTGAACCACGCCTTCGCCGCGCATCAACTTGGTGCCGTCGGTCAACACCAGGTCGAACGACACCAGGGTGCCTTCGGGCTTGGCCGAACGGGTCGCAATGAAAATGCCCCCGCGCGCCAGGTGCTGCCCGTACTTCTCGATGAACTCGTCTTCTGACGTGAACGGCAGCCGAATTCGCAGCGGCACGCGCTTGTCGGCTCCTCCCGAAGTGCTCATTGCAGCACCAGGTCTTGGGAGCCCAGGCGCAGGCGCAACCCCGGCTTCACTTCGTTCTCGGGCAACTCGAAGTAGAGCGCGGTCTGCGCCGCGCCCTGCGCTGACGTGGTCACGGCGAAGTCGGCCTGGGCCACGCGCTGGGCGTCACGAGCGACCGGGTATTCGGCGCCGCCGTCGGGCGGGCCCCACCCCACGCGCGCCGCCGACAAGTCGACGAGCGTCGCTTGAGGGGCGCGCACCTGTACCGTCGCCTTGAGAAACACGTCGTTGCTGGTGATCGAAAGCGTGTCGCCCACCCGTTTGACGGTGGGTGAAAATTCGAGCGCCGTGACCGTCACTTCGGCCCCGTCGACCCGCGCCGAGGGGGTGCCCACGACCGTCAGCACCGTGACCGGTTGACCCGTCACCGCGCGCCGCGCCAGTTCGTCAGAGGCCGCGAGCCCGCGCGCGCCGAGCCGGTTCTGTTCGGCCGCGAGCTTCTGCACGAGCGCGTCGTCTGCGGCCGGCCCGCTCTTCTCGGCTGGGCAGGCCGTCACCACCGCCGCTACGCTGAGCCACCAGAAACGCACAAGGTCGACTGACCTACACGGGTTCAGCCGGCCCGTCACGGGCCGCGTGGTGTGAACTTGAAGGTTCGCAGCACCAAATCAACGGAGTGCGACTCGCACCCACGTTCAGTCACGGTAAAGAGGCCGCATGCACTTGGGTTTGGCGCCAGATTCGTTTCTCGAACGCTTGGGCAGCTGGTTGGGCCTCGTGCCCAGCCCACTCGTGCACACGTTCTACGGCATGGCCGGCGCCCAGGTGTTGATGACCGCGGTCGAAATTGGCCTGTTCGCCGCGCTCGCCGAAACGCCCGGCCAATCGGCCGAAACGCTGGCCGCGAAGCTGAACCTCGACCCCGCGGCGGTCGAACACCTGCTCTCGTGCCTCCAAGCGCTCGGTCAAGTCAGCGCCGCGCGCGAGGGCTTTTCGCTGACGGCCGCGGCGCAGCGGTTTCTGGCACCCGCGTCACCGAGCGCCGTCGACGCTTTTCTGCGCTTCAACGTGCACCAGGCGAAGTGGTGGGCCGAGCTCACCCCGTCGATGCGGCCGGGGGCTGGCCCGTTCGACCCGCACCGGTGGCCGGCCGACGACCCCCGCTGGGCCGACTACACGACCGCCATGTACCAACTGGCCCGCCTCGCCGCGCCCGAAGTCTGCGCCCGGGTGCCCGTGCCCAAGGGCGCCACCGCATTGCTCGACCTCGCCGGAGGCCACGGCGCGTTTTCGGCCGAGCTGTGCCGCCGCCACCCCGCGCTCGAAGCCACCATTCTCGACTTGGCCGGCAACAACGCGGTCGCCCGAACACGCTGGCCTCACCCGAACCTGCGCTGGGTCGACCAAGACGTCTTTTCGGGCGAATGGCCGAAAGCCGACGTGGTGTGTTGCTTTCAGTTGCTGGGGCACCTGCAGCGCCCCGAGCGGCTCACGCTCTTGCGTCGCATGCGTCAGGCCGCCAAACCCCGAGCGACCCTCGCCGTGATGGACCATTTCGCCGGCACCGGGGGGCACGCGAGCGCCTTCGTCGCGCTCAACTACTTTCTGGTTTCACGAACGAAGCGACTGTCGGTCGACGAGGTCATTCGCGAAGTGATTGAGGCTGGCTGGCCCCCGCCGACCAGCTCGCCGATTCGCCGGCTGCCTGGGCAGGCGCTGCTCGTGTCTCGGGTTTGAACCACCAGCGCTCGAGCTGGCCCACCAGCAGGTTGCCCGCGGGCAAAAACGCCGCGAAGCCCAACGTCATGACCAAGGCGAAGTTTCGCTCGCCGAGCCAAACGTCGATGACGTTGCCCGGGTGGGCGACCGAGGTGCCCAGCGCGTAGCCCGGCAGTTCGATGAGCGCCAAACACAAGAGCCCCCACACGAATTGTTCGACCCGCTTGAGCGGCCGAACCGCCAGCGACCACGGCACCAGGTACAGCACGTAACAGGTGAGTACCTGCCAGTCGTGCCGAAACTCGGCGAGGCGCCAGTACTGGCCCAGCCGTTGGTTCATGAGGCCAATGGGGGCGTAGACCAGCGCGTACAACAGCCACGTGCGCGGGGGCACGGCCCGCAACCTCGCCCAAACGGTGTTCATCGTCGTCGCTCCTTGGCGGGCTGCGCTTAGTCTGCCGGCCGACAAAAAGCGAATGGCGTCGTCACCGTGCCACGAGGGTGACGTCGAGCGTCACTTTCGCCTCGTCGGCAATGGTGATGCTCGAGCCCACGCCGAACTCCTTTCGGCTCAGCACGCCCGTGGCCACGACGTGCCGTTCGGCGCCTTGCCCACTCACCGTGGCCTCGAGTGTCACCGGCTTCGACACCCCGTGCATCGTCAAGGTGCCCTTGACGGTGTAGGCGTGGTCTTTGGTGCGCACGACCTCGGTCGACTCGAACCGAATCGCCGCAAACTTGGCGACGTCGAAAAAGTCGGCCGTCTTGAGGTGGTCGTCGCGCTTGGGCGTGCCCGTGTCGACGGTCGAGGGGTCGACCGTCGCCGTCACCTTCGACGCCGAAGGGTTGGCTTCGTCGAGAATGACGTCGCCGCTCACGTTCTTCATGGTGCCGTGGGTCTGCGCCACCAGCATGTTTCGAATGTCGAACTCGGCCTTCGAGCGCGCAGAATCAATTTGAAAGGTCTGCGCCTGGGCGAGGGTCGACAGGAGCAGGGCCAACGGCAAAAAGACGACTCGTTCGTTCATGGGTTCTTCGCTAAGGCCTCCGGTTCGACTTCGCAGCCCAATCGACCGGGGGCCGGCCTTGCCTCAGCGGCTGCGCACCACTTCGAAGAGCTTCTCGAAGGCCTGCGGTATTTTCGTCGGGTCGGCGCCGCCGGCTTGGGCCATGTCGGGCTTGCCGCCACCCTTGCCACCGACTTCGGCCGCCATGGCGCGAACGGCGTCACCCGACTTGAAGCCTCGGTCGACCAAGTCTTTGGTCGCCGCCACCAGAATGAGCGCCTTGCCGTCGGCCGTGGCGCCGCCCAACCCGACGATGCCCGACTTGAGCTGGTCGCGGTACCGGTCGGCCAACGTCTTGAGCAAATTCGCGTCGGCGTCGTCGACCTGCTGGGTGAGCACCTTGATGCCGTTGATTTCTTGAATGTTCTCGGCCGCCTTCGCCGCGCCGCTCTGCGCCTTGAGCTGCATGTCTTCGATTTTCTTCTCGAGTTCTTTGCTGCGCTTCTGCAAGGCCTCGATGCGCTTGGCCAATTCGCTCGGAGCCGCTTTGAACAACTCGCTCGCCGCCCGCAGCTGCTTCTCGAACTGGCGGCCGACCTGCACCGCCGCGGCTCCGGTGACCGCGACGACGCGACGCACGCCCGACGCAATTGACGATTCTTGGGTGATTTTGAACAACCCAATGTCGCCCGAGCGCCGCACGTGCGTGCCGCCGCACAACTCGGTCGACTCGGGGTGCACCGTCACCACCCGCACCGTGTCGCCGTATTTTTCGCCGAAGAGCGCCACGGCCCCCGCCGCCTTCGCGTCGTTGAGGTTCATGAGCTTGGTTTGCGCGTCGGCGTTCTCGCGTACCCAGCCGTTCACCAAGTCTTCGATTTTTTCGATTTGCTCGGGCGTGACCGGGCTGAAGTGCGAAAAGTCGAAGCGCAGCACGTCGGGGCCGACAATCGACCCTTTCTGGTTCACGTGGTTGCCCAGCACCACCTTCAGCGCCTTGTGCAGCAAGTGGGTGGCCGAGTGGTTCGCCCGAATGCGGTTGCGGCGCTCGGCATCGACACTGGCGTCGAGCGCGTCACCGACCGAAACCGCCCCGGTCTTCACTTTGGCGAAGTGCACGTGCAGGCCGCCGGCGGGCTTCTGCACGTCGGTCACCTCGAGCGTCACCGCCTTCGAGCCCAAGGTGCCCGTGTCGCCCACCTGCCCGCCCGACTCGGCGTAGAAGGGCGAGCGGTCGAGCACGACTTCGACTTCGTCTCCGGCGGTCGCCCGGGCGACTTCCTGGCCCGCTTTGACGAGCGCCAGCACCTTGCCTTGACCGACGACCGCGTCGTACCCGAGAAACGCGGTCTCGGGCACCTTGCCGGCGAGCTTCATGTAAATGTCGGCGATGGCCGAGGTCGACCCGAGCGCCCCCTGCGACGCGCGCACCCGCTCTTCTTCGAGCAACTTCTCGAACCCCGCGTGGTCGATGTCGTAGCCGTTTTCTTTGGCGATGACCTGGGTCAAGTCCCAAGGGAAACCGTAGGTCTGGTGCAAGTCCCAGACGATGTCGCCGGGTATGGTCTTTTCTTTCTTCGCTTCGAGCGCGTTGAGTTGCTGCTGAATGAGGTG
>JBGAIY010000514.1:0-5205 GCA_044225205.1 Myxococcaceae bacterium | reverse complement strand
AGGGGCTGCGTAATGCGAGCATCCGAAACCTCACCGGAAAGCCGTATGCGGGAAATCCGCACGTACGGTTTGAACGGGGGTCGTGCTTCTCAACTGACAGCTTCAACCTCGATGTAAAGGAAGCACGATCTACCTATGTTTTTGATCACGCTTGCCGAAAAAGGCGGCGGCACGAAGCAGCTCACCTTCGACAAAGAAGAACTGACGCTCGGCCGGCTCGCAGGCAATGACCTCGTGCTGAACAAGGGCAATGTCTCGAAGTACCACTCCCGGTTCGTGCTCAAAGACGGCAAGTACATTGTCGTCGACCTGAAGTCGACCAACGGCACGTTCATCAACGGCAAGAAAATTGGCGCGCCGCAGGTGGTTCGCCCAGCCGACCGCATTCAAATTGGTGACTACACCATCAACATCGACGCGCCTTCAGACGAAGACTTGGCGGCGCTCGAAAGTGAAGGCGACGACGGCGAAGTCGGCGATGGTGACGACGGGTACGAGCCCGAAGAAGACGAAGACGCCGAGCGGCCGCAGGCGAAGAAGGGCAACATGCCGGCTTCGCTCGCGTCGGCGCTGCGGCGGCGGGGCAAGGGCCCCGACCCCAAGCTCGAGGCGTATTCGAACCTCCAGAAAGACATTCACGACCGGTTGATCGAATACCTCGACCTGCGCCGCCTCGACATGGACCGGCTGGGCGACGAAGAGTTGTGGCGGCGCACCGAGAAGGCCATTCGAGACATTTTGGAGCAGATGGAAGGCGACCAAGAAATACCGCCCGACATCGACCGCGAAATGTTGCTCACCGACGTGCTCAACGAAGCGCTCGGGTTGGGGCCGCTCGAAGCGTTTCTGGCCGACGATGACATTTCAGAAATCATGGTCAACCACGCCAACCAAATTTACATCGAGAAGAAGGGCAAGCTGACCCTGTCAGACAAGATCTTCTCTTCGAACCAGGCGGTGTTGGGCGTGATCGAGCGCATCGTCGCGCCCATTGGTCGCCGCATTGACGAATCGAGCCCCATGGTCGACGCGCGCCTCAAAGACGGGTCGCGCGTCAACGCCATCATTCCTCCGTTGGCGCTCAAGGGCCCGTGCATCACCATTCGAAAGTTCAAGCGCGAAGCGCTGCGCATCGAAGACCTGATCAAATACAAGACGCTCACGCCCCAAATGGCCGAGTTTCTCGAAATGTGCGTGAAGGCTCACCGCAACACGGTCATTTCGGGGGGCACGGGGTCGGGCAAGACCACCACGCTCAACATTGTCAGCTCGTTCATACCCGAAGACGAGCGCATCATTACCGTCGAAGACGCGGCCGAATTGCAGTTGCACCAAGAGCACTGGGTTCAGCTGGAGTCGCGCCCGGCCAACCTCGAAGGCAAGGGCGCGGTCACCATTCGCGACTTGGTGAAGAACTGCCTTCGCATGCGGCCCGAGCGCATCGTCGTCGGTGAGTGTCGTTCGGGCGAAGCGCTCGACATGTTGCAGGCCATGAACACGGGCCATGACGGTTCGCTCACGACCTTGCACGCCAACACCCCGCGCGACGCGCTGGCTCGGCTCGAGACCCTGGTGCTCATGGCGGGCATGGACCTGCCGGTCAAAGCCATTCGTGAGCAAATCGCCAGCGCGGTTCACATCATCGTGCAGCAGTCTCGCTTCTCAGACGGCACCCGCAAAATCGCCTACATCACCGAAATTTCTGGGCATGGAAGTCGACATCGTCACGCTGCAAGACATTTTCACCTTCAAGCAAGAGGGCTTCACCGAAGACCACAAAGTGCGTGGTCGCTTCGTGGCGTCGGGGTTCGTGCCTCGCTTTTACGAAGAGCTGCAGCGCCGGGGCATGCCGGTCAACATGGGCATCTTTCGGGAGGACTGACGATGCCGACGTTGGTGGTTCGGTACCCCGACGGTGCCGACGAAGAGCACGACTTGTCGGGCGAACTCACGTTCGGTCGGGCGGAGGGCAACGACGTGGTGTTGCCCGAGGGGGGCGTGTCGCGAAAACACGCCCGCTTCTTCATGGAAGACGGCCACGCCCACGTCGAAGACGCGGGGTCGGCCAACGGCACCTACGTCGACGGCAAGCGAATCGCGAGCGCGGCGATGCTGACGCCCGGTTCGGTGGTGGTGCTGGGCGACTACGAAGTGACCCTGAAGGTCGAAATCAAACGCCAGCCGACGCGCAGTGGGGTGAAGGCGGCTCGCGCACCCGCCCCGTCGGGCAAGCGCGCCGCGGTGCCCTCGCGCGGTGGCCGGGCGCTGCCTCGCGGCGGTGACGACGACGAGCCCAAGGCCATTGAACGCTCGGGCACGCGCCGCCCGGTGCGCACCGCACGCGACCGAGCGGCCCCGAGCGCGCCCGCGCCCAAGAAAGGCAGCAAACGGCTCATGGTGGTGGCGGTGAGCGTGGTCGGCCTGTTGACGGTGTTGGCCGTGGCGAAGGTCGCCCTGCGGCCGAAACCTCCGGTGACGAGCCCCAAGCCCACCGGCCCGAGCCCCGGCCCCGACACGGCCGAGCCTGACCTCGAAGAGCTGTTGTCGGCCTGCCGGCAATACTCGTCGACCGACTCGGCCGAGCCGAACTGGGCGCGCGCCGAGGAGGCGTGCAACCGAGTGCTCGAACTCGAGCCGATTCACAAAGACGCCAACGAGTTGATGAAGAAGATCAAGGTCAACCGGGCCTGCGAACAAGACTTGAAGCACGCCAAAGAACTGGTGCAGGCGAACCGCACCGAAGAAGCGGTCGACTTCTTCGCGAAAATTCGGCCCGACTGTGGCTACTTCGTGAAGGCGCTCGACGCCGCCCGCGACCCGATCGACGAGTTCAAGAAGGTCGTCGGCAATGAATGCAAGCAGTACTCGACGAACGCCAAGTGGGAAAACGCGTATCGCCGGTGCGAGCTGTACACCAAGTTGGCTTGTCAAATGATGGAGCGCGACGACCGCCAGTTGCCTCCGTTGATGCACCTCAAGCTCGACGGGCCACTCGGCAAGAGCGACTGGCGGCCCAAAGACCCGCTCTACGTGAACTTTTTGAAAGCGCGCGAAAAGGTCAAGCCGGGAGAGCCCCCCTGGCAATGCCCCGAACTTCTCGTGTTTCGGCCTCCCCGGGCGGCCGAAGACCCGACCAAGCAGCTCAAAGAGGGGTTCGGCGCGCTCTACCCCGACCCCGAAATGGGCCGGGCGTTGTCGCTGTATTTCGACGGCAAGTTTCAAGAAATGCGGGTGCCCCTCGGCAAGATTCTCGACAACATGGAAAAGTCGAAAGTGCACGAGCAGGCCCGCGAGCTTCTGCGCGACATGGACAGCGCGGCCAACCAGTACCAGAGCGGTTCGACCGAAGTCGGCAACGGCAAGCTCGACAAAGCGGCCGGCCTGTTTCGAGGGGCGCTGGCGGTCGACGAGAAGCTGGTGCTGCACGGCGTGGCGGTGCCGACCGAAGAGGCGCGCAAGCGAGAACTCGAGCGGCGGCGCTCGTTCGTGCGCAAGAGCGTGATCGAAATCATGACGGCGAACGCCCTGCGCCGCGGGCGCGAATACGCCGACCGCAACGACTTTCGCCAGGCCTGCCGCGTGTGGAAACTGGGGGCCGCGTTTTCGCTCAGCAATTTAGACCTGCTGAAGGCGCTCCAGAACGGGTGCACCAAGCACGCGAGCGAAGCGTTCAAGTCGGCCGACAACTGCGAAGCGTACCGGGGCGTGCTCGACTACGCGGTCGACGGAGACGGGTACAAAGAGAAAGCCAAAGCGGCCATGGCCGAGAACAACTGCACGGAGTGATGTGACGTTGTCAGCGCGACGAGGCGCTGGTACGGCCGTACCATGCCAGTGCAAGGTGATCTGTTCGCCGAATCGGTGATGTCGCCGCCTCCCCCGGTGCCGGTGTCGGCCCCGGTGCCCGCCGGCCCGAAGACCGTGATGCTGGTCGACGCGTCGGGCTTCATTTTTCGCGCGTACCACGCCCTGCCGGCCATGACGACGTCGAAGGGCGTGCCGACCCACGCGGTGCTCGGCTTCACCCGCATGGTGCTCAAGTTGTTGCGAGAGCGCCCCCCGAGCCACTTCGCGCTGTGCTTCGACAAAGACAGCCGCAAGGGGCGCCTGGCCATCGACCCGAACTACAAGGCCAACCGCGAGGCGCCCCCGCCCGACTTGGTGACCCAGTTCTCGCTCATTCGCCAAATCGCCGGGGTGTTGAACGTGCCCATTCTCGAAGTCGAGGGGTGGGAAGCCGACGACGTCATCGCCACCATGGTGAAGCGAGACCGGGCCGCGGGGTTTCACACCGAAATCATCACCAGCGACAAAGACTTTTTGCAGCTTCTCGCGCCCGACGTTCACATCTACGACGCGATGAAAGACAAGCCGATCACCGAGGTCGACGCGAAAGAGAAGTTTGGCATTCGCCCTGACCAAATGCGCGACTACCAAGCGCTCGTGGGCGACGCGATCGACAACATACCGAAGGTGCCGGGCATTGGGCCCAAGACCGCCACCGAATTGCTGCAGCAGTTTGGCTCGGTCGACGGGGTGCTCGCCCATTTGGCCGAAGTGAAGAAGCCCAAAATTCGAGAGGCGCTCGCGGCGAACCAAGAGCAGTTGCGGCGGGCGCTCGACTTGGTGTCGTTTCGTGAAGACCTCGCGCTCGACGTCGACCCCGAGTCGCTCGAGCGGCGCCCCATTTTGCAGGCCGAGGCGCGCGCGCTGTTCACCGAGCTCGAATTTTACCGACTCATGAGCGAGATGCCGGCCCCCCCGCCGACGCCCTTGCGCCAAGAAGCCCAGGTCGTGACCGACCGGGCGGCGCTGGCTGAATTCGCGGCGAGCCTGGCGAACGCGAAGCGGGTCTCGTTGGTGCCGGCGTTCGAGGGGCAGCCGCACTCGGCCACGCTCGTCGGGCTCGCGTTCATGGTGTCGGAGGGGGCGTGCGTGTACGTCGACGTGGGCGCGTGCACCGGGGCGGTGGTCGCCGAGGTCACGCGTGGGCCTTTGCAACGCGAAGGTCTCGAGCTGGCGGCCCACGACGCGAAAGCGACGCTGCACCTGCTCGCGTCGATTGGGCTCGAGCTGCGCGGGTTGGCGACCGACGTCGAGCTGTTGTCGTACTTGCTCAACCCTTCGCGGCGCGAGCACGCGTTGGCCGACCTCGCGCGCGAGCGGCTGCGAACCGAGCTGCCGTCGTGGCCCGACGGCGCGTTG
>JBGAIY010000513.1:0-5178 GCA_044225205.1 Myxococcaceae bacterium | reverse complement strand
GACGAAACCACCGACAGCGACGCCGACGGCGTGGCGTACGACGAAGACCGCTGCCCCCTCGAAGCGGGCGATGCGTCTGACGGGTGCCCCCATGAGCCGCCGCCGGCGTTGGTGACGAAATGGGTCGCGTCGACCACCGCCGCGGCCACGGCCACCCACAGCACGACGGTCACGGCGAACTCGAGTTCGAGTGCGACTCCGGGTGCACCCGAGGTGGCGAACACCGACGCCGACCACGACGGGGTACCCGACGACGCCGACGCCTGCCCGACGGCCGCCGAAGACACCGACGGTTTCGAAGACGAAGACGGTTGCCCCGAGCCCGACAACGACCGCGACGGCGTGGCCGACGCCAAAGACAAGTGCCCGCTCGAGGCCGAGACGATCAACGGCGTCAAAGACGACGACGGCTGCCCCGACGAAGGCAAGCCGGCCGTCGCCATTCGCGGTGACAAGGTCGTCATCGACGGCGTGGTTCGCTTCAAGACCGGCTCGGCCACGCTCGAGCGCGCCTCGCTGCCGTTGCTGCAGCAAGTCGCCAGCACCTTGAAAGCCGCCGCGAGCCTGTCGGTCGAAATTCAGGGGCACACCGACGACGTGGGCAACGCCGCCACGAACATCAAGCTGTCGAAGCGCCGGGCCGAGGCCATTCGCCAGGTCTTGGTGAAAGCCGGAGTCTCGCCGGTGCGCCTCGTCGCCACGGGCTATGGCCCCACTCGCCCGCGCGCGTCGAACAAAACGGCCGCCGGCCGCGAGCAGAACCGCCGAGTCGAGTTTCAAATTTTGGGAGAGTCGAAATGAACCGCTTGACGTCAACGGTGGCCGTGTTGTTCGTACTGGTCGCGCCTCTGGTCTCGCGCGCGGCCGACCGCTGTGGCGGGGTGAAGCTCGAGGCGGGCACGGTGCGCATCGGCAAGCCGATCAGCGAAGCCTGGGTGAAGACGACCGAAGGCCGCGACTGCCTCACCGACTTGGTGAAAGAAATCGAACGCAACCGGCTGGTGCGCGCGGTGACCGTCGCCGCGCTCGTGTCTGACGCCGACCGCGCGAACGGCAAGGGCCTCGCCACCGCCAAGGCCATTGCGGCCGCCCTGGTCGACGCGGGGCTGCCGAAGAACCGGGTGTTCGGCCTCGCACCGGCGCCGCAACGAAACGAACCACTCGGCATTTCGGTTCGCTACGTCGAACGCGCGCCCGAAGACGTCGTCGCCCGAATCGCCGCGGCGGGGGGCGCGGTGTTCTTGGGCCCCAGCGACACCGCCCTGCAACCGGTCGAACCCGGCATGCCGGTGTTGGTGAACGAGCTCGTCAAGACCGGGCCCAACGCGCACGCGACCATTCACTTGAAAGACGGCAGCGGCGTCGAAGTGAAGCCCGAGACGACCATCAAAATGTTGGTGCTGTCGATACCCACCCCCGACGAACGGCAAGTGAAAATCGAAGTGTTGACCGGCAGCATCGTCGCCGACGTGCGCAAGGCGACCCAGCTCGGCAAGTTCGAGGCGTCGACGCGGGTCGCCGTCGCCTCGGTGCGCGGCACCCAGTTTCGCTTCGGCGTGTCTGACGAGGGCGGCGCGAAGCTCGAGACGCTCGAGGGCGTCGTCGCGGTCGCCCCGACGAACGACCCCACGGCAAAACCGGTCGAAGTGACCGCCGGCCATGGCGTCGCCGTGAGCGCCGAAGGCAAGGTGTCGGCGCCGAGCACGTTGCCCGAAGCGCCGGTCGTGTTGTCTCCGCTCAAGGGGGCGCTCGGCGCCGACGCCCGCTTCGAATGGCAACCGGTCGCCGACGCCGCGACCTACCGCGTCGAACTGGCGCGCGACGCCGACTTCGTGAGCGACACCCGCTCGGCCGACGTCAACGCCACCACCCTCTCGTGGACCGAGGCGTTGCCCAAGGGCAAGTGGTTCTGGCGGGTCACCGCGCTCGACGCGAAGGGCTTCGCCGGGGCCTCGTCGAAGGTCTACGCGTTCACCGTGAGCAAGTGACATGACTCGACCTCGCGCCGACATCGCCGGGGTGGTGTTGCTCGCCGGCGCCGGCGCGTTGTGGCTCGAGCGCGACGAGCTCACCTCGGCCCTGTCGGCGCGCTTCGTCTCGCTCGGCTACCCGTTGCTCGCCCTGCTCTTGCGGGCCGTGGTGTTCGTGGCCCTCGTCGCCGCGCTCTACCGCCTGCGACGGCTCATCGCCGCGGTGGGCTCGGGCGCGTTGGGCCTGCTCGACGCCGGCGAAGAACGCCTCCAGAAGATGCCGCGGGTGCAAGGCCGGGTGCTGCGCGCCCTGGGCCTCACCGTGACGGTGTGCCTCGTCATGGTCGGCCTGTTCGACTCGACCCGCCTGGGCGCGTACCTCGAGACGCGCATGGTCGACCTGTTCTTTCGCCTGAAATACCCCGACCGCTCGCAAGCCGAGCTGGCGACCGGGCAGGCGAAGCCGTCGGCCAATCGCAAAGAAGACGTCATCGTGCTCGCGCTCGACGATGAGACCATTGTTCACTTGGGGTGGCCGCTGCCCCGCTTTCACTACGCCCGGCTCATCGACGCCGTCGCCAGCGCGAAACCGGCGAGCCTCACGTTCGACGTCTCGTTCGTCGACCCCGCCCGCGAGCACCCGGAGTGGGACCAAGCCATCGGCGCGGCGGCGGGGCGGGCCGGCAACGTCGGCTTCACGTTCACGGTCGCACGCATCACCGGAGAGTCGCGGCGCACGTTGTCTGACAGCTCGCTCAAGGCGCTCGACGCGAATTCGATACCCTGGCACGAGTCGGCCGCGGGGCTGCCCGAGTACACCGAAATCGTCGGCGGCGACGCATTGCCCCAACCCGTCATCGACCCCGTCGCTGAAAACGCCCACGCCCTCGCCATGGCGAACGTGCTGCTCGACGGCGGCGACGACGTGCTGCGCCATTCACTCGTCGTGGCCCGGCTGCAAAAGCGCTTGTTGCCGTCGCTGTCGCTGCGGCTCGCGGCGCAGACCCTGAACGTGCCGCTCGACGCGATTCGGGTGTACCCGGGCTCGCACGTCGACGTCGGCGGCAAGCTGCGCATACCCATCGACTCGCTCGGCCGCACGCTCGTGCGGTACCAGGGCCGGCACGACACCCACGGCCAAGGGCCGTTCATGTACCGGTCGATTTGGTCGCTGCTCCGTGCCGACTTGGCGGTGACGCTGACCGACAACCCCATGGGCTCCGACCAGCGCTTCGTGCTCGACGACCAGACGCAGATCACCAAAGACGGCGCCGTCGTGTCGCTGGCCGAAGTCGAGTCGTTGCTGTTGAAAGCGGGCACCGCCGTCTCGGGCAAGGCCCAGTATTCGAGCGACCCCGGCCGCATCACCGAGCTCACCCTCGTCACCGAGGGCGCTGCGGGCACCGAGCCCACCTTCGAGCTGCTCGACGAGCGCACCATGCGCTTCTCGACCACCATCGCCACGGCGAAAGCGAACCACGGCGACCTCTCTTCGCTGACCGGCAAACACCTGATCGTCGGGTCGACGGCGCTGGCCGCGGCCGACATGCGCAACAGCCCCTTGGGCGAGCTGCCGGGCGTCGAACACCACGCGACCATGCTGTCGAACTACCTGACGGGTGACTTCTTCGACGAGTCTCCCCGCTGGGTGAACCGCGTCGCCATGGTCGCCGCGGCGCTGTTCGCCGCCATCATTGGTGTGTCGCTCTCGGGCGAAATCGCGCTCATCGTCACCACGCTGTTGATTCTGGTGTGGGTGGCCGTTTCGTTTTTGCTGTTCAGCTCGGGCATTTACACGCCCATGGTGAGCCCCGCCGGGGCGTCGTTGATGAGCGCGTTTCTGTGCCTGATGCTCGGCGCCCGCGCGTCGCGCAACGCCCACCTCAAATCAGAACACGAGCGCGAATTCGTGCGACAGACGTTCGGCCGGTATTTGACCGAGCAGGTCGTGCAGCAACTGCTCGACTCGCCCGACGGGTTGAAGCTCGGGGGCCAACGAGACTTCGTCACCATCATGATGACCGACTTGCGCGGCTTCACCAGCATGTGCGGCTCGATGGAACCCGAGGCCGTCGTGAAGCTGCTCAACCACTACCTCGAGCGCATGACCCGCATCATCACCAAGTACGGTGGCACCATCGACGAATTCATCGGCGACGCGATCTTGGTCGTCTTCGGCGCTCCGGTGCCGCTCGAGCACGAAGAGCTTCGGGCCGTGGCGTGCTCGATTGAAATGCTCAACGCCATGCCCGACATCAACCAGTGGAACGCCGCCAACCACTTGCCGTCGGTCGAAATGGGCATCGGCATTCACAGCGGAGAAGTCGTGTTGGGCAACATCGGTTCTGAGCTGCGGGCGAAGTACGGCATCGTCGGGTCGACCATCAACCTCACCTCGCGCGTCGAGTCGTACACCGTCGGCGGCCAGGTGCTCATTTCAGAGACCACCCGCGAGCGCTGCGGCGATTCGCTCACCATCGGTGCCTCGCAGGTCGTCTCGCCCAAAGGAGTGAAGGGCACCATGACCATTTACGAAGCCCTGGGCGTGCACGGGCCGTTCAGCGTGTCGTTGCAGTCGGCCAACGAGCAACTGCGGCCGCCGCGCGCCCCGCTGTCATTGCGGTACGCCGTCATCAAGAACAAGCAGGTGGCCGAGGAAACGCACGTCGCGCAGGTCGAGGCCCTGTCTGACCGTGGCCTCGAGCTCAAGGTGCCCGAGGGCCTCTCGGTGTTGACCGACTTGCAGCTGCGCGTGCTCGAGGGCAGCGAAGCCCGCCCAGGCGAACTGTACGGCAAGGTGCTCAAAGCCGACGTACGACCCGGGGTCATTTACCTTCGGCTCACTTCGGTGCCGGCCGAGCTGCGCCCGGTGCTCGACGCGGCCTACAGCGACGCCCCGCCTCCCGCCCCGGTCGTCTCGGAGTCTGCGCTGGTGACGTCATGACGCGCCCCCTCGCTGCCATGGCCTTGGCCGCGCTCGCGCTCAGCGGTTGCCAGT
The DNA here is from genome assembly GCA_044225205.1 of Myxococcaceae bacterium. Classification (GTDB taxonomy): domain Bacteria; phylum Myxococcota; class Myxococcia; order Myxococcales; family Myxococcaceae; genus JAEUJT01. The sequence continues at coordinate 210 of JBGAIY010000513.1, read as the reverse complement.
GGCTCGGGGCGCCCGCCACGAGCTGCACCGACGGGCACACCAATGGCCTCGAGACCGACCTCGATTGCGGAGGGCCGACGTGCCGAAGCTGTGAGACCGGCAAGCTGTGCCTGGCCGACACCGACTGCGCCTCGGGCGCGTGCACGCTCAACCGCTGCGTCGAACGGTCGTGCCTCGACGGGCTCAAGAATGGCACCGAGACCGACGTCG
>JBGAIY010000512.1:0-5202 GCA_044225205.1 Myxococcaceae bacterium | reverse complement strand
GGGGCTGCAGCGGCGGTGTCTGCGCCGGCAACTTGTGCGCGGGCCTTCGGTGTGAGTCACCACCGGCTCCGAGCTGCGTCGACGCGACGCACCTGCGGCAATACGGCGCGGTCGGCACCTGCAGCGACGGAGCGTGCACCTACACGCCGACCGACTTCAGCTGCCCTCAAAGCTGCGTCAACGGGGCGTGCGTCGGCGCTCCGTGCACGGGCAAGACGTGCGACCAACCGCCCGCGGCCTTTTGCGTCGACGCGGCGACGTTGCGCAGCTTCACGTCACCCGGCACCTGCGGGCCCACCGACGGTACGTGCAGCTACGAGCCCGCGACGGCCGCATGCGACGCCGGCACGACCTGCAGCGGAGGCCGATGCGCGCCCCTCGGCACCACCTGTACGGCGAGCAGTTGCGATGGGTGCTGTGAAGGCGACACCTGCATTCACCCCGGCGACGAAAGCAACCTGCAATGCGGCGCGGGTGGTACCGCGTGCGGCGCCTGCGGAGCCGGGTTTCAATGCGCTCAGGCCGCGTGCTCTGACGTCGACGAATGCGCCGCGAATCACGGAGGGTGCGACGTGAACGCCGACTGTACGAATACTGCGGGCGGCCGAACGTGCGCCTGCCGGCCCGGCTTCGCGGGCGACGGGTTGTACTGTTCACCGAGCGACGGAGGCACGTCGGGCACCGACGCGGGAGCACCCGACGCCGGGCCTCGCACAGGCTGGGTGTGGCAAAACCCGTTGCCGCAGGGCAACGTGCTCCTGGGCACCTGGGCCGCCAGCGAGAGCGACGTGTGGGGCGTCGGTCTGGCTGGCAGCATCGTTCACTTCGACGGCTCGGGCTGGTCGACGTGGTGGCCCGTCGCCACCACCAACGCGCTGTACGGGGTGTGGGGTTCGGGGCCGAGCGACGTGTGGGCGGTCGGCGCGCTCGGCACCATTTTGCACTTCGACGGCGCCGCGTGGGCGACGTGGACCAGCCCCACGACCGAGACGCTCTATGCCGTGGCCGGGGCGGGGCCGAACGACGTCTGGGCCGTGGGGTCGCTGGGAGCGATGCTGCACTTCACCGGCAGTGCCTGGGTGAGTGTCGACAGCACGACCACGCAAGAGCTCAATGGTGTTTGGGTACACCCCGACCGGGTGGTGGCGGTGGGCAACGTCGGCATTCTCATGTCAACGGCCGGAGGCGGTTGGTCGGCGTTCACCACCGGCAAAGCGCTCACCAGCGTGTGGGGCTCGGGGCCGAGCGACATTTGGGCCGTCGGGTACAACGGCGCGGCGTACCGTTACACCGGCACGACCTGGGCGGCGACGACGGTGTATTCGAGCAGCTACGACCTGTTGGCTGTGTGGGGCAGCAGCGCGAGCGACGTGTGGGTCAGCACGAGCGCCAAGGGGTCGACGTCGTCGGTGCTTCGGTGGTCGGGCTCCAGCTGGTCGCAGACCAACACCCATTCGACCGCCAGCATGTACGGCCTCACCGGAGCGGGGGCCGGGCGCTGGGCGGTGGGCTCCGACGGCGCCATCATTTCGTGGAACGGGCTGGCCTGGTCGAACGCGGTCGACAACACCGTCACCAACTTCAACGGCGTGTCGGGGTCAGGGCCGAACGACATTTGGGCCGTGGGCGACACCGGCACCATTCTGCATTGGAACGGCAGCGTCTGGTTCGCCACGAGCAGCAACACGAGCCAAAACCTGAACGCGGTCAGTGCGAATGGCGTCAATGAAGCGTGGGCGGTCGGCACCTCGAGCGTCATGCGGTGGAACGGCGCCAGCTGGGTCTCGGTCAAGACCGGCGGGTACAGCGGGGTGTGGAGCAACGGGCCCGGCGACGTGTGGGTCGTCGGAGGTGAAGTCGCTCACCTCGACGGCGGTTGGGTCACGACACCAACGCCGACGGGCAGCTCATTGCGCGCCACGTGGGGCACGAGCCCTTCGAACATGATCGCGGTCGGGTCCGACGGCGGCGTCGCCCGGTGGAACGGGGCCGCCTGGTCGGTGATGCCCGCCCCGACCCACCTCACGCTCAACGCGGTGTGGGGCAGCGCGCCCAACGACTTCTGGGTGGTGGGCAGCGCCGGCCTCGTGTTGCATTGGAACGGCGCGTTCTGGTCGACCGTGCCCAGTGGCACCACCGCGTACCTCTACGCCATTTGGGGCAGTGGCCCGAAAGACATTTGGGCCGGGGGCAGCGGCGGCGAACTCATTCACTACGACGGTGGCGCGTGGGGGCCGGCGAGCGCCGGCACGTCTCAGTACATCAACGCCCTGTGGGGCTTTGGGGCGAACAACGTCGTGCTGGTGGGTGACAACGGCAGCATCTTGAAAGGGCCTTGAGCGCCCCAAAAACCAATGGCGTCGAGCGACGGGTGCTCGTTGAGCGAAATGCCGCGGCGGAAAAACAAGTACCCGCCGTGGGGCTGCGCGAGCGTCGCGACCGAGTTGGTCTCTGGCAGAAGGCGAAGCTCGAGGAGGTCGGCCGGCGGCGCGAACAGCGGCTCGACGTGAATGAGGTTGGCCCCGAAACGAGCACCTCGGGTCTGGCGGAGCACCTGAAGAAACCGGGCACCGCCGCTGAGCTGTTCGACGCCGGCGGCGTACCCACGCACGGGTGGGCAGCGTCAGGCGGGCAGTCTGCAAATTCTTCTCAACCGACCCGGTCAGAAGCGCTTGGGCAGGGCTCATGCCAAGCTCCGGGTCGACGAGTACTTTGATTGCTGTGACATCATGGCGCTGCTCGAGGCGAACCGTTTCGCGCGTGAGGCGCTCAGTACAGCGTGAGCCACTCGCGCCCCAAACCGACGGTGATCGCTGAACGCGTAACCTGACGCTCGCGGAGGTGGCGCTCGACGGCGACGCTCGGGTGCCCGGGCTCGAGACGCCGGTCGTCACTTCACCGACAGCGGCACCCAGAAGGTCTTTGTCTCGGTGGCGACGAGCAGCGCGTGGTCGGAGAACGTCACGCCGCCCTTCGAGATCGTGCTGTCGGCAGGTGCAGGGAGCTTCACGGTCGCCAGCGGCGCGAATGGGTTCAGGCCGTACACCGTCACCGTCGACGACTTCTTGTCGCCGGTGAGCACCGCCGCGAGCGTGCGGGCCGCGTTCAAAGAGGCCCGGCTGACGTAGGGTTTCACCTTGGCGCTCTCGAGCAGCTCGCTGGTCTCGACGTCGATGATGCCGACCTTGCCCCACGGCCCCGCCAGCGCCCGCCGCGCGTCGATGGCGGCCAGCGTGTCGGCGGCCTTGAACTCCACCTCGCTCACGGTTTCGAGCGAGGTCGCGTCGAATACCTTCAGGTGATCATCTTGCAGCACCCACACCCGCTTGCCGTCGGGCGCGAACGAGAGGGCGTGAATGGGGTGGCCGTCGAACACGTCGCCGCCGAACGTGCGCAGCGCGAGCTGCTTTCCAGACTTCGCGTCGAGTACCGCGACCGCGTGGCTGCCGACCGCGTGCCGCTCCCCGTCGGCGGAGTACGAGAGGCTCGTCACCCAATCGACACCGGCGCCCTTCGCGGCGAACTGCTGCTTGCCGGTCTTCGCGTCGAAGCACACGACCGTCTTGTCCCAGCGACCGATCGCGACCTGCTTTCCGTCTGGTGAGACTGCGACGCTGCGCTGACCGTCGTCACCCAGCGAGCACGTCACCGCGCCGTCATCGAGCGATCGCAAGACGATGAGCGCCTTCTCTGAGTCGTCTTGCGAGACGAACCCATTCACCGTCACCCACGGGGTGGGGTTCTCGCCCTCGCGCAGCAACTTCGGGGTGCCCAACGTCACGGCCACCGGGCTGGTCGGTAACGCCGCGAGAGGGCGCCCGGAGCCGGGGTTCTTCAGTTTGCGCAGCGCTGACCGTGCGTCGTCGCGCAGCGCGAAGAACTTTTTCAGCGAGATCTTCCCGCCGCCGTAAAGTTCCATGTTGTCGGAGCCGTGTTCGTCGAGGTCGGAGCAGATGGACTCGAGTGCGGCGACGATGACCTCGAGCTGTTCCTGGGTCGGGTTGGCCGGTGACGGGGCGCCACCAGTGGCCCGCTTCCACGCGAGGTACGGTTCGTCGGCCTTCAGCGCCTTTCGCGCGCCCTCGAGATCGAGCGGAGACTCGGCGCTGGCGGGCTTGGCCTTCACCGCCACGGCCTTCGCGACGGTGGGGTTCGCTGCGGCCTGCGCGGCGCCCTGCTCGATGTAGCCCTTGCGCGTCTTCTCGCCGACCAGTTTGTCCATCAAGGCCTGGGCCTTCGCGTCTGAGACCTCGACCTTCACCGTCGTCTGGCCGTCGGCGCCGATCTTCCCGTACCGCGTGTAGACGCTCGCCCCATCACGTCGCACCGCCCAGAACTTGCTCGACGTGCCTTCCTTGAACTCGAAGTAGCGCTCCATGTGGCCTCCATTCGAAGCAGCACGAATAGACCGATGCCAAGACAAAGAAACGGCAAATTCGCGACGAAGACGGCGTTCGAGGCTGATTCAGGCGCGGCCATCTCCATGCGACCGAAGCTCGCGTTACCCCGCTTCGGCGGCGAGCTTCTTGAGCTCGCTCACGGCCTCTTCGGCGCGCGAGGTCGGCACGAAGACGTAGTCGCGGTGGTACGCAGAAACGATGTTGATCGACATGCTCGCCCGAGCGAGCCGCTCAGAAATTCGGGCCAAGAACCCAATGGCGTAGAGCGACGAGTGCACGTTGAGCGAAATGCCGCGGCAAAAGAACGAATGCGGCAACCCACTCTTGGCAAGCTGCGCCTCTGACAAAATCATCGTCAGGCCCTCGGGCTCGCGGCAGGTCATGAGCGGCTCGAGGCCCGCCGGCACCGTGGTGCCGTTCGGCACAATGACGAACGCAAACGACCCCTCGAGCAACACCGGCTGCATCGAGCGCAACAGCGAGCGCAAATTTTTCTCACCCGCACCCGTGGCCAGTGGCGTTGGAATCGGCGTCAGCGACATGGCGCCGGCAGGGTACCGCACGCCCCGGCCGGTGCACCGCTATTTGACGAGCCTGGGTTCGAAGCCGTACGGTGAAAGGCGAATTTTCTCGCCCCCCGGGAGCACCTTTGGCCGCGACGGGCCCCATTTCAGGCATCACCGCGCAGCATTCGGGTCGAGGGGCCGCGGTACCGGCCGTCGACGAAGCCTTGGCGTCGCTCAAAGCGCTCGAGCCCAAGAAGAGCGACACCCAGGCGGCAGAAGCGACTTTCGCGAAGGTG
>JBGAIY010000511.1:0-5240 GCA_044225205.1 Myxococcaceae bacterium | reverse complement strand
TCCTGAGCCCGCGGTTCGCCGTGTACGACGAGCAAGGGGCGTACGCCGGTCAGCAAATACCCTTCACGGTCGCTCCGTTGGCCTCGTTCAGGTTGGCGAGCGCGGGCGGGGTGCCGTTGCTCTCGTCGAGCGACTGCGCCGAGCGGGTGTGGTCGGTGAACGCGGCGTTGCAGGGTGACGGGCTGGTGGTGGGCGACGCGACCCGAGCGAGGGTGACGTTGAAGAAGCGCAACCGGTTCTTCAGCCAATGGTGCGCTCCCGCGCCGGGGGGCAGCGCGAGCGCCTACCAGGTGTCGGCCACGCGGCCGTCGCGAAACCTGTTTCTCGACCCGTTCAGCGACTACGTGCCGGGCGGGCCCGCGGGTTCGGGCGCGAGCACCGGCACGGTCGATTCGGCGAACGAAGCCGACGCCTTCACCGCGGCGCGGTTGCAGCCGGTGCTCAACGTCGCTCGAGAGGCGTTCGAAGCCGACCAGTACTTCAACGGCGCCTCGCGCGAACTCGCGGGGCGCGGGCTGTACGGCGACTACGCCCTCTTCTTTCCCGCCGAGGCGTTGGCGAGAAACGGGAGCGACGGGTTGCGGCTCGAGCACCTGAACGACGTGTTGCTGCGCTTCGACTACGTGTCGGTCGCTCAGAAGTAGCCTCACAGCGCTGTACCGGGCGGCCGGCCACGCGCATAATCTTGAGCGCCTGGCCGAGCCCGACGCCGTTGACCAGCCCCCCGACCTCGAAGCACAGGCGCTCATGCCGCTCGTGTACGACGAGCTGCGTGCTCTGGCGGGCAAGTACTTTCGGCAGGCCTCGGGCGTCGACGTGGCGCCCACCAGCATCGTTCACGAAGCGTATTTGAAGTTGTGCGCCGCCCACCCGAGTTGGCGTGACGAAGAACACTTCGCGGCCGTCGCCGCGACGGCCATGCGGCAAGTGCTGGTCGACCGGGCCCGCCGGCAACGCGCCGAAAAGCGCGGCGGCCAGTGGGAACGGGTCACGCTCTCTCTGGCGATCGAAGGGCTGCCCGACCGACTCGACTTGGCCGCCCTCGACGACGCCCTGACGGCGCTCGCGGCGCTCGACCCCCGCCAGGCGAAAATCGTCGAGCTGCGCTTCTTCGGCGGCCTGCTCGTGCCCCAAGTGGCGAACGTGCTCAACGTGTCGACGAGCACGGTCGAAAAAGAATGGCGACGCGCGCGGGCCTGGCTCGGCGCGCAACTCGGCTGACCCGCTCCCCACCATGGCCAAGAAAAACGCGACCAAGTTGACGTTGAAGCCCAGCCCCCTGACTTCGGCCCCGTCGCCCAGGCGGTGCGAAGAAGTCGGCCGTGCGATGTTGGCCGTGGGTGACCGCTGCCAAGCGGCGGCGTTCGACGTCGGGCGCCGTGGAGCGTGGCTGGCGACGAACGGGGGTCTGCGCCGGTGCGACCTGGGGCGTTCGACCCGCCCGGTCATCGAGCCGCCGACGAAAGCCACGTTCAAAACCCAGCGGCTGACCGACGTCGCCTTCGCAGAAAGCCGGGTGTTCGCCCTCGGCAAAGACCGCGTGCTGGCGGCCGACGTGGCCCAGTCACCCAAGGTCTCACCGCTCAAGCCGGTCGTCTCGAAGCTGCGCATGTTGCAAGCGGTGGGGGCGAACGAGCGCTTCCTCGTGACGATGGGGTGGCAGGGGTTCACCGTTCACTCGAGCCCTCAGGCGGGGCCGGCCTGGCCGCCCAAGCTGCTGACGGCGGCGAACGACGTCGGCTCGAATCTGCGGGGGGCGGTGCTGCGCGACGGCGTGCTCTACACGACCCAGCAAAAGGCGGGGCTGCGCGCATTCGACGTGGCCGCGCCCGGTGCGCCGGAGGTCGCGTCGGTGACGGCGAGCACCGACGGTGGCGTGTTCTGCGCGACCGCGTTGTGGGCGAGCGGAGACCTCATGTGGCTCAGCGGGTGGACCGGCCGGGCCGGGGCGAAGGGGCAGCGCTCGTTCACTTGGTTCTTCGACGTGAGCGAGCCACGCGCGCCCAAGTCGCTCGCCCTGTTCGAAGTCGTGGCCGGGCCGGCGGTGATGACCGAGCCCGGCCAGGTGCTGATGTTCAGCACCGAAGCCGTGCATTCATTCGTGATCACGGGCGACCAGGTTCGTCACGACGGTTCGGCGCCTTGGCCGGCCGACTCGGGCGAAGTCGTGGCGACCCACTGGGCCGACGGCCGGGTCTTCGCGGCCACTCGTCGCGGCGTCGTGGTGGCGGAGTTGGCCGACGTGGTGGTGATGCCGACCTTCAACCCGGTGCCCAATGCGCCCCGGGCGCGGCCGCGCTGGTCACCCAGTCAGCTCAAGGCCAAGCTCGCCACCGCCCCCTACGAGGTGTTTTCGCAAGTGGCGGCCACGCCCGAACCGACCGACGAACTGCGGCGCTTCGCGCTGCGCGCGGTCGACCTCATCATTGGCGACCTCGAAGAACACGACGACGAAAACCGCAGTGACTACGGCGGTTACGGGGCGGCGTACTTTCGGCAACAGCGAGACGCGCTCAAGCGAGCCACGTAGAAACAACTTCAGCTCGGGGCAACGAGGCTTCAACGACCCATGGCGGCGAAAAAGACATCGGCGAAAGCGGTTGCCCCGGCGGCGACTTCGCGAATACCGGCGGCGGTGCGCGAAGCGTATTGGCGTGACCCGACCGACCTCAACGCGCTGCGGGTGTGGGCCGACGCGTTGACCGAGGCCGAAGACCCGCGCGGCGAATTCATTGCACTCAGCGTCTTGGCCGAGCGCACCGACGAGCAGACGGCTCGGCTGGGCGCGCTCTTCAAGAAGCTCGGGGGCAAGTTGGTGGGGCCGGCGAGGCCGTTTCTGCGCACCTACACGTTCGGCGCCAATGGTTTGGTCGACGGCATCACCACCGAGGCCCCCAACTTGATCGCGGGGTTCGAGCTCATCGCCGAGCTCAACCCGCGGCTCTCGGTGACGGTGACGTCACTCAAGAAGAAGCAGTTTCACGCGGCGTTCGCGAAGCTGCCGCTGCACCGGTTCGCGTTCGTCAACCTGTCGTGGAACGGGCTGACCGACGACTGGTTCGTCGCCATCGCTCCGGCGCTCCAAGGCGTCAAGCGGCTCAACTTGAACTTCAACAACGTGACGGGGGCCGGGTTGCGCCGGGCCGCCCCGTACCTCGAGTCGCTCGAAGCATTGGCGCTCGAGCGTTCGATTCAAGACGACCCCCTGCCCGGCCCGCAGACCGTGAACGGCTGGGTCGACGCGCTCTGTGACCTGCCGGCGTTTTCACGAATTCACACCTTGTCGCTGGGCGAGGTCGCCCCCGACGAGGCCCACGCCCGGAGGCTCCAGAAGTTGCCCGGGCTGCGGTCGGTGCTCGAACTCGAGAACGAGGCCGACTTTTCGCTCGAGCTGGTCGACCCCGTTCAGACTTCGTCGTCACCGACGTAGATGAGGCAGGTCAGGCCGAGCGTCTTTTTCCACGCCTTGACGGTGGCGACGTCGAGTGCCGCGGGGTTGTTCGTCAAGCCGAGCGTCTTCAGTTTCTTGAGCTTGGCGACGAAGTCGGGCAGCGCGGCGAGCTTGTTGTGACTCAACCCCAGGTAGGTGAGGTTCGTGAGCCCACCGAGGCCTTCGGGCAACTGGGTGAGCTTGTTGTGGCCGACGTTGAGCGACTCGAGCTTTCGCAGCCGAACCAGGCTGGCCGGCAACGCCGTCAGCGCGTTCTCACTCACGTCGAGCAGCCGAAGCTCGCTCAGGTCGCCAAGGCTGTCGGGCAGACTCGTCAGCTTCTGGCCACTCGCCTCGAACCGACGGAGCCGAGCCAATTGACCCAGGCGCGCGGGCAGTTGCGTCACCTTGCCTTGGTTCAACAGCAGCTCGGTAAGTGAATCGACGTCGCACACTTCGTCGGGCACGCTTTTGAGCCCGCCGAGTTCGAGGTACCCGTCTTCGTTCGAACATTCGCGCAAAGCGAAGACCTTCGCGTCGTGGTCACCATGCGCGAGCAAATACGGCAAACCGACGGCCACGAAATCAGACCCTTTGTAGGGTTCGTGCATCACGACCCGGCGCGCCAGGGTCACCGCGTCGAGGCCCGTTCGGGTGTTGCACTGGGTGTCACAAAACTTCGCCAGCCGGCCGTCGGCGTCGAGCCGGTGTTTCTTCTTGAGCAACTCCCGCAGGCCGGGAGTGCCGTTGGCCACCAGAATGGCTTTGGCTTGTTTCTGCACTTCGGCGTCTTCGGCCATTTGGCTGACGGCGAACAGGTCGGTCGTGACGTCGGGGTGAAAGGCGCTGGCGGCGATCAGCTCGACGCCCTTGGCGACCTCGGCCTCGGTCTTGCTGCGCAGCAATTCGAGAGCGCGCGCGACGTTCAGCTTCGGCCCGGGCCCGGTCGGCACGGGAGCGGCTGGCGTGGTTTTCGCCGGGCTCTTGGGCTTCGGGCTCTTCGCCGCGGGGGTCGCGCTCTGGGTGGCCGGGCGCTCTTGGTACCCCTTGCGGGTCTTTTCACCGATCAGCTTCGCGACGAGCTTCTGCGCCCCCGCCTCGCTGCCCTCGTCTTTCTGTGTCACTTGGCCGTCGGAGCCAATGCGGCCGTACCGGGTGAACACCAGGTTGCCGTCGCTGTGAATTTCCCAAAACTTGTTCGACGAACCTTCGCTGAATTCGAACCGACGCACATGGGGCATGGCGCCGTTCTAGCTCAGTGGTACGGCGGCGGCGCTTCGATGGCGAGTTTCAATTCGCGCCGGGCACGGTGCAGTCGGCTTTTCATGGCTTGCACCGAAATGCCCAGCCGCAACGCGGTTTCTTCGCCCGAAAACCCTTCGACGTCACGCAAGAGCACCACTTCGCGCGAGGCCTGCTCGAGCCCGGCGATCGCCCGTTGCACGGCGGCCGTGAGCTGGGCCCGTTCGACCTGCTCGTCGGGCGTCAACACGCCTTCGGCCACGTCGAGCAAGTGTTCGAGGCGCTGGCGCGTCTTGGTGGGCCGCAAAAACCGCCGACAGGTGTTTCGAACAATGGCGAAGAGCCAATACGACAGCGACGACTGGCCGCGCAGCCCGGGCAACGTGTGGCCGAGCGCGGTGAAGGCTTCTTGTACCGCGTCGTCGGCGTCGGCGTCGCTCGCGCAGACGCTGCGGCCGTAGTGGTAGACGCGGTCACGGTAGAGTTCGACGAGCCGCCCCAGCGCGACGGCGTCACCGGCACACGCGGCGTTCAGCAGGGCCTGGTGGGTCAGCGCGGCTGGGGCATC
>JBGAIY010000510.1:0-5231 GCA_044225205.1 Myxococcaceae bacterium | reverse complement strand
CGCGGTGACCCTCACCGGCCTCGCGGAGCGCGCGCATCTGTTGTCGGCGGCGACGAGGTTGGCGACGCACGTTCGCGACGTGGTCGAGTTGATTGCCTGCGAAGATCTCCGCGACGTGGTGCTGGTGGGCCACAGCTACGCGGGGGTGGTGGTGGCCGCGGCCGCGGCCGACGCGAAGGTGACGGCGCGGCTGCGGGCACTGGTCTACCTCGACGCCTTCGTGCCTCAGTCAGGCCAGAGCATGCTCGGGCTGATGAACCCGAAGTATTCGAACTCGTGGCGAGAAAAAGCCAAGGCCACGTCGAATGGGCTGACGGTGCCCCCCATGCTCGACGCCAAGTCGATGGGCATCGCCCCGAGCGAAGCGGCGCAGGTCGACGCCAAGCTGACCGTGCACCCCATGGCCACGCTCGAAGACCCGGCCACGTTCGACGACCACGCCTGTGACGCGGTGCCGAAACACTACGTGCGGTGCGGCGCGTACGGCGGGTTCAAGCCGTGGGCTGAGAAAGCCGAGCGCTGGGGTTGGCCCGTCACGACCGTCGACGCGGGCCACGACGCCATGTGGTCGGCGCCGCAAGCCGTCGCCGATGCGTTGCTGGCCGTGCGTTAACCCCATATTCCCCGCTTCGGTCGGGTTGAGCTGCGCCGTGCTCGAAAGCCCACGTTTCCTGCAGAGGTTACGGCCGCACGCCCAGCTCCCGCGACCCACCCGAAGTTCAGTTCGACTTGGTGAACGTCATGTACGTCATGCACATTTCGTCGAACGAGCTCTCGCCCCAAGTGACGTCGCGTGGCTGCTGTTGCACGCCGTTCAGGTACGCCTGGTTGGGGGCGCTGTTGTCGTAGGTGCAGGTGATGCGCAACGTGTCGCCGGCGCGAAGGGTGATCGGGTTCTTCAGCGTGTAGTCGCGCTGCCAGTTGAAGTCCCACCCTTGAACGTCGAGGAGACACTGCGACGTGCCATCGGTGTGCACGATGTCGGTGCGTACGCTGGTGCCGAGTTTGTGCATGTGGCCCATGGCTCGGTAAATGGTGCCGGTGCTGCCCGCGAAGAACTTCGCCGGTATTTCGCCGACCTGCACCGAGTGTGCGTCGTTCGCTTTGATGTCGAGGTTGTATTTGAGCATCGGCAAGATCTGCGCGGTCGTGAGCGATCTGACGGGCGCGAATTCGAGCGCGAGCTGAGAATGGTCGGTCGGTGACCCGCCGTTGTAGAGCGCGGCGGTGTTGTAGTGCAGCTGCATGACGATGCGGCTCCCGGCCTTGAGCATCAAGCCGGTACCGGGCGGCATTCGGGTCGCCACGCCTCCGGGCACCCACCCCGCCACCTCGTTCTGAACGGCCTTGGCGATGCCGATGCCGCCGTTGCTGCAGGCGTAGCCGATGCCAGGGTCGGCCGCGTCGAGCGCCTCGAGCTGCGGCACGTCGGCCGGAGCGATGGCGTAGGCGAGCATGTGGTGCACGAGCGGGCGGTTGCCGGACAGAAATTCGTAGCCGCTCACCAAGGTGTCTCCGGAGTTTTCAGGGTTCAAGACGTAGCAGCGGTAGTTGTCGGTTTTGCCCTCGACGCGCACGTCGTAGTCGCCGTCGAACGCCATGGTCTTGTCGCGGCGAATGCTCGGAGGCGGGGTCACTTCGGCGTGCTTGGCTTCGGCGTCGGCGCCCTTCGGCATGCCCTCATCGACCCACTTTTTGAAGAGCGCCTTCTCGTCGGTGCTCAGCCGAAAGTCGCCTTCGTATGAATTGCAGTCGGCGCTCGCGAAGAACGGAGGCATGCGACCCGAGGTGATCGCGTCGAGCGCGGTCGGCCCCATTGACTTCACGGCGTCGAAGCTGTCGAGCGCGAAGGGGGCAATGCCGCCGGTTTGGTGGCAGCTGGTGCACGACCGCTCGACCAACGGCTGAATGTCGCGCTGAAACGACGTGGTCGTCGTCACGCCCGCGTCGGCCCCGAGGGAGCCCGCCCCGCACCCCGTCAGCACCGCAAACCAGCCCGAAACAGCGAGAATTGCAGCACTTTTTGAACGCATGACGCATTGAACCCAAATCGCCACGAAAAGTTGCACGACCGACGAAAAGTTGCACGACCGACCGCAACCGAATGTGGGGGGCTGTGTTGAAAGGCGCATGACTCAACTCGCTCGGCTGTTCATGGCGTTGGCGGTCACGGTGCTGGTCGGGAGCTGTACGAAGCCACTTGAAGTCGACGCGCTGCCGAAGGCGACCACGCGGGTTCAGTTGACGTACTACTACTTGTCGTTTTGCAGCTTCTGCCAAGGCGCGCGCGCCGCGTTTCAGGCGATGCCCGATCAGTACCCTGGCGAGCTGTCGGTGCACACCATCGAGCACCTCGAGCCAGGGGCCGCGCAAGCGGTCAAGGCACTGGGCTTTCGCAGCCACGGGCTCGTCATTCGCGTGGGAGACGAGATCGTCTTTCGGCAACCAGACCACCGCGTCGACATTGAAGAGGCGCGGGCGGCGTTGAAGCGAATCTTGGGCCCGCCGAAAGGCAGCTCGGTCAGCTTGCGATAGCGCGCCAATTCTGGGGCAGACCAGCGTATACGGGCCTCGCCCGTGACCGCCCCACTCGCCGCGCTGCTGCCTCCTGCTGGAGCACCCAAGCTCACCAGCGACCAAGTGCTCGACCGCTTCGTCACGTACGTGTCGAACGCCGGTCTGTCGCTGTATTCGGCACAAGAAGAGGCGGTGCTGGAGCTGCTGGGCGGCAAACACGTCGTGCTCGCCACTCCGACCGGGTCGGGCAAGTCGCTCGTGGCCCTGGCGTTTCACTTCATGGCCATGGCCGAGGGCAAGACGAGCTTTTACACCTGCCCCATCAAAGCGCTGGTGAACGAAAAGTTCTTCGCCTTGTGCGACGCCTTCGGCGCAGAAAACGTCGGCATGATGACCGGCGACGCGGCGATCAACCGCGACGCGAAGATCATTTGCTGCACCGCCGAAATCTTGTCGAACCTCTGTTTGCGCGAGCAGCGCCAGTTCGCCGACTGCGTGGTGATGGACGAGTTTCACTACTACGGCGACAAAGACCGCGGCGTCGCGTGGCAAGTGCCGTTGCTCACGCTGCCCGACACCCAGTTTCTGCTCATGTCGGCGACGCTGGGCGACGTGACGGCGATTTCGCAGAGCCTGACCGAGCTGACCGGGCACGACGTGGTCGAAGTGCGTTCGGCCCAGCGGCCGGTGCCCTTGGAGTTCACCTACGCCGAGAAGGCGCTGCACGAGACGGTGCAAGACCTGCTGCAGGTCGGCAAGTCGCCCATTTACCTGGTGAATTTTTCGCAGCGCGCCGCCGCCGAGCAAGCCCAGAACTTGATGTCGATCGACGTGTGCTCGAAAGACGAGAAAGAAAAGCTCAAGGCCGCGCTGGTCGGCGCCCGGTTCGACACCCCGTTCGGCAAAGACTTGAAGCGCTTTTTGCTGCACGGCATCGGCATTCACCACGCCGGCTTGCTGCCGAAGTACCGCCGGCTCGTCGAGCGGCTGTCACAACAGGGGCTGCTCAAGGTGATCAGCGGCACCGACACGCTGGGCGTCGGCGTGAACGTGCCCATTCGCACCGTGCTGTTCACCCAGCTGTGCAAGTTCGACGGCGAAAAGACCGCGGTGCTGACCGTGCGCGACTTTCAGCAGATCGCCGGGCGCGCGGGGCGCAAAGGGTTCGACGACCGCGGGTACGTGGTCGCGCAAGCCCCAGCGCACATGATCGAGAACGCGCGGCTGCAGCAGAAGAAAGCCGAGGGCAAGAAGAACGTCACCCTGCAGAAACCGCCGCAAAAGGGCTACGCCCACTGGGACCGCGCGACCTTCGAGAAACTGCAGACGTCGATGCCCGAACGGCTCGAGTCGCGTTTCACCGTCACCCACGCGCTGATCATCAACCTGCTGCAGGCCCACGCCGAGTCGTCGATCAACGGGTACCGGCGCCTCGTCGAGCTGGTCGCGTTGTCGCACACCTCGGGGGTGTTGAAGCAGCGCCTGCTCAAGCACGCGCGCGCGCTGTTTCGCTCGCTCGTGAGCGCGGGCGTCGTCACGGTTGCCAAGAGAACCGCCACCATGCCGGCCACGGTACAGGTCGCCGAAGGGCTCCAACGCGACTTTTCGCTCAACCAAACGCTGTCGCTGTATTTGATCGAGACCCTGCCCTCGCTCGACCGCGAGAGCGAAAACTACGCCCTCGACGTCATGTCGCTGGTCGAGTCGATTCTCGAGAACCCAGACCCCGTGCTGTGGGCCCAAATCGACCAGCTCAAGGGCGAGAAGATTCGCGAGCTCAAAGCCCAGGGTATGGAATACGACCAGCGCATGGAGGAGCTCGAGAAGGTCGAGCACCCCAAGCCCAACGCCGAGTTCATTTACGGCACGTTCGACGCGTTTTCGGCCAAACACCCGTGGGTCGGCCACGAGAACATTCGGCCCAAGTCGGTCGCCCGCGAGCTGTTCGAAAAGTGCGCGACCTTCAATGAGTACATTCGCGACTATGGCTTGCAGCGCAGCGAAGGCGTCGTGTTGCGGTACGTGTCTGACGCGTACAAGACGCTCGTTCAAAACGTGCCCGACGCGGCGCGAAACGAGCAACTCGAAGACATTGCTGCGTTTTTGCTGACCACGCTTCGCCACACCGACTCGTCACTCGTCGAAGAATGGGAAGCGCTGCGCGCGGGTGACGACGGGCTCGTCGTCGGCCCCACGGTGCCCGGAGCCCCCGAGGCGCCGAAGCGAAAGAAAGACTTGGCCAAAGACCCCAAAGCGCTGGCCGCCCGGGTGCGCGCCGAGATGCACCAATTGGTGCGTCTGCTCGCCAAGAAAGACTGGGAAGGCGCGTCAGAACACCTCGGCGGAGAGTGGACCGCGTCGTCGGTCGAAGACGCCTTGGCGCCGTATTGGGCCGAACACCCGACGCTCGACACGACTCCGCGCGCGCGGCAGCCGGTGCTGACCCAACTCACGCCCGACGGAGAGCGCCGGTGGCGCGTTCGACATTCACTGATCGACTCGGTCGGCGAGCAAGACTGGTTCGTCGAAGGCGTTGTCGACCTCGTGGGCCGGCCCGACGTCGACGGCGCGTTGGTCGCCGTTCACCACGTGGGGAAATAGTGCCGACCGTTCTGCTCAAGCGCCCTGCCCTGTTCGCGCTGCTCGTCGCGTTCGCCAGCGCGAGCCTCGTGGTGGCCGGGCACGTGGCCAAGCCGTCGCAGCTCGACGTCGAC
>JBGAIY010000509.1:0-5229 GCA_044225205.1 Myxococcaceae bacterium | reverse complement strand
GCGGGAGGCGCCGACACCGCGACGCTCGAAGCCGCGACGGTCTTCGGAGACTCGGTGGGCCTTGCATTTCAAATCGCCGACGATGTGCTCGACGTGACCGCCTCGGCCGAAGCCATGGGCAAGCCCACCGGCGCCGACGCCGCCGCCGGGCGACACACCTTTCCCGCGGTCGTTGGGCTCGAACGTTCGAAGACCATGGCGTGGGACCTCGTCACGCGCGCCCAAGCCGCCGTGCGCCCGTTCGACGCCGACGGAGCCCTGGCCGCGCTCGCCGCCTACTCGGTGGAGCGGGCGAGTTGACTCATTCGCCGCACGTCGATTCTCCCAAGGCGCTGCGGGCTCTCGACGCCGAAGCCCTGCCCGAGCTGTGCGAGGCCCTGCGCCAAGAAATCATTCGCGTGTGCGGCCAGGTCGGGGGGCATCTCGGGGCGTCGCTCGGCGCCGTCGAACTCACCGTGGCGCTGCACCGCGTCTTCAAGTCGCCGGTCGACCGCCTCGTCTGGGACGTCGGCCACCAGGCCTATGCCCACAAAATGCTCACCGGTCGTTGGGCGCGCATGGCGACGCTCCGGCAGGCGGGTGGGGTCGCTCCGTTTCTCGACCCGACCGAAAGCGAGCACGACGCCTTCGGCGCCGGCCACGCCTGTACCGCCATTTCGGTCGCGCTGGGTCTGCTCGAAGCGAAGCGACAGCAGTCTCAGCCGGGCCAGGTCGTCGCCATCGTCGGAGACGGCGCGCTCACGGGGGGCTTGAGTTTCGAGGGGCTCAACAACGCGGGGTACGGGGCCGCGCCGCTCAAGGTGGTCGTCAACGACAACCAAATGAGCATTTCGGCGAACGTCGGTGCCGTGCCGGCGATGTTGGCCGAGGGCCCCCGCGCGTTTTTCGAGGCGCTCGGGTTCGTCTTTCTGGGGCCCGTCGACGGCCACGACTTGTCGGAGTTGCAGACGGCGTTGTACGCGCTGCGCGAATGCGGCAAGCCCGCCGTGCTTCACGTGAAGACCCAAAAAGGGCGCGGGTTTTCGTTCGCCGAGGCCGACCCCCACACCCGCGGCCACGCCATGGGCCCGTACGAGCTGCGCGACGGCAAGCTCGTGCGTTCGCGGCACGGCCACGCCACCTTCAGTGACGCCTGGGCCGACGTGCTCGACCGGCGCATGGCGACCGACCAGCGGGTGGTGGTGGTCACGCCCGCGATGCTCGAGGGGTCGGCGCTCACCGGGCTGCGCGGCAAGTACCCGAGCCGGGTCTTCGACGTGGGCATCGCCGAGCAGCACGCGGTCACCTTCGCCGCGGGTTTGGCGCATGGCGGTCTGCGGCCGGTGGTCTGCCTGTATTCGACGTTTCTTCAGCGAGCGTACGACCAGGTGATTCACGACGTGGCGTTGCCGCGGTTGCCCGTGGTGTTCGCCATTGACCGAGCGGGCCTCGTCGGCGCCGACGGAGCCACCCACCAAGGCGCGTTCGACATCGCCTCGCTCCGCACGGTACCGCACCTCGAAGTGGCCGCCGCCGCGTTCGCGAGCGACCTCGAGGCGCTGCTGACGTATGCGTTGGCCTACTCGGGCCCGCTCGCGTTGCGCTTCCCTCGCGGTACGGTGCCTGAAGAATGGCCGGGGCTGGGCCCCGCGGGGCCGGGCACCCGGGCGCGGTGGTTGCTGAAAGCACCCAACCCGCAGCTCACCTTCGTGGGGGTGGGGCCGCTCGTGTTGGCGGCGTTGGGGGCGGCGCGGTCGCCCGAGGCGGCTGGTCGGTGGTCGGTGCTCGACGCCCGGTTCGTTTCGCCGCTCGACGAAGAAGCCCTTCGAGAAGCGGCTCACTGTGGCGCGCTCGTAACCGTCGAAGAGGCCTCGGCGCCCGGCGGGTTCGGGGCGGCGGTTCTCGAGAGCCTGGCCCGGCAGCGCCTCTTTCCTCGGGTCGCGTGCGCGGCGTTGCCCGGAAATCGGTTCATTCGCCATGGTGACGCGCGGGCCCAACGCGCCGAGCTCGGCCTCGACGCGGCGGGGCTCACCCGGCTGGGGCTCGAGGTGCTCGCCCCGTGAAGAAAGAACGACTCGACGTGTTGGTGGTCGAGCGAGGTCTCGCGGAAAGTCGCACGCGCGCCCAATCGCTGATCTTGGCGGGGCAGGTCGTGGTGGGCGACCAGCGGGTCGACAAGCCCGGTACCCGGGTCGCGGTCGACGCCGAAGTGCGGCTCAAAGGCGAAGTGCTGCCGTACGTCTCGCGTGGTGGGCTCAAGCTCAAAGCCGCGCTCGACGCGCTGAAGCTCGACGTGACAGGCGCGGTCTGCGCCGACATCGGCGCCAGCACCGGAGGCTTTACCGACTGTCTGCTGCAGTCGGGCGCGGTGCGGGTACACGCCATCGACGTCGGGTACGGCCAGTTGCACGAGAAGTTGCGGGTCGACCCGCGGGTGATTTCGCGTGAGCGGGTCAACGCCCGTCACTGACCCACGACGACTTGCCTGAAGACGTCGACGTCGTGGTCATCGACGTGAGCTTCATTTCGGTCACCCTGGTACTGCCCGCGGTGCTGCCGAAACTCAAGCCGGGCGGTTTGCTCATTGCGTTGGTGAAACCGCAATTCGAGGCGGGGCCCGCGAACATCGACAAAGGTGGGGTGGTGCGCGACGAAAACGCCCGTCGCCACGCCATCGACGGCATTCGTGCCTGGGTCGCCGCCCGGGGCTTCGACGAAGTGGGGTGTCTCGACAGCCCGGTTCATGGGCCGGCCGGCAACGTCGAGGCGCTGCTCGCCGCGCGCAAGCGGCCTGGCCCCATTCAGGGCGGGCAGCCACAGTGAGCCCGCCGGTTCAGGGCAGCGTCGCGCCGCGCGCCGTTCGGTAGTCTTGGTTTTTGAGCGGCTTGATCTGGTTGAGCCCGACCCGCAGCCAGGCCTGCCCCGCATCGTCGATGGCGATGAACATGGCCGTCGTCGGGGTTTCGCCTCCTCCCACCGAGAGCCGCCACAGTTCGCCATTCATGGGGGCGTCGGTCGCGACGATTTCAGAAGGGTACGAACCGTCGGCCGCGGGGCCGTTCAGCACGTAGAAGTCGGCTCCGTTGCCCGGCTGGAGCCCTTGGGTGATGAGGCTGCCCGTCGGCCGCAACGGCACCATCGCCTTGTTCTGAACCGAGCCGTCGGTTGAGCTCAAAAAGTACACTTCTGACGAGCTGGCCACGGCCAGAAAGTTGCCGCTCGAAAACGGCACGACGGTGGTCATGACCGAATTGAAGACCCCGCTCGTCCACCGGCGGGTGTTGTTGTTGCAGCCCCCCTCACTCGTGGCGCACGCAATGACGCTGGTGGTCACATTCTGGTTCGCATCGAACGCCATGAGCGGCAGGTACAGAATCGAACCGTCGATGTTGAAGGCCCCGAACGGTTCGATCGGCTGGTTGAGCAGGCTGAACTTTTGGGTCACCAAGACGGGCACGTGGTCGGCCACCGCGTTGGTAATGACGCCGGTGGCGTAGTCGAAGACGAGCACGACGATGTCGCCAATGGTGGTGCCCCGGTTGTACTGCCACGACGAGGTGAACACCGAGCCCACCGTGGCGTCGATGACGGGCGTGGAGTTCATTTGGCCGGCGAACTCGACCTGCCATTTCCACGGCTGGGTGGCGCTGACGGGGGTGACACCCGCCCGCAAGATCAAGTCTTCGGGGCCGGCCATGCCGTTGAGCCAAATGATGGCGTCGCTGTCTTTCGCCACCGCGATTTGCTCGGCCGGGCCCTGAATGGTGTTGGTGATGTTCAAGTCTCGGTCGAAGGCGAACGCTCCGACGCCGGGCTCGAGCAACCAGCGGGTGAAGTTCGCGTTGCTGCGCGGGGTGATGACCGAACGGTACGAACACGAAAAAGGCAGCGCGACGTTCGCCTTGAGCACCGCACCCGTCGTGTCGACCCGCGCCAGCGCCACGCCCTGGGTCGTACCGATGCAGCCAATGAAGGTGGTGGCCGTGCCGCCAATGCCACCCTCGGCGACGAATGAATCGGGCAGCATTTGCACCCCGCCGCTCGACGTCACACTCGCCACGGGGAAGAAGGTGACGCTGACCGGCGTCGAATTCGCGGTTCGGTCGTCGTCGCAAACGACTTTCGCAATGAGCGTCAGGGGCAGGGCGAGCCCCTTGGTTTGGTAGAACCGGTTGAGCAGCGCTCCCGAAATTTCCCACGGGCTGGGGTTGCTCGTGAAGTTCGCGTCGGCAATGAATGACAGGTCGCTCGCGAGCAGCTGCACCTGCGCGACCTTCTTGCAGCCGTTGACGGTGGTCGTACCTTTGATCGACGTGCCGATGACCGTCGCGTTCGGCACGTTGATGAACACCGACGGCGGCGGGTCAGGCGGCGGCTGTATGACCTTTTGCACACACCCGGCGGCCCACAGCGCCGCCACCGCCACCGCCACCGCCACCCCGATTCCGCTCCTGGCCAAAACCCGCATGGCTACTTCTCCAACACGATGAACTCCACGCGGCGATTCAACTCGCGGCCCCGCGCAGTGAGGTTCGGTGCAATCGGTCGGCTGTCACCATAGCCCGCCGCTTCGACGCGAGACTTCTCGACGCCCTGTGCGACAAGGTAGTCAACGACCGCACCCGCGCGGGCCTCGGAGAGGGCCTGGTTGGCGGCCTTGTCGCCGCGGTTGTCGGTGTGGCCCTCGACCTTCAAGCGCTTGATGTTGTTCTTCACCACGACGTCGACCACCTGCTGCAGCAGGTTGAAGGAGTCGGCCAGAATCGTGGCCTTGCCGGTGGTGAAGTGCACTTGCTGCAAGATTTCGATCTTATCGCCCTTGAGCACGACCAGTTTCTGCTTGGGCTCGGGCACCAACTCGAAAGCGATGGTCATTTTGCCGCCGGCCGCGACCTGCACCTCTTTGGTCTGCGCCAAGTACCCGTCGGCGTTGATGACGGCCGCGTAGGTGCCCGCCGGTACTTCGACCGTCTTGGGGGTGTCGTCGGTCAGCACCGAGTGTTCGGTCGCTCCTTTGATCAACACCGTCGCTTTGACCGGCTTCTTGTTCGAAGCGGCGCTCACCTCGAAGGTCGCTTTTTTCACTTCTTCTTCGAGTGCGAAGTCGGCCTTGGAGGCCTTGCCCGGCTCGAGGGCGATCTCTTGTTCGGCCGGCTTGTAACCGTCGCGGCTGGCGGTGAGTTTCAGCTTCGCCTCTTTGAGTTCAATGGTCTTGAACCGACCGTCGGCGTCGGTCGCCGCCGGAGAAAT
>JBGAIY010000009.1:0-45578 GCA_044225205.1 Myxococcaceae bacterium | reverse complement strand
CGACGTCTACCAAGTCGAAGTCGACAGTCTCCTGTACCGGTGGTCGCCCACGTCGAACCAGCGCGTCGGCCTCTCGGCGCTCGGAGCCGGCTTGTCTTTCGCCGACGTCGCGGGGTCGCCCGTCATCGTCGACGCGCAGAACCGGCGCGTCGTTCTGTTCACGCATGGCGCCGACCCCGGCGTGTTGCTCTTTGACCTCGACCAGGCCTCGTGGTCGACCGCACCGCTGACCGGGCCCCTGGCCGCCGACGCCGCGCTCGCGCACAGCGGTGCTTTCGCCGACGATTGCCTCGACGCCTTCGTGGTGGTCACCGGGCAGGCCGAGCAGGTGGTGCTGGTCGACCGGCAAACGTTCGTGACCCGCGCGTTGAAGACGAGGGGCAGCACGCCCCCGTCGCCTTCGGCCGGGGTGTACACCCTGTTTCAACCGGTGCCGAAGTTGGGCGGCTACCTGTACCAACCGCGCGGCACCAGTCACCTCTATTTCTTGGCGACCCGCTGACGCCACCAGCCAAGTTCAGTTGAACCGAGCTGGTTTCGTGACCGAACATTCGCATGTCATTCAGTCTCGGCAGCGAAGCGCAGATCAGCTCAACTGAACTTCGGGTTACGGTCGAGACCACCGCACCATGGGGCCGAGGTCGGCCACTTGGTACCCGGCGCGGCGCAGCACCGTCGTCGCGAGCGCACTGCGGGTACCCGACGCGCAATACACGACAATGGGTCGCCCCTTGTCACCGACCTGGGCCACGTTGCTCGTCAGCTGCGGCAGCGGCACGTTCGTCGCCCCCGGCACGTGCCCCGATTCGAATTCTTGCTTCGTGCGAACGTCGAGCAAGAGCGCGCCGTTCTGCACCCATTCGCGAGCGACCGACGGTTTGACTTGGCGAACGCGCCGCACCACCCACCACACGGCCCACACCGACACCAAGCCGACGCCGAAGGGTACGGGGTCGAGCGTCATTCGACGACCACGAGCTTGGTGCCGTTTTCGACCGTCGTGCCCTCTTTCGCGGCGACTTCGGTCACCTTGCCGGCCTTGGGGCTCTTGAGCTCGTTTTCCATCTTCATGGCTTCGACCACGACGAGCGGCTGACCCTCGGTCACCGTGTCACCGGGCTTCACGAAAACCCGCACCACCTTGCCCGGCATGGGCGAGGCGACGACCTGGGTGCCTTCGTTCGTGAAGGTCGCCGCCGCGGCGCGCAGCCGATACTTGCGCTCGTCGACGAGGTCGAGCCGGGTGATTTGGTTCTTGAGCAACACGCCGACCTGGTCGCCCTTGGTCTCGAATTCGACCGCGTACGACGCCCCGTCAATGATGAGCGCCATGGCCTGTTGCGGCAGCGCGAGCGCTTCGACTTCGGTGCGCACTCCGGCCAGCGTGACCGCGTAGCGCCCTTCTCCGAGCGGCTCGACCGTCACGGGGCTCGCGTCTTTTTGGCCCGCGTTCAAGTTCTTCGCGAAATACGTCGTTTGTTTGAAAGCCATGGGTCAGCCCTTTCTCCACGAGCCGCCGCGTCGCCACGACGAGCGGGTGCCCGCCGGCGCGCTGCCGGCCGGCAAGCTCGGCCCTCGGGCTTCGGCGCGCTGATGCGCGAAGACCGCCGCGGCGATGGTCGCCGCCCGGGTCAATTCGGCACGGTCTTGGCCGAGCAGCGCTTGGTGTTCGCGCCCCAAGAAGCCCGTGTCGTAGTCGCCCTTCATGAATTCGGGGTGGCCGATGATGTTTTGCAGGTAGCGAATGTTGGTGGTGATGCCTTTGACCACGTATTCGTCGAGCGCGCGCCGCATGCGCAGCAAGGCTTCGGCCCGCGTCGGCGCCCACACCGACAACTTCGAAATCATCGGGTCGTAGACGTTGGGCACGGTGTAGCCCGCGTACACCCCCGAGTCGTCGCGAATGAACGGCCCGCTCGGCGTGCGCAACGCCTCAATCGTGCCCGGAAAGGGCATGAAGTTCGTCGCCGGGTCTTCGGCGTAGACCCGCACTTCAATGGCGTGCCCGCGCGGAGGCACGGGTTCGAGCAATGGCAAAATGCCGCCCTGCGCGACGTGGAGCTGCCAGGCCACCAAGTCGATGCCCGTCACCCACTCGGTCACCGGGTGCTCGACCTGGAGCCGGGTGTTCATTTCGAGAAAGTAGAATTGCCGCGAGCTGTCGACGAGAAACTCGACCGTGCCCGCGCCCACGTAGCCCACCGCTTTCGCGGCTTTCACGGCCACTTCGCCCATGGCCGCTCGCATTTTCGGCGTCAAAATGGGCGAGGGCGTCTCTTCGACGACTTTTTGGTTTCGTCGTTGGGCGCTGCACTCGCGCTCATTCAAGTGAATGACGTTGCCGTGCGTGTCGGCGAACACCTGAATTTCGACGTGGTGAGGCTGGTCGAGAAATTTTTCAATGTAGACCGCGTCGTTGCCGAACGCGCTCATCGACTCGCTCTTCGCCGTGCGCCACGCCGAATCGAGGTCGGCCTCGCGGTCGACCCGGCGCATGCCTTTGCCGCCGCCCCCGCCCGCCGCTTTGAGCATGATGGGGTAGCCAATTTTCTTCGCGAACGCGCGCGCGTCTTCGAGCGAGGCGAACGGTTCGGTCGTGCCCGGTACCACCGGTACGCCCGCTTTCACCATGTTCGCGCGGGCCTTGGTCTTTTCACCCATCGCCTCCATCGCGGTGGCCGGAGGCCCGATGAAGGTGATGCCCGCCGCCTCGCACGCGCGAACGAACTTCGGGTTTTCTGACAGAAAGCCGTAACCGGGGTGAATGGCGTCGGCCCCCGACTTCTTGGCCGCGTCGATGATGCGGTCCATCACGAGGTAGCTTTCTCGCGAAGGCGCCGGGCCCACGTGAAAGGCCTGGTCGGCGAAGCGCGTGTGCAACGCCGAACGGTCGGCGTCTGAGTAGACCGCGACGGTCGCCAGACCGAGTTCTTTGCAGGTGCGCATGACCCGCACCGCGATTTCGCCGCGGTTGGCGACGAGCACTTTCTTCAAACGAGCCATGCGCGGCGGTGTAGCAGGGGCCCGCCCCGAAACGAAGCGCTTGCCGAAGGCCCGGTCGCGCCGGCGCCGTTGGCTATTTGGGCGGCGGTTTGTTCACCGGGCCCAGAAAGCGCACGTGCTGGAGCGACATCGCCAGCGCGTACAACTGGCCCAGGTCTTTGAGCCGGGCGTCGATGCCCTCGGGCGACATGTCGACGGGTTTGATCGTTTCGGCGGTCATTCTTCTTCTCCGAGGCCGAGCGCTTCGAGATCGGCCAGGTCTTGTTTTCGACCGGCCAGCCGTTTCATGGTGGCGAGCCCTTCTCGGGAGACGATTTGCAGGGTGAGACCGGCCCACTCCAGCGCTTCACGTTGCTCCCACACTTTCGCGAACACCGGAGAGACGACCAGAAGGTCAATGGTCAGGTGTTCGCCCCCGACGACTTTGGTGGCCCGAAACAGCGTGCGCTCTTGCGGAGTGCCTCCTCCAAAAGAAATCGGGCCGGCCCGAAGCGTGAAACCGAGGCGCTTCAACACCTCGAATGCCCGTTCGACGCGCTCCTCTTCGACCAACAGGTCAATGTCTTTCGTCGCACGCACATAGCCATAGATGACCACGGCGAAACCACCGCACACGGCGAACTGCACGCCCTCGTCGCCCAAAGCGCGAACGATTTCTTTGAACTCGCCGACAATGTCGAGCTGGGCGTGCACCGTCGGCATGGTGCCACGACCTGCCGGCGTCGGCCATTCATCGCGTCTTGAAAGGGCCGAAGCCTCGGAGGCGGCGGTGTCGCACGGGTTCTGACAATGGCGCACGGGCAAAACGTGCACCCCTCGGCCGGGCCGGTGCCCCGAATCACTGGAGATTCGCGCCCGCCGCGCTGGCACGGCCCACCCTCTGGGTCAGAGCGCTACGCAAACAGTTTCGGTGTAGGTGTGCCGGTGCAAATGCCGTTTGCGCTTCGCGTTTTGGTCGCGCACGCTGCGTGTTCTGGCCGCTCATTCTTGGGGGTTCACCGTGCACAGCCTGTCTCTTCGCCGCGCCGCCGTCTTCGCCCGACTCGGGTGGGTGGGGGCGGTGATTTTGGGCTTCGCGAGCTGCTCGTTCGACACGGGGTTGCCCGAGTCGCCGCAGCGCGGCCGACTGCTCGGCACCGTCGACCCGGGCGGCCATTTGCCCAAGAGCGGCGAGACGGTGACGGTGTCGGGTGAAAACGGAGACCAACGCACGGTCACCACCGACGACACCGGCGCCTTCGTCTTCGCCGACTTGGCCCCCGGGCTGTACACCGTCGGCCTCGCCTTGCCCGGCTTCGCGAAGTTCAATTCGGGCCTCGTGCGCGTTCGCGCCGGGCAAGACACCGACGTCGGCGCGCTCGTGCCCGACTGGTTGCAGAACACACCGCAAGAAGCCACGTTGATGGGCGTCGTCAAGTCGACCAGCGGCAGTGACATCACCGGCACCAAGGTCGAATTCGTGTTGGCCAGCACCGCCATTGCCCAGGTCGTCGTCGCGAGCGACGGCGCGTTCGTCATTCGCTTGCCGCCCGGCACGTTCGTCATGCGCGCGACGAACCCCGCGTACGTCACTCTGGTGAGCGACCCCGTCACCTTGATGCCCGCCGAACTCAAAGACTTGTCGAAAGCGCCGCTGTTGCTCGACGTCGACCCGGCCACCGTCTCGGGCGTGGTGATGCAAGAGCGCGACGGAGCGGCGCCGGTGCCGGCCCCAGGCGTGAACCTGGTCATCGAAACCGGGCAGAACACCTCGACCGATGCGACGGGCCACTTCTTGTTGACGGGCCTCGCCGCGGGCACCCACCAGCTGCAATTCGCCTTGGCTGGGTTTCATGACCCCGTCGCCTCGCACGCCGTGAAGGTGGCCGCCGGGCAGACCGTGACGCTCGACCCGGTCACCTTGCAGCTCAACCGCGGCACCATCGTCGGTACGGTGAAGCTGGGAGACCGCGCCCCGGTCTCGGGCGCGCGCGTCGAGGTGAGCGGCACCCGCTACGCCGCGCTCGTCTCCCCCGATGCGGCCGACCCGTCGCAAGGCGGGTTCATTTTGGCCAACGTGCCGGTGGGGCAGTGGGTCGTCACCGCGCGCAAAGACCAGTATTCGACGTCGTCGGCCATGGCCACCGTCGCCGTCGACGCGCCGTTCGACGTGGGCACGCTCACCCTGGCGCGGCTGCAGGGCGACTTTCTCATCGAAGACAGCGACGCCACCAACGTCTACGGCTACACCCGCACGACCGCCGTCACGCTCAACTTCAACAAGTTCCCCACCACCGGGGTGACCGGGTGGCGCGCGAGTGAAGACGGCTCGTTCGACGGCGGTGTCTTCTTGCCCTACACGAGCGACCACCAACCCTTCGTGCTCGGCGCGCAAGAAGGCGTTCACACGGTGTACGCGCAGTACCAAGACAACACGGGGCAGGTGAGCCAGGCATTCACGTCGAACATCGTGCTCGACACCGTGGCGCCCGCGGTGTCGTCGGTGGTGCTCGAGTCGACCGGTACGAGCGGCGGCACCAAATACACCAACGTCGCGCAGGCGTTGAGGCTCAAAGTGCAAGCGAGCGACGGCGCGGGGGGCTCGGGGGTCGGCAGCATGCAAGTGGGCGAGTCGGTCGACGGCTCCGGGCACGTGACGGGGCCGGGCAGCGCGAAGCAGACCTACCAGGTCGACGCCGTGCTCACCCGTTCGACCACGTCAGACGGGCCGCAGACCGTGTACGTGCAGGCCATTGACTTGGCGGGCAACGTCAGCGCCGCGGTGAGCGACGTCATCGTCGTCGACGTCACCAAGCCGACCGGCAGCATCGCCATCGCCCGAGGGCCCAAAGCCACCGACGACGGCTACACCAACACCGCCTTCGTCAACGTGACTGAAACGTATTCTGACGGGGTCGACGGTGGCGCGGTGCTGGTGAAGTTCGCGAACGCGGTGACCGACCTCGACTCCGCCGTGTACCAGTCGGCCAGCAGCGCCACCGGTTGGTTCTTGAACCCCCAGAACGAAGGCGTGCAGACCGTGTACGCCCGCTTTCGCGACGTGGCCGGCAACGAGTCGACCGACGCGCTTGGCACCATTGCCTACGACGTGACCCCGCCCAACCCGGCCGCCCTGGTCGCGCTGAGCCCCGCCGTCACCAACTCGCCGCTCGTCACCTTGTCGCTCACCACCAACCCCGCCGACCTGTCGACGACCCAAGCCCTCACCGTGAGCGACGAAGCCACCTTCACCGGCGCCACCACCGTGGGGCCCAGCGCATTTCCCATGTCGGGGCAGACCGTCTTCACGTTGTCGAGCGGAGACGGCGTGCGCACGGTGTACGCCCGCTTTCGCGACAAGGCCGGCAACGACGCGGTCGCCTCGACGCAAGTGACCCTCGACACCCAGGCGCCGACTGGGTCGTTCACCCTGGTCGGCACGTTGGCCGACGGCACGTCGTCGAACACGGTCAGCGCCACGAACGTGATTTCAATCGTGATTTCGGCGGGGGGCGCCACCGAATACCGCTTGGGCGACAGCTCGATGACGAGCTGCCCGTCGACCGGGTATTCGCCACTCGTCGCCACGACCCTGACGAATCAAACTCTGCCCGCCAACGGCGTCGTCACCCTGTGCCTGCGCGACGCCGCCGGCAACGGCCAAGCGCTGCTGACCCAGACGATGACGCTCGACACGGCCGCGCCGTCGGGGTGCTCGCTCACGGTGACCGGCAAGAAGACCGACGGGGTCACCGCGGCTCCGGCGGGCAAGACCGGCATTCGGCAAGTCGCCGTCGCGGTGTCGGCGTGCCCGGGGGCCGCCGAAATGGCCATTGTCGAAGGGCCGGTCACCTGCAGCGTGTCGGCCTCGCTCTCGTGGGTGCCGTACGCCACGTCGGCCTCGCTGGTGCTGGGCGGTGCCGACGGGGCGCGCGCCATCAACGGCTGCGTGCGCGACGTCGCCCGCAACGTGGCGGCGTTGACCGCGGGCGGCATCGTGCTCGACACCACCGCGCCCATCGGCCCCAACATCGCCATCGACGGCAAGGCCCCGTACATCAACCTCGCCCAGACCACCGCCCGCGGAGGCAACGTCGGCATCATTACCGGCGGCGCGCTCAATGCGACCGAGTGGGCCCTTACCGAAGACACCGGGGCCTTTGGCGCCTGGGCCGCCATCGCCGCCACGCCGTTTACGTTCGGTGGCACCGGCGTTCGCACCATTTTCGCCAAGTTTCGAGACGACGTCGGCAACGAGACGACGACGGTGTACGACTCCATCAACATCGACGTGTCGCCGCCGTCGCTCACCGGCGTCACTTTCGCGGCCGTGCCGTCGCCCGGCGCTCAGCCGGGCTTCGTCAATGTCGCCTCGGTGAGCCTCACGTTGACGGGCGCCCCGGTCGACGCGGTGGGGGCCCAGCTCGCGCAGACGAGCGGGGGGCTGTGCCCGGCGTCGGTCTTTTCGGGCATCATCGTTCACCCGCTGCAAACGGCGGCCGACTTCGCCTTGAGCGGGCCCGACGGAGCGAAGACGTTGTGTGCGCAGCTGCTCGACGCCGCGGGCAACCCGTCGGGAGCGCTCAGCCCCGTCGTGGTGACGCTCGACACCGTCGCTCCCACCGCGCCGGTCATCACGACCGGGCCGCGCACCTACAACATCGCCCAGGCCTTGAGCGCCGGGCTGCCGGCGTTGACCGTGACGACCGCCGCCGGCGTCACCGAACTCAACTTCGACCGGTACGAGCGCGCCGGCGGCACCCTCACCGGGTGGACCACGAATGGCACCACCGACGCCACCCGCACGTCGACGAGCTTTTCGTACACGCTGCAACCCGACCGCGCGAACACCCTGCGGCTGCGCGCGGTCGACAAAGCCGGCAACGCCTCGCCCGAAGACACCGTCGTCATCTCGTGGGACAACACCCGCCCCAACGCGCCCACGTTGAAGAACCAGTGGGTCGACAATGCGACGGGGCGTTCGACCGTGTCGTGGTTGGCGAGCGCCAGCCCCGACGTCGCCAACTACCGCGTGCATTACGGGCCAGTCGCGGGCAACACCGCCGTGACCCCGGTGACGGGCTTTACCGGCGCGAACGCCGTCGAGGGTCTGTCTCCCATTCAAGTGTCGGCCACCGGCGCCAACGACCAGTCGCTCACGTTGACCGGGCTCACCGACTCGACCGTGACCTGGGTGACGGTCACCGCGGTCGACCTCGCGGGCAACGAGAGCAGCGCCCCCGCGTCGAACAGCGAACTCGGGGTCGGGTCGAACTTTCGGCAGACGACGCTCGAACCCAACGCGGTGTCGCTCAACCGCACGTACCAATTGCCCATTTCGGGCGCGGGCCTCATTTACGCCGTCGCCATTGCCGGCGACCGCGCGTACCTCGCGGGCCGCAGCGGCTTCGGCTGCTCGGGCGGCAGCACCACCTTGACCACCGTCGACCTGTCGACGCTCACCTCGGCCTTGAGCTTGGGGCACATCGTCACCCAAGGGCTGCCCACGGTCACGTCGTCGCTCACCTATGCCGACAACCTGGGGTGCACCGCCCTCGCGCCGCAGGTCGTGACCATTGTCGACATGCTCGTCGACGGGCCGTGGTTGTTCTTGGGGTCGGGCTCGAAGGTGCGAATTTACTCCCTGTTGGCCCCTGGGGTGCCGTCGTTGGTGACGACGCTCGACGTCGGCGTGCCGAACGTGCAGAGCCTGTCGCTCATTGGAGACCGACTCTTCGTCAGCGCCGACCCCAGCATCGTGGCCGTCAACGTTCAAGCGCTCTACGACGGCAACGCCGCCACCTTGCCGGGCGTCACCGACATCATTGGCACGGTGACGGCGCCGGGCGGTGACGTGGCAGGCCGTTGGGTCACGCCCATGAACGTCAGCCGTGACCGGCTCGTGCAATTCACCCACAACGGTGGAGAAAACCTCGCGTACTTGGCGACGAGCGCGCTCGGTGGCTCGCCCACGTTCACGACCGCCGCGAACTACGTGGCGGTGACGGGTGACTATGCGGGCGGCACCGTCAGCCGCAAGCAGGTCACTTCGGGCAACTACCTCTATTATTCTGACTTCACGAACTTCTCGGTGCTCAACCTGCGCAACCTGTGGTCGAGCACCACCGCGGGCCCCGGTCTCAACTCCACGACCGACCTCATCAGGCAGCTCGCGTCACCGGGCGGGTGGGGCCTCGACGTGGCGGGCAGCTACGCCTTCAGCGTCGAACTCAACGGCACTTCGCTGCGCACCATTGACCTCAGCGACCCTTCGGCCTTGTCTGAGGGCGGCTACCTCGTCGGCACGGGCCTCGGTTCGTTCTCGACGCCCGAGGTGTACGGCAACTACTTGGTCATGGGCGGCACCGACTCGGTGTCGTTCTTCGAAATCGCCACCCCACGGTCAATGCACCAGGTCGCGCTCAGCTCGGTCGGCGCGAGCGGCATGTCGAACGACGTGGCCCCGGGCTTCTTCTTCTCGGGCGACGGGGTGACGTACGACCTGCACCGGCTCTCGTCGTTCGGCCCCATTTCACCGATGCTCGACTACGGGGCCTACGCGTTCGACTACTGGTCGTACGACATGGCCCGCTTCGACGACTTCGTCGTGTCGGCGCAAGGGCAGGGCATGGTCGTGTTCGACGCGTCGAAGCAGACCGACCGCGACGCCACCACCAACTGGTCGACCGCCGACGGCGTGGCCAGCGTCTTCTCGGTCACCACCAAACGGGTGACCGGCCTCGCGGCGTACGGCAACTTTCTCATCGCGGCCGAGTCTCGCAGCGACGGGCTGTGGCTCGAGGTGTTCGACGCGCGGCGTTTGCGAAACCGTCAGCTCGGCGCGTTCGACGTCAACACGCAAAGCAAAGGCTCGTTTCAAGTCGCTCCCATCACCACCACGAATGGCTTGTGGGCCACGCTCACGGTGGTCGACGGTCGGGCGATCATCGGCCTCGACGACAGCACCGCCGCGGCGCCCAACCCCGGTGTCTACATCGTCGACATTCGGCCGCTCATCGACGACAGCGCGGTGGGGTCTCCGTCGGTCATGGGCACGGTGGCGCTCACCAACGTGCACGAGACCGTCGTCAAAGGCACCTGGCTCTACGCCGCCACCGCCGCGGCCTTGAGCATCGTCGACATCAAAGAGGTGATGGACGAGAACGCCGGCACCTCGCTGCCGGGCTCACCCACCCGCACCGACTTCGCCGCGCTCGCCCAGGGCTCGGCGCTCAAGGCCTACGGCAGTTTCTTGTTTCAGGCCGGCCGCAACGGCGGGTCGATTCAGGCCGTCGACATTTCGCAGCCGCTGTCACCCACCATTGTGTCGACGTTTCCACTCCCGTTGGTGTCGTTCAGCGGCTACGCGGGCATCGAAGGCTCGTACAGCCCGGCCGTGAAGCCCGACCGACGCTCGCTCAGCATCGCCGGGCCGAACCTGTATTACACGTACACCCGAGAGACCCGCGTCATTCAACTCGAGTGAGGTGAGCGAGTGGTGTTGACGCTCAAACGAACCCTCCCAAGGTTCGCGGGCTCGATTGCACGAACACTTGAAGTTGCGATCGCCGACTTCGCCCGAACACCGCCGCATGAACGGGCCTTCAACGCGCCACGGTTCAGTGGCAGCGAGCAACTTCTTGGGTATGGCCAGCCGGAGGCTGGTCCCGCGAACCGAGCGACCGTGCCAGTAAAGTTGGGGGTTCGCAGGCTCTCGCGCTGATAGGTTTTGACAACTTGATTCTGCCCTCGGGCCGACGACACAGTTCGCGGCATGAACGACCCGAAAACGACCCTGACCACCGCCTCTGGCATACCCGTCGCCGACAACCAAAACTCGGCGAGCGCCGGCCCTCGGGGCCCCCTGCTGCTCCAAGACTTTCACCTCGTCGAGAAGCTCCAGCACTTCAACCGCGAGCGAATTCCTGAACGGGTGGTGCATGCCAAGGGGTCGGGCGCGTACGGCACCTTCACCGTCACCCACGACATCAGCCGGTACACGTTTGCGAAGCTGTTCAACGCGGTCGGCAAGAAGACCGAGACCTTCGTGCGCTTCTCGACCGTCGGCGGAGAACGCGGCAGCGCCGACAGCGAGCGCGACCCGCGCGGCTTCGCCATTCGCTTCTACACCGAAGACGGCAACTGGGACCTCGTCGGCAACAACACGCCGATGTTCTTCATCAAAGACCCCATCAAGTTTCCCGACTTCGTTCACACTCAGAAACGCGACCCCAAGACCAACCTCAAGTCGCCCCACATGATGTGGGACTTTTGGAGCAAAGCCCCCGAGAGCCTGCACCAAGTCACCATGCTCTTCAGCGACCGCGGCACCCCCGACGGCTACCGCCACATGCACGGTTTTGGCAGTCACACGTTCAGCCTCATCAATGCGCAGGGTGAGCGGGTGTGGGTGAAGTGGCACCTCCAGACCAAGCAGGGCATCAAGAACTTGAGCGCCGAAGAGGCCGTGCGCCTCGCGGGCACCGACCCCGACTACGCACAGCGTGACTTGTACAACGCCATCGCCCAGGGCGATTACCCCCGGTGGGACGTTTCGATTCAAGTCATGACCGACGCCCAAGCCGAGGCCTTCGAAAAGAAGACCACGTGGAACCCGTTCGACCTCACCAAAGTGTGGCCGTACGGCGACTTTCCGCGCATTGCGGTCGGCGTGCTCGAGCTCAACAAAAACCCCACCAACTACCACGCCGAAGTCGAGCAAGCCGCGTTCTCTCCGGGCAACGTCGTGCCGGGCTTGGGCTTCAGCCCCGACAAGATGCTGCAAGGGCGCCTCTTCGCGTACCACGACGCGCAGCTGTACCGGGTCGGCACCAACCACCAACAACTGCCGGTCAACCGGCCCCGTTCACCTGTGCACCACCAACAACGCGACGGCGCCATGGCCCTTGAAAATGGCGCCGACGCCCCAAATTACGAAACCGTGCACGCCGCGGGCACGTCGCCCAAGGGCTTCGGCCACCGCGACGCCGGTTGGGCGCTGAGCGGGGTCGCGGGGCGTCACGACGAACGCGGCCTCGCCGACGACTACACCCAGGCCGGTAACCTGTACCGCGTCATGAAGCCCGACGCCCGCGACCGCCTCACCACCAACTTGGCCAACGCCCTGCGCGGCGTTGCCGTCGAGATTCAGCAGCGCCAAATCGCCCACTTCACCAAGGCCGACCCCGCGTACGGAGCCTCGGTCGCGCAAAAGCTCAACCTCCGTTGAACTTCGTGGCAGGGTGGCTCCGGTTGCCTTGAGACCGTCAGTCTGGTGCGCTTCAGAGCTTCAGCACGGGCGCCGCCGCCCCCGTGGCACCTGCTTGGCCGGTCGATGGCCCGCCCGAACCACCTTTGCCGATCGAGGTGTGCGCGGTGTCGACCACCAGTTCGGTATTCGACAGCACGTAGCCGTACGACGGGCCCCCTGCGCCGCCGCCACCAGGCCCGCCACTGCTGCCGTCGCCACCGATGCCGCCGTTCCCTCCGGCACCCACTTCTGAGGTGCACGCACGGGCTCCGAGCCCGCCGCCACCCCCGTGGCCGCCAGGCCCGCCAAGGCCGCCGGCCCCGCCCGCGCCGCCCTGGCTGCTGCTCACGACGCACTGTTCAACCACGACACCGGTCGAGTTGACGAGAAGCACCCCAATCGAGGCGCCCCCGCCATTGCCGCCCAACCCCCCGAGACCGCCGCACCCACCAGCGCCACCGCCGCCACCGCCATTGCCCGGCCCATTGTCGCAAATGGGGCACCCCTGACCGCCGCCCCCACCCCCGCCGCCGCCCGCTTTACCCGCTTGGCCGATGCCTCCGGTGGCCCCCACGTGGCTGACCCAGGTGCCGTTCGAAATCGTGCCGCCGTCGGCTCCGGCGCCTGCGCTGCCGGGCACCACGACCGTCGCGCCGTTGCCGCCGTTGTCGCCGGGCCAGCCCGGGTCGCCACCGTCACCGCCTGAGCCGCCGAATGCGCCGCCCACGCCCGACACGCCGTTCGACCCGCGAAACGCCCCGAAGGGGCCGCCTTCTCCTCCGGCGCCGCCATTCGACCCACACGTCGACGTGCCCCCAGGCCCCCCGCTGCCGCCGGGGTTGTTGTCGTCGCAGCTCCCAGCGCCGCCGACTGAACCCGACCCACCGTCTTCACCTCCCGCCCCGGTTGCGCCGGGCGAGCCCGCCGAGCCCGCCCCTGCGGTCAGCGCGTCAGCGTGCAGCGTGAGCGCGGTGCACCCCACGCAGACCAGGGCGATGCTCGAGACGCCGTCGCCCGTCGCGTTTGCCGACTGCATGTTCACCCGGTCGATCACCGTCGGTTGAAACACGTTGTTGCCGACCACCGCCGCGACTCGGTTTTGGGCGACCGTCGCCGAGTGCACCGTCACGGTCGCGGTGTTGCTTCGAGCCCAGCCGTTGACCGCCGAATACCCACCCACGAGCGAGACGCCGTTCACGAGCGTGACCTGCTCTTCGTACAGCCCCTCAGAAATGTAGACCGCTTGTTTGCCCCGCAAGGCCACCAGCGACAGCGCCGCGCTGATGGTCTTGAGCGGTTTTTCGCGGGTACCGGGGTTCGAGTCGTTGCCACCGGCCGAAACGAAGAGCGCCGTGCTCGCGTTGCCGTCGATGCCGTCACAATTCGAGTCGATGAACTGGTCGTCGGGCTCATCGGGGCCGGTGTTGACGCAGCCACCGTCGCTGCCGTTGCCGCCGTCGCTGCCGTTGCCGCCGTCGCTGCCGTTGCCGCCGTCGCTGAAGTTGCCGCCGTCAACCGAAGCGCCCGCATCGCTCCCGCCCGCGCCGGCGTCGCCGTTCGGGCCCGCGTCGCTCGTTCCGTTTCCTCCTCCAGAACCCGCGTCGCCGCCCGAGCCGCCGCCCGACCCGCCGCCGGTCGCCGAACCGCCACCAGTGCCGCTGTCATTCGGCGCTCCCCCTCCGGCGCCGCCTCCGCTCGACGACCCGCCGCCGCTGCCGCCTCCCGTGAACCCTTGGCACACGGCCGACGAGCACAGTTGGCCGCTCGGGCACGTCACACAGCGTTGACCTTGGCCGCCACAGGCCGCAGGGGTGTTGCCGAACTGACAGACGCCCTGTTCGTCGCAGCAACCCTGGCACGTCTGGGAGCACTCTCTCGAGTTCGTGCCGCAGCCCAGGGGGGCGACCGTGACCAACAGGCCTCCGACCAGGCCAACCACCACGAACAGTGCTCGTCGCATGCGGCCGGCGCTACCCGAAGTGAGGTGGCCTTGCACGGCTTCTTCTGCCAACCAACCAGACTGAAAA
Organism: Myxococcaceae bacterium; assembly: GCA_044225205.1. Taxonomy (GTDB): domain Bacteria; phylum Myxococcota; class Myxococcia; order Myxococcales; family Myxococcaceae; genus JAEUJT01. The sequence goes on along the minus strand of JBGAIY010000009.1, from coordinate 31,319 downwards.
CGCCAGCGAATGGCGGTATTTGGCGATCAACTCGCCTCAGGCCGAGCCAAGAACGCGTCGATGGCGCTGGCCGCGTCACGCCCGTCGGCAATGGCCCAGACAATGAGGCTCGCGCCGCGCATCGAATCGCCCGCGGCGAAGACTTTCGGCACCGAGCTGGCGAAGTGCTGGTCGACTTTGATGTTGCCGCGCGAGTCGAGCGTGACGCCCAGCTCGTCGACCAAGCCCTTCGCTTCGGGCCCGACGAAGCCCATGGCCAGCAACAGCAGGTCGCAGTCGATTTTCACTTCGGCCGAACCGGGCAACGGCTGCAGCCGCGCGTCGACCGGCTGGGCGTGCAGCGCCGTCAAGCGGCCGTTCGTCGCCTCGAGCCTGGTCGTCATCAACCCGAAGGCCCGGGTGCCGCCTTCTTCTTGGCTCGACGAGGTTCGAAACACGAGCGGCCATTCGGGCCACGGGTTGTTGGGTGCCCGGGTCACGGGAGGCGCCGGCAACAGCTCGACCTGGGTCACCGAGGCCGCGTGTTGCCGCAGCGCCGTGCCCAAACAATCAGAGCCGGTGTCGCCGCCGCCGAGAATGACCACTCGGCGCCCGCGGGCCGAATGCGCCAGGTCGCCGCGGTTGGCCGCCTCGAGGTAGGTCATCGCTTGTACGACGCCCGGCGAGTCGTGGCCCGGCACGGTCAATTCACGCGGCCGCCGCGAGCCCACCGCCACCAGCACCGCGTCGTGCCCGTCGCGCAGCGCGCGCCACGACACCGCGTTCGGCCCGGCCCCGCCGACGTCGACGCCCGTGCGAAACGAAACGCCCTCGGCTTCGAGCAGCGCGAGCCGCCGGTCGATGACCGATTTTTCCATCTTGAAGTCGGGTATGCCGTAGCGAAGCAGGCCGCCCACCGCGTCGGCTTTTTCGAACACGGTGACCTGGTGGCCCGCCAAGTTCAACTGGGCCGCGGCCGCGAGCCCCGCTGGCCCCGAGCCGACCACCGCGACGCGCTTGCCCGTCGACGCGAACGGCGCCTGCGCGGTCACCCAGCCTTCACCGAACGCCCGCTCGATGATTTCTTTCTCGAGCTGTTCAATGACGACCGGCGCCCCGTCGATGCCCAACACGCACGCGGCTTCGCACGGCGCCGGGCACAAACGCCCCGTGAATTCGGGAAAATTGTTGGTTCGCGCCAAGGTCGCGTACGCCGCGCGCCAACGGCCGTGAAACACGTGGTCGTTGAAGTCGGGTATCACGTTGCCCAACGGGCAGCCCTGGTGACAGGTCGGTACCCCGCAGTCCATACAGCGGGCGGCTTGGTGGTTGGCCTGTTCGGGCGAGAAGGGCCGCGTGAATTCGCGCGAATCGTTGAGCCGCTCGGCCTTGTCGCGCTTGGGCGCCGCTTCGCGCGGCCATTCGATGAAGCCGGTGGGTTTGCCCATGGTTACGAGTCCCTCGAGCCGACGGCGCGGAGCCTCGGCGGGCTGGGGCGCGGTCGCAGCGTGGCCCGGCGCGCCTGCAACACGCGCTTGTAGTCGGTCGGCATGACCTTCACGAAGTGGCCTACCAAATGTTCCCAATTGTCGAGAATTCGACGGGCCAGTGGGCTGCGGGTGAATTGCAAGTGCCGCTCGATGAGCCCGTACACCAGCCACATTTCTGACTCGTCGACCAACGATTCCAGTTCGACCATGTCGAGGTTGCAGTTCTGGCGAAAGGTGCGTGGCCGGTCGAAGACGTACGCGGTGCCGCCGCTCATGCCGGCGGCGAAGTTGCGACCGGTCGGCCCCAGCACGACGACGACGCCGCCCGTCATGTACTCGCAACCGTGGTCACCCACGCCCTCGACGACCGTCTTCGCGCCGCTGTTGCGCACGGCGAAGCGCTCTCCGGCGAGACCCGAAAAGAACGCCTCGCCCGCCGTCGCGCCGTAGAGCACCGTGTTGCCGACGATGACGTTGTCTTCGGGCACGAAGCGCGCCGCCGCAAAAGGTCGAACGATGAGCTGGCCCCCCGACAAGCCCTTGCCGGCGTAGTCGTTCGCTTCGCCCTCGAGGTCGAACGTGAGGCCTCGGGTCAAGAACGCGCCGAAGCTCTGGCCGGCCGACCCTTGAAACTTCACCTGAATCGACTCGTCGGGCAGGCCGGCGCTGCCGTGCTTGCGGGCAATGTCGCCCGACAACAGCGCGCCCACCGCCCGGTGCGCGTTCGTGACGGTCGCTTGCAGCGCGACGCCGGGGCCGCCCTGCAGCGCGCTCGCCGCGCGGCGAATGAGGTCGTGGTCGAGGTGGTCGGTCAGGTCTTTGCGCTGAAAGTGGTGACACCGGCGCGGGGCCTCGGCGGGCGCGTGCGGCGTCGCCAGCAGGGCCGACACGTCGAGCTTCTTCGCTTTCCAATGGGCGACGGTCGCTCGCTGCTTCAAGAATTCGACCCGGCCAATGGCTTCGTCGAGCGTGCGCAGGCCCAACGCGGCGAGGCGAACGCGCAGCGCTTCGGCCAACATCATGAAGAAGTTCACCACGTGCTCGGGCTTGCCGGTGAAGCGTTCGCGCAACTTCGGGTCTTGCGTGGCGATGCCGACCGAACAGGTGTTGAGGTGGCACTTGCGCAACATCACGCACCCCTCGACGACGAGCGCGGCGGTCGCGAAGCCGAACTCTTCGGCGCCCAACAGCGCGGCGATGAGCACGTCGCGCGAGGTTCGCAGGCCTCCGTCGACCTGCACGCGAATGCGGTCGCGCAAGCCGTTTTGCACGAGCACCTGCTGGGTCTCGGCGAGGCCGAGTTCCCACGGCAGGCCGGCGTGTTTGATCGACGAGAGCGGCGAGGCCCCCGTGCCGCCTTCGAACCCCGACACGGTCACGCCGCCCGCGCCCGCTTTCGCGACGCCCGCCGCCACCGTACCGATGCCCACTTCGCTCACCAACTTGACGCTCACCCGCGACTCGGGGTTCACCGCCTGCAAGTCGTAAATGAGCTGCGCGAGGTCTTCGATTGAATAAATGTCGTGGTGGGGTGGGGGCGAAATCAACGTCACCCCCGGCGTCGACCACCGCACCTTCGCGATGCGCTCGTCGACCTTGTGACCCGGCAGCTGACCGCCTTCTCCCGGCTTCGCGCCTTGCGCGACTTTGATCTGCAATTCGTCGGCGTTGACCAGGTACTCGGTCGTCACTCCGAAGCGCGCGCTCGCCACTTGCTTGATGGCGCTGCGTCGCCAGTCGCCGTTGGCGTCTTTGATGAACCGGCGCGGCTCTTCGCCGCCCTCGCCACTGTTCGACCGCCCGCCCAAGCGGTTCATGGCAATGGCCAACGTTTCGTGGGCTTCGGCGCTGATCGACCCGAACGACATGGCGCCCGTGACGAACCGCTTCACGAGGCTCGCCGCCGGTTCGACTTCGCTCAAAGGCAACGGGGTCTTCGGCAGCCGCCGCGGGTCGAAGTCGAGCAGCGAGCGCAGCGTGACCAACTTTTCGCTCTCGTCGTCGGCGAACCGCTCATAGTTCGCGTAGGTGGCGGGGTCGTTGCTGCGCGCCGCGTGCTGCAGCGCCGCGAGCGTCGCCGGGTTCCACTTGTGGGTCTCGGCGTGGCGGCGCCACTGGTACTTGCCGCCGACGACCGGCACTTCGAGCTCGAGCGGCCGCACGTCGCCAAAACCCCGCGCATGGCGCTCGACCACCTCGCGACCCAACTCTTCGAGGCCCACGCCTTCGAGCCGCGACGGCGTGCCCTGAAAGTGCGCCTCGACCAAGGCGCGGTTCAACCCCACCGCTTCGAAAATTTGGGCGCCGCGGTACGACTGCACCGTCGAAATGCCCATTTTCGACATCACCTTCAGCAGGCCGTCGTTCACCGCGTGAATGAACTGCTCGTCGGCTTTCGGGTGCAGCCCGTGCACCGAATCGAGCGCGAGCCACGGGTTGACGGCGGCCGCTCCGAAGCCAATGAGCAGCGCGAAGTGGTGCACTTCACGCGCTTCGGCCGTCTCGACGACGAGCCCCGTGTGGCGCCGAATGCCGTCGCGCACGAGGCGCTGGTTCACCGCCGAAACCGCCAACAGCGACGGCATCGCCGCGTGCTTCGCGTCGACCCCGCGGTCTGACAACACGAGAATGTCATTGCCCGCGTCAACCGCTTCGACCGCCTGCGCGCACAGCCGGTCGACCGCGTCTTCGAGCGCTCGCTCGTGGTCGGGCACGTACAACAGCGACAGCACCTTGGGTTCGAAGTTGCCGCTCTTCTCGAGCCCTAAAATGCGCGCCAGCTCGCGGTTGTTCAGCACCGGGCCCGGCAAGGTCAATTGGTGTCACAGCTCGGGCGTCTCTTCGAACGAGTTGCCGTCGGGGCCCAGCGCCGTCGCCAGCGACATCACCAACGACTCGCGAATCGGGTCGATGGCCGGGTTCGTGACTTGGGCGAACAGCTGGTGAAAGTAGTCGAACAGCGCGGGCGCTTGGTCGCTCAGCACCGCGAGCGGCGCGTCGTTGCCCATCGACCCCGTGGCTTCTTTGCCGGTCGTCGCCATGGGCTCGAGCAACAGCCGCAGGTCTTCGTCGGTGTAGCCGAACGCGCGCTGCAAGCGGGCCAGGTCGTCTCCGGCGGTGACCGCGGGGGGCGCCACGTCGTCGAGCTCGGCGAACGTGAAGACGTTGTGCTGCAACCACTTGCGGTACGGCCACCGCGTGACGATGTCTTGCTTCACCGCTTCGTCTTCGAGAATGCGGCCCTCGGTGGTGTCGACCAAGAACATCTTGCCGGGCTGCAGGCGGCCCTTGCGCCGCACCTGCTGCGGCGGCACGTCGATGACGCCGGCTTCTGACGCCAAAATCACCCGGTCGTCTTCGGTGACGACGTAGCGGGCGGGGCGCAGGCCGTTGCGGTCGAGCGTCGCTCCGACGAGGTGCCCGTCGGTGAAGGTGATGGCGGCCGGGCCGTCCCACGGTTCCATCAGAGAACTGGTGTATTCGTAGAACGCCCGACGCGCGTCGTTGAGCTGGGCATTGCCGTCCCAGGCTTCGGGTATGAGCATCATCATCGCGTGGGGCAACGAGCGGCCCCCCAACACCAACAGCTCGAGCATGTTGTCGAACTGCGCCGAGTCGCTCTTGCCCGGCACGATGATCGGGTGCAGCCGGTCGAGCGAGCCGCCGAACTTCGCCGACTGCAACAGCGAACGGCGAGAGCTCATCCAATTGCGGTTGCCTTGCACGGTGTTGATTTCACCGTTGTGGGCGATGAACCGAAACGGCTGCGCCAGGTCCCACGTGGGGAAGGTGTTGGTCGAAAAGCGCGAATGCACCACGGCGATGGCGCTCACGAAGTCGGGGTCGCGCAGGTCGGCGTAGAACTTCGGCAGCTGCGAGGGCAGCAACAGGCCCTTGTAGACCATGGTCTCGGCCGACAACGACACCACGTGAAAGTGGCCGTTCGGGTCGACGCCGCTCTCGCGAATTCGGTTCTCGGTCAACTTGCGAATGATGAAGAGCTTTCGCTCGAACGCGCTCGGCACCACCCGCTTGCGCCCAATGTAGATTTGCCGAATCACCGGCATCACCGAACGCGCCAACGGCCCCAAGTGCGACACGTCGGTCGGCACGTCGCGCCACCCCAACAACACCTGGCCGTTCGCGTGAATGACTTCGGCGAAGAGGCGCTCGCATTCGGCGCGGGCGTACGGGTCGCTCGGTAAAAAGACTTGCCCCACGCCGTAACAACGCCGCCGCGGCATGTCGAACCCCAGCCGCAGGCCTTCGCGCTTGAAGAAGCGGTGGGGTATTTGAACCTGAATTCCCGCCCCGTCGCCCGTCAGCGGGTCGGCCCCGGTCGCCGCTCGGTGCCGCATGCGGTGCAGCACCTCGAGCGCTTGTTCGACAATCGCCCGCGACTTTTCGCCGCGGAGGTGGGCCACGAAGCCAATGCCGCAGGCATCACGCTCGGTCTGCGGGTCGTAGAGGCCGTACCGGCCAGGAGCTGGTCTTGAGCTGCGTTGACGCACTGTGGCGGCAACCTAATGCACTGCGTTACCGGCCACCACAGTCACCCGTTTTTTGTTCTTCGGGCCTTCTTACAGACCGTACATGCGCTCATAGACCGCGCCGGGTGCGCCGGGGCGCACGCCCGAGCCGCCGTTGACCCGCATCGGGCCGGTGTTCGACGGTCGCGCGCCCCACCACGTGCGGAGGTCGATGGTGCCGCCGGGCCCGCCGGTCTGCTGGCCGTTGCCGCCCGTCGCGCTGAGCAAGGCCGTGTTCGTTTCGTTGGTCGCCCGTATCGAAATGGTGCCGCCCCGACCGCCTTCGACGGGGCCGTTGTGGCCGTCGACGTGAATGTCACCGGAGTTGAGGCTGGCCAGCGACGCGGCGAAAGCGACCGTGCCTCCTCGGCCGCCCGGGCTCATTGCGCTCGAGCTGGTGCCGCCCTGGGCCCAAATCGCTGCGCGGTTTTCGGTGTTGGCACCGCCGATGGTGACGGAGCCGCCGCCACCTGGGCTCGCCGAGCCGTCGCCACCCGACGCGACGATGGCGCCCGCGTTCAAGATGAATTCGTGTGGGTTGCCGCTGGCGAAGGTCTGCGTCGAGGCGACTTTGACCGTGCCCCCGGCCCCGGCGACCAAGCCGTCGCCACCGGTGGCGTTCAACGTCGCCTGGTTCACCACCGCGCCGGTGTCACCCATGGTGAAGGCGCCGTACGTCGTGGGGGCCGTCGACAGGGTGATGTGGCCGCCGGTGCCGCCGTTGCCCGAAGCCGAGCGCCCGCCACTCGCGTCGAGTTCGGTGTAGCCGAGCAGCTCGATTTCTTGGCCGCGCGGGTGGTTCGACGTGAGTTGAATGAGCACGCTGCCGCTGCCGCCAGCCGTGGCACCTTCGCCACCTTGCGCGGTGATGTTGCCCGAGAGGTGAAGGTCGCCAGTCGCGAACTGCGACGACGCGCTCGCGGTGTCTTCGGTCGACGCCACGGTGACTTTGTTCGCGTCTCCGCCGCGGCCCGCCGGGCCGGCTCCGCCTGACGAATCGAGGTCGCCCGAGTTGAACAGGTGGCCGCGCGCGCTCAAGGTCACCGACGCCCCTCGGCCCGCCAGACAAGAGGCCCCGGTACAAGCGCCCCCACGCGCCACCAGCGACCCGCTGTTTCGAATCACTCGGCCGACGAGAATGATGCCCACCGAGGAGTCTCCGCCGCCAGTGACGATGCCGTTGCCCCCGGAGACATCAAGGGTCGCGCGGTTCGAAACTTCATCGCCTTGAAAGACAACCGCGCCGCCGCTGCCGCCTCGGCCGGTTGAGCCGTCGCCGCCACGCGCCCGAATGACGCCCGCGTTGACGATGGTCGGCGCCACGAGCCATGCCGTGCCGCCCATGCCACCCCCTTCGGTGCCGTTGCCGCCCGTCAGGTCGATGAGGCCCGCGTTCACGGCCACATCGGCGAAAAGGCTGAGGCTGCCTCCGTTGGCGCCACTGGCGACGGCCGAAGAGAGCCCCGCAACGCTCACCACCGAGCCCGGAGTGCTCACATATTGCCCCGCGATGACGACGACCCCGGCTTTGGCGACGAGCGACCCCTCGAGGCGAACGTCGTTCTTCACTCGAAACCAGCAGGTCTCGCAGCGCACCGTGTGGTTCGCGGTGACGACGACTGACGTCGCGAGCACGGCGCCGCCGTCTCGAACGACCCACGTGTCACCGCCTTGCGTGCCGAAGAACCAGTCGTGCGCGGCGAGCCCCGCGTCGAGGTCGCTGTACTGGGTGAAGGTCAGGTCGTGGTCGACGACGACGGGCGCTTCGCCGGCGTCGAACGCCACCTTGGGCACCGTGAACCCTGCGTCGACCACGCCGGTGCGAAACACCTTCACGTTGCCGCCGAAAGTGCCGTTGACCAGACCGATGGTAATGTCGCCGCCCGCCGTGGCGGCGCTCACGCCCTTCGCGCCCGCGGTGACAATGCGAAACGCGCCCGGCGGGCCACTCGGCGCGGTGACCGAACGCTCGTAGTACGGCAGGGCGCCGTTGCAGACGACCTGGCTGCTCTGCACTTCGCTCGGTTGCAGCACGCCGTCGCGGGCGATGCCGCCGTCGCCGCCTCCGACGTCGACCCCGAAGTCGACGCGCGCGCCGCCCGTGGGGCACCTCGGGTCTCCCACCGGCAGGGTGGCCGTCGCCGTCAAGGGAGTGGGCGCGCCCGCACCGCTCGGCCCGTCGGCGCCGTCGCGACCGTTCGTGCCGTCGCGCCCGTCGGTGCCGTCACGGCCCGCGGGCCCGGTCGCGCCGGGTTGGCCCATGGCGCCCGCTGCCCCCGCCGCGCCGTTGCACAGCACCTGGGTCGAAGCCACTTCAACGTCGTCGAGCACGCCGTTGCCGTTGAGGTCGGGCCCCACGGAGATGTCGACGCCGCCGCTGGAGCATTTGGCGCCGGCCGTCACCGCTGAAACGCGCGTCAACGAGCTGAGCGCCGCGGGCTTTGGCGCGCACGCCGCCACGGCCACGGCGAAGGTGAAAACAGTCAGAGGTTTCATGGGTCGTCTCCAGGCGAAAAGGAGCGCGCCCCCAGTGCACGGCCAATGCCGCTGACAACCTTCTGTTTTTACGGCGAAGTCGGCACGCCCGGCTGTACGCCCAGCGAGACCACGAAGGGCGTCAGCCGCGCGTCACGCTTTCATTCAACCCAAGGGCGTTCTTGCTTGAAGAGCACTTTGCCGTCGGCGGTGATTTTGGTTTCGCACTCGTCTTGGTACTGCTCGGGCACCTTGCCTTCGAGCTTCGCGAAGTGGTCGCGAATGACGTGCATGGCCTTGTACACGCTGCTGATTTCGGCGTCGGTGTACGCGTGGGGCCGCTTCGGGTCGGTCGACTTCTGGTTGCTCAGTCGCTCGTATTCGATGTCTTGGCCGAGCTCGGCGCCTGAAATGTCGTAGTTGCCGTCGACCCACGTGTCGGGCGTCGCGCCGGCTTCGGGGTTGGTGACCAGGTTTTCACCGAACTGCGTTTCGCCGGTCACCGAGAAGAACCCGGCCAGGTCGGGGTTGACGCGCACGACGCCGTTCGCGAGCTCGTTCTGTTCGCTCGGCATGACGGCCAGCGCCATGGCGACCGACGTCTCGTCCATCGCCACGCGGTTGAAGTCGAGCTCGGCGATGGCGCGGTCGTTCCACACGCTGGCGTATTCGGCTTTGAGGGCTTGGGCCATGGCGGCGGTCGCGTTGGCGACCGTGTCGGCCTTGGTGCGGCCGGGCTGCCACTTGGCCGACGTCGAGTCGAACGCGCCGGCCATGTTCGGCAACTTGGTGCCGTTGCTGTCTTCGACGACGGGCGCCGACGAGCGAAAGCGGGCCCGGTCGGCGTTGGGCATGGCCGCGAGGTAGGGCGCGGCCACCTGGGTCTTGAGGTCATTCACCAAGCTGGGCGGCACCGTGGCGAGGGTGATGTCTTTTCGCAAGGTGTCGAGCTGCGCCGCCCGCCAGGCCACGTCGGCGAACTTCGGGTCGTGGGTGAGGGTCTTGATGCGCTCGGCGAAAGTCACGCCCTTCGCGTCTTTCGCTTCGCGCATGAACCGGGTGTACCAATTCGCCGGTATGCCGATGAGCGCCTTGGGCGTCACCACTTCGGGCTCGTGCGCCGAATTCACTTCGAGGGCGCCGCGCTGCTTGAGCCCGATGAGCTCGGTCAGCCCCATGGTCTTTCGCCCGTACGCGGCGAGAATCGCGGGGTTCCACCGGCCGTCGGGGCCGCGGGCGTCGTGGCTCAGCTCGGTGAGCGAGCGCGCCCGGTTCTCGGTCAAATTCGGTGCGAGCCGAGAAGGCGTCTTCGGCCGAAGGTTGTCGATGAAGGCCTTGGCTTCGGCTTCGGTCGCCGCGGTCACCGTGCCCGCCGCCGACGACGCCGACACCTTCACCGGCTTGCCGTCGAGTGCTTTGAGCGCCTTCAGTTCGTCGGCCGAAAAGGCCTTGTAGAAATAGGGTGTGTTGTCTTGCCGGTACTTGATGCCGAGGTGCGAATTGTAGGTCTGCACCTGCGTCGTCAACACGGCCGCCACCGGGGGCGCGGTCGGGGGCACGTCTCCCAAGTAGAGCGGCACGTCGCCTCGGCCCATGGGCGGAGCCACTTGGCCCGGTTCGATGACGCGCAGCCGACCGACCGCGTCTCCGGTGCTGAGCGCCATGAACTTGAGGTCTTTTGAAATGTCGAGGTTCGTGGTGACGGTGAGGCCCTTCGCCTTGAGCCCCGCCGCGTATTGCTGCACGAGTCGGTCTTGAATCGGCCCGCCCGGCCGAAACGAAATGTCTTCGGTCGCCGGCAAGAACGGCAGGCCGGTGCGAACCGTGTCGTGTATTTCTTTGAGCAGCTTGTCGTCGAAGTGGTCGGTCGGCCACAAGCTGAAGCAGTACTTGCCGTGCTTGCCGGTGACCGGGTCGACGTAGCTGGGGTACCGCGTCATCGTACCGGCGACGTACTTGCGGTTGGGGTTGTTGTAGGTGAGTTGGTCGAAGTCGGAGTCGCGCATCGACCCGTTCACCACGTCGTGAAAGAAGTTGTAGTGAAACTTCCACTTCGGGGGCACGAAGTAGACTTGGTGGGTCGTTCGGTCGATGAGAAATTTGAGCTCGTCGGGCGCCCCCGCCGTCACCGAAGGCGCCTTTTGAAAGAGCGACGAGAACTGCGCCTCGGTTTTGATGGTGTGTATTTTGTTGTTCGTCTGCCGCCCGACCAGCTGCGCCGCGCTGAAGTGGTCGACCTCGGGTTGCGGCGGCGGCAACGTGCCCGTGGCAACGCCGCTCGGCCCGAAAATTCGGCGGGTGGGCTGTTGGCCTTCGACTCCGGCGGCCGGCGCCGCCGAGACCGGCGCTTCGGCGATCGGGTTGCCCTGCGGAGTAGCTTGAACGGGTTTGAGGGCCATTGGCGTTTCCTTGTAAAAACCACACTGTCCTACATTGGCCCACAGGTGAATGGGTACTGATTTGATGTTCAGTGTGTCATGCCGCGTGCATGTCTTCGGTATTCGGGCGGTTTTGGGGCGAATGGAGTCGGGGGCCTCACGACTGTCGTCACCGGCAGATCAACTCTCACCCCGGCGCTGGCGAGAGCGGTTGCCAGAGCGTTGAGCTGTTCGACGCGCAGCTTTCGCGACGTCAGGTGCTCGCCGACGCTGCGGGGCACGTAGTTGTGCAAGGTGGGGTCGGTCTTCGCAGCTTCGAGTTGGGCCGCGACAGCGGCTGACCCTTGGGCCCGAAGTTGGTTGGGAGGTGGCAGCCCGGCTTTGTCGGGAGCGCTCGCTTGCCGGTAGAGCCAGTCGTACGCGTCGAGCGTGTACGGGGCGGCCGTTGTCATCACCGAAGTGAACTCGCGCTGAAGTTCGGCCGACAGCACTTGCAGCCCGCGTTTGGTCGCGAGGGGCGGCAAAACCAGCCCACGCTCTTCAGAGCGTTCGCTCACGGGGCGGAGCAATTCGACGGCGCCCCGAACGCGCGCAGCATCAGGCGCAGTCTCGAGCGCTTGGTGGAGTCGGTCGAACCGCAAGGCGAGCACCTCAGCGCCGGCGTTGGCCGAGTCGGCTCGATCGAACGCGTACGCCAAGTTGTCGACCTCGGCCAGCCCGCCCAGCAGCCTCAGGCGCCCCACTTCAACCGGTGGAATGTGGCTCTCAAGCTCGGGCCGGCCCGTCACATGGCGTTGGCGCGCCTCGAGGCGAGGCGCGGTCACCAAGCGACAAGGCCTCGCGTGGGGGCTCAAGCCCGCTGGCAGACCCCGAAAGTCAAAGCGCGAAACCGAGGCCGCGGGCCGTCACCGCACGGCGGTCGCGTCGATGGTCGCTTGCAGGTGGGCGGCCACGTCAGGCGGAAACGGTTCGCGAGCACCGATGAACGGCGCGGCCGAACCGACCGCGTTGATCAACAAGAGCCCCCAGGAGCCCGCCGTGTGAATCGGCCCTCGCCGGTGGGGAAAATCGCGCGCCACGAACGCTTCGGCGACCGACTGCACGCGCGGCCGGTCGGCCGGTACCATCACCAGGTCGGTGCCGTCCCACGCCATGACCGCGGCCACGCAGCATTCGAAAATTTCGGTTTCGCCCACGTCGGTGAGCAACGTGATGGCGCTCGCCGAACGCACGTCGTCGTACGGCGACGGGGGCGCCGGCTTGGCGAAAGGGCCATGGCGCAGCGCCATGGGAGACACCGCCGACCGAACGACGACTCCTTCGTGCAGCCGGCTGCCGCTGCGCCGTTCGACCACCAAACGGTCTGCGTCACCGCGCAGCGAGTACACGCCTTCGCTGGCGGTGGCCGCGAACTTTTCGAACGCCGGCCGCAGGGTCGGCCCCAAGCGTTCGGCGTGTTCTTCGAAGAGCACGACGCCGCGGGCCGAGACCCTCAGCGTCGTGTACTTCACGACAGCGCCCCCAGCTTCACCTGGAGTTCGGCGAGCTCTGAATTCGGTACCGAGTGCCACGTGATGCCCCCACCCACGCCGTAACGCCACGAAGCCGCGCCTTCGAGACGCTGGGCCGTACGAATGAGTAACGCCGCGCGAACCACGGCACCACACTGCCAGCCCAAAAAGCCGCAGTACCAGCCGCGCGGCGTCGACTCGAGTCGGTTGATCAACCCGCGGGCGGCTTCTCGCGGCGCACCGGTGACCGAGCCCCCAGGGTGGAGCTGTGCGAAGACGTCGCGAAGCGTCACACCTTCACGCAGCCGACCTTCGATGTCGCTGACCGTTTGCACCGCGTACGGCAGCTCGATGAAGCGGCGCTCGTCGAGCACCCGAACCGACCCTCGCTCGCACAGGTGGTGCAAATCGTCGCGGAGCAGGTCGGTGATCATCGCCAGTTCGGCGTGGTCTTTGTCGCTGGCCGAGAGCACGTCGCGCGCACCCGCGGGCGCCGTGCCTTTCATGGGCTCGGCTCGAATGGTGCGCCCGTCGACTTCGCACAACAACTCGGGGCTGGCCGAGACGAACTCGCCGCCGTGGTCGGGGGCGCGCACCCACGCGGCGAACCGCGGCGTGCCGCGACGGCACAGCGCCGCGAGCAACGCCGCGCCCGACGGGGCGGTCACGGCGGCGCGACAGGTGAGGTTCACCTGGTACACGTCACCGTCGGCAATCGCGCGGCGAATCGTCTCGACCTGGTCGACGTAGCCGGTGTCGTCGAGCGACCAGGTCACCGCCGAGGCAGGCCCCCACTCGACGTCGACCCGCTCGAAAACGCCCGTGAGCTGCACCGCTCGGGCTCCGGGCTGTTCGTAGGCGGCGAGCCACACGCTGTGGTCGGGCCGCTCGTCGGGGCGAACCGGCCGCAGGCCTTTGAGCAGGCTCCAGCGCGTTTCGCCCGGTGAATACCCCGGAGCGACCAAGGCGAACGCGCGCTCGGTCTCGAGCTCTTCGAGCCTCACGCGATGCTCCGAAAGAACGCTTCGACCAATTCACGGCCCCGCGGGGTGCCGTGCGAGTCAGGGTGAAATTGCAGGCCCGCCATGGGCAGGGTGGCGTGCTCGACCGCCATCACCGTGCCGTCGGCCAAGTGGGCGAGGGCGCGCAGGGGGCCTTTCACCTCACCCAGCGACAGCGAGTGGTAGCGCATGGCGTCGAAGTCGCCGTTGATGAAGTGGCGGCTGTCAGAAAAGTGCACCCGCGCCCGTTGCCCGTGGGCAGGTGTCGAGCGAACCAAGGTGGCCCCATACGCGAGCCCCAGCGCTTGGTGGCCCAAGCAAATGCCCAGCGTGGGCACCCGGCGGCGCGCCGCGCGCTCGACCAAGTCGACCAGGCCCGCGCGAATCGGGTCCATCGGGCCGGGGCCGATGACGACGACGTTCGTCTCGGGTGCTTCGACCGCCGCGCGGGCTTCGGGCGTATCGCCTTCGACCACCCGCACCTCGGCCTCTGCCACCGGCAACAGGTCGAGCACGTTCCACGAAAAAGAGTCGTGGTTTTCGACGAAAACGAGCATGCCGGCGCTGCGTATAGCGTCGTCTCGCCCGAGATACAGCGCTCGCCGGCGCGCGGTTGAAAATTCGAGTGAGAGCGAACGGCCGGCACGCTTTTCGCGAACACGTTACAGTTCGAGACTCATGCTCACCGGCCCTCTCGTTCGACTCCCGGTGCGGTACCCCCACCGCGGCGCGGTGTTGGCGAACTCGCGCGCCGAGGGGTCACACCTCACCCTGTTCGTACCCGGGTGGGCGAACTTGGCCATTGGGGCCGATGTGGTGCTGGAGATCACCTTTGGCGACTCCGAGCTGCGCTTCGAACTCGAAGGCCGGGTGAGTTTTCAGCGCAAACTGCCGGCCGGCCCGCGTCAGCAAGCGGGCCTCGGGTTCATTTTTGTCGGGCACCAGAAGCGCCCCGCCGCGCAAATGATTGCCCAGTGCGCGGGCCGCGCCATTGACGACGGCACCGCGCTCGGCACTCGGCACGCCGTCACGGTGTCGTGCTTGGTGAAGTTCAACGGCTCGAGCGTCGCGGCCGAGGTGAAAGACTTGTCTTCGACGGGGGCGTTCGTCGGTGCGCCCAAGCTGCGCGGGCTGCGAGAAGACGAAGAGCTGACGCTCCACCTCGAGCCGATTTTTGGGCGCTGGGGCGGTCAGCTGCTCAAGGCGCGTGTCATTTGGGTCGGCGAAAAGAAGGGCATCGGTGGGTTCGGTGTTCGCTTCGTCGACGACTCGCAGCACGTGCGGTCGAGTTTGAAGAAGCACTTGCCGCTCTGAGCGGTGCGCGCTCACGGCGCGTCGTTGACGGGGCGAGCCTGCACTTTGGCCCACAGCTCGTCGGCGGTGCGCCGCAACAGGTCTTTGTTCTCGACGCGGTCGACCCAGTCGGTCGGCAGGGCCTCGAGGCCGAGCGCGGCTCCTGAAATGCCGCCGGCGATGCAGGCGATGGAGTCACTGTCGCAGCGGCCGAACCCTCGGGCCTGTTCGTCGCTCATCGACGCGTTCGCGCCGGTGAGTACCGTGTCGGCGAAGCAGGTGGGCGTCGAGAGGTATGAAAAGAGCGCGCCCGCCACCGCTTCTTCACCCACCCAGCCGCCGCCCAAGGTGTCGAACGCGTGATCTGCCGTGGTGTGCTGGTCGAGCACGCGCTGCACGTCGTCGAGTCGGCGCAATTGTTCGTTGAGCGGGTCGAGGTTCACGACCTCCTGGTACCCCTCGACGCCGCGCGAATGGCACAACACCCGCTGGAGGTGACCCAAAAGGCCCGCGGGTGCACCCCCTTCGACGGCGTACGCCACCGCCGCCGCCGCCGCGATGGCCGACGAGACACCCGTGGGGTGCGCATGGGTGCAGATGGCGACCGCGCGCGAAACCTCGACCAGCCGCCGAGGCGCCTTCGAATACACAAGGCCAATGGCTGCGGCCCGCATCGCGGCTCCGTTGCCTTTCGAATAGGGGTCTCCGCTCGAAAACCAGTGCACCCCGGCCTTGAGTTGACGAGCGCCGTCCATGCAGGTTTGGCCTGGGGCTCGGTCGTTGTCGGGGCTGTCGGCCCACGCGCAGAATTCGTCGCGCACGTGGCGCATGACGTCGTCGAGGTCGTCGGGCCTCGACGCCAACAACGCGCGCGCCACCGCCAGCGTCATTTGCGTGTCGTCTGAATAGGTGCCCGCGGGGTGGCGGGCGCTCGGCACGAAATCGGTCACACCCCGCGGCCCGAACTTCTTTCGCAGTTCGCTGCGGTTGAGAAATTCGACGGGGTAGCCGAGCGCGTCGCCGATGGCCAGGCCGAGCAGGCAACCGCGAAAGCGGGCGTTCGTCGACATGGTCGGCAGTGTCGCACCCCGCTCGTCGAAAGTCTGCGCGGCACCGCGAGCTGCGAGCGGGTGATGAGGTGGGGTCGGTGAGCGTGAATGCAAGAACCTGGGAGCGACGATCGAACTTCGTCAGACCGGCGCCAGGCTCGAGCTCAGTTTGCCGAAGAACGTTGGTGAATTCGCTCGGCAGGAGCTGCTACGGCCCGCCCCATGGCCCACCGTTTTCGAGTCGTCGACCAGTTCTCACCCAAGGCGAACGCGTTGCGGGCGCACTTCGAGGGCCGCTTTGCCGACCCGCGGGCGACGACCGCCGACCGCTTCGTGTGGGACTGGTGGCACGTGCCCGGCCAGTACACGGCGCTGCGCACCCCGGCGTACGCCTTTTTCCCGCAGAAGCTGTACGACGCGTTTCACCAGCAACTCGTGTGGTGGGGGCGGCGGGTGCTCGGCTGCCACGACGTGTCTCCGCCGTGGCTGAGCTGTTACGTGAATGGCTGCGAACAGCGCCTTCACGGCGACCTGCCTCATGGCCACCATGCCTTCGTGTTTTCACTGACACCCTGGTTGCGGCGCCGATTCACCGGAGGCGAGACGCTGCTCGTGCGTGACGAGGTGCTCGACTTTTGGTCTGACTTCGTTTCGACCCGCGGCGTCGAAGAGAATGAAGTCGTCGAGGCCATCGCGCCCAAGTTCAACCGGCTCACGGTATTTGACCCTCGGTTGCCGCACGGCGTGCGCCGCGTCGACGGGGTGGTCGACCCCCGCGACGGCCGCTTGGTGATTCACGGGTGGTTCGTTCAACCCAGGCCCTTCATCGAAGGGCCGCTCACCGAGGGGCAATTGCAGAAAGGCATCGATCAGGTCACCGAACAGCTCATGCCGCTGCTCGAGGCGGGGCTGCCGGTGGCGGGCCTGTTGAGCATGGGGTTCACGGTCGGCCGCGACGGCGCTGTGCGCCAGGTCAGTGTCTTGAGCGACACGACCCGCGGCCCGCGTGAGGCCGAACCCGACATTGCCCGGCTGCGCGGCCTCGTGAAGCGGTCGGTCAGCCGCTTGCGCTTCGCTCGCCAACGTCGCTCGTCGAAGGTGACGCTGCCGCTCGTGTTCGAACGTGGCGGCTGAGGGCGGTGCCGCAGTTCGGTGCCAGGTCTTCAACCCTCGGCTTTCACTCGGCGTCGCCTGATATTTTCGTTGCTTCACACGCTTTGAGCACAGACCGTTCACGCAGAAGGTCGACTTGAAGTACGAGCTGGCCGACCCATGTTCTTCGCGTTCTTGCTGAGTGTCGTCACGAGCACCAGCCCCACCGAGCCCCACGCTCGCCTCGAGTGGCTGTCGCGAGAGACTGCGTGCGACGTCACCGCGCTTCGCCAGGCCGTACAGACCCGCATGGGCTACGACCCGTTCATCGAACAACACGAACTCGTCATTCGCGTCGAGGTGCAAGGCCTTGGCGGCAAGCTCCGCGTGAGCCGAGCGGGGGCCGTGTCGGAGCGTCTGTTCGCCCCGGCTCCCGACTGCCGAGCGCTCTTCGAAGCCATGGGTCTTGCGCTCGCGGTGGCCATCGACCCCATGGTGCTGACACGCCCGTCGCGCTCCGAACCTGAGCTCCCAGCACCTGAACCGCGTGAACTCGCGCCGAAAGTGGCAGATGCGCCCACTCCAAAACCTCCGCCCAACCCACCGGTGGCCCCTCGCTCACCACACCTCGCGGCCCTCATCGCGACTGGCCCAGAATTCGGCGCCCAGCCCGCCTCGCTCTGGGGCGTGCGCGCGGCGTTTCGCCTGAGCCTCGGGTCAGTCGCTTTTCGTCTCGGGCCGACGGTGGTGTTGCCGAGCCACGCCGTGTTTGCCACCGGTGCCGTCGACACGCTGCTCGTCGGAGGCGATGCCGCCGGGTGTGTGCAGCGATGGGGGCTGTCGCTGTGCATCGCCTCGAGGGTTGGCGGGCTCCACTTCGACGGGCGCGACCTCGACGACGCCCGCCGTGGGTGGGCGCCCGCTGCCTTTTTTGGGCCGAGCCTGTCGTTCGAATGGCCAGTTCAGTCGGCTTTCGGCGCGTATGTGACCGGCGAACTCTGGCTCACGTTGGCGCGCACGCGGTTGTTGGTGAACGCATCTCCCGCGTGGGAGGCGCCTCCCGTCGCCGGCTCACTGGCCGTGGGCGTCGTCTGGCGAGACGGGTAGCCATGACGGAAACAGCACGTCACCCCAATTCACCCTTGGTGGGCTTCGTCGAGACGTATGAGCGCGAATTCGCGTACGTGCACCGGTTGGTGCGGCGCCTCGGTGTGCGCCCGTCGGTGTGCGAAGACGTGGTGCACGATGTCTTCACCGCCGCCTACCGACGGTGGAACACGTTCGACTCGGCGCGGCCCGTGCGGCCGTGGTTGTCAGGCATCACGACGCGCATCGTGCTCGACCACCAACGCAAGCACGCGACCCACCGCGAACAGGCGGTGGCGACGCCTCCCGAGGTGTCGTCGGGTACCGGGCCCGCCGACGCACTCGAGCGACGCCAGGGCCTCTCACTCGCGCAGCGCATCATCGACGAGCTCGAAGTCGAGCGGCGCGGGGTCTTCGTGCTCCACGAATTGGAAGGCGCCACGATGCCCGAAATTGCTGAGATTTTTGAAATACCGCTGAACACGGCGTACTCGCGGCTGCGCCTCGCGCGTCGCGACTTCGAGGCTGCTGCACGACTGCTGACCCAGGAGCGTGGGCGATGATGCCAGAGCCACTCGAACCGTTCGCCGAAGCGCTGGTCGAAGCCGAGCGTCTGCAACCACTCTCGGTCGACGACGCGGCTCGCCAGCGGGTGTTGCTCAGGCTCGAGGGCACACTCGCCGTGCCGCTGGCCGCCGCCACCGCACTCGGTTCTTCGTCGGGCGCTTCGGCTGGCATTGCTCATGCGGTCGGCGTCAAATGGGCTGCGGCGTTGCTCTTGGCCGGAGCGGTGGTGGGGTCGGCGACGACCGTGGTGGTCATGCGGCGGCTGCCTCCGCACGAATCGGTGCGCGTCGTCGAAGTGCCGGTCGTGCGCGAGGTGCCGGTACCGGCGTCTGGCCCTCCCGAGGCGGCGGTCAAGCAACGGCCACCGACGCCCGCGCCCGTGCCAACGCGCCCGCAGGTGCCCAATCGCTCGCCTGCGCAGGTTGTCGAGTCGACGCTCAACGACGAGCAACCGTTGCTGGAGACCGCGAGAACGGCGCTCTTGAATCGCCGGCCCGATGCCGCGTTGGCCGCGCTCAGGCAACACGGAGCGACATTTGCCCACGGAGCGCTCTCCGAAGAGCGCGACGCGCTGTGGGTGCAGGCCCTGGTGCTCGCGGGAGACGACGCCGGGGCCGCGGCCCGAGCCCATTGGTTTCGCGAACAGTACCCGAACAGCATTTTGCGGGCCGCCGTCGATCAATGGTCGCCCCCGTGACGGAAAGCGGCCGTCGACCCAAATGGGGTGCACGATGAAGCGAATGGCAAAAATGGTGCTGGCCGCCGTGTTGGTGGCGGGCTGTGACCTCGACGTGAACCTCGGGGCGTCTGACGGCGGTTCACCTGACGCTGGCACTGTCGACGGTGGCCTCACTTCGAGCGATGCGGGGCCGTCGGCTGGCGACGGCGGAGCCAGCAACGATGCGAGCGTGTATCAAGATTCGGGCGCGGGGCACGACGGCGGCGTGCAGCGCTGCAGCCCGGCGAACTGTGATGGGTGCTGTGACGTCAGCGGTCTGTGTCAATTTGGCACGCAATCTGACCAGTGCGGCTCTGGCGCTGAAGCGTGTCACTCGTGCGGCGTCAGTGCGTCGTGCGCGCCCGTGTCTCCTTCTGGAGGCGTCTGCAGGACCACGAATGACGATGGCGGCTCGACGAATGGCGATGCGGGGGGCATTGCAGTTTTCGACGGAGGCATGCGCCTGTTCGTGACGAGCAGCTCATTCCCCGGTGGTTTTGGAGGCACTGGAGGCGCCGACGAGGCGTGCATGAATGCGGCGCTCGCGGTGGGCAAGGGAGGTACGTGGAAAGGGTTGGTCAGTGTGGCGGGGACGAGTGCCGCGTCTCGCATCGCCGAAGTGGGGCCGTGGTACCAAGAGCTGCCCGACGGGGGGCTGCTCAAGACGTTCAACAACGTCGCGAACCTGAAGACGACGCCGCTGGTGCCAATCAGATACGACGAGCACGGCAGCCAGTGGGACATGTTCGCGTCTGTGTGGACAGGGACGACCGGGGCTGGTCTCCCAGCCACCCAGACGTGCACAGACTTCACGTCGGGCACGGCGGGCACCGGAGCTGTGGGTCGCGTCGACGTCACGACTTCCGACTGGGTCGGCAGCGGTTTCCTCAGTTGTGGCAGCAGTGCTCACCTCTACTGTGTCGAACAGTAGAGCGCCGAGCGCGTGCTCGTGGTGGGTGATCACACTCAGCGTTTGATCACGTCGACCATTGAAAACTCCGCAGCGAATTCGGCTTCGGTCTTTTCGACCGGAGCCTCGGTGCCCCAGGGGTTTCGAACGGTGATGTTTCGATTTTCGGCTTTCAGCACCGCGACGGCGTGCATCGTCTGGTTCGCGGGGTCAACTTTATAGGCCATGACCGCGTGGCCCGCGGCCAGGGCCTGGGCGATGGGAGTGGTCAGCCTTGATGACGGGGTTGTCTGGAGCGAACGGTCGTGCTCGGCAAGAGATCTTGGCTCAGGTCGGCGTCCGTGACAGGAGCAGTGTACAGATCATTTGCGCCGTTCAGGGACACGCGGGGCTTTTCGACGACCGGCGACTCGACCGGCTTCACCCGAGCGCGTTCGCCTTGTGCCGCTGCGACGCCGCCCGCACTGGGGCCGGCAATGATTCGAATCTTGGGGGCAGCAGCGTTATATTTTTCAGTCACGGGCTGAAACTGGGTGGGACGCCAAATCTGTCTGGAGTTGAGACCTTTGGCGCCACTCCGGTGCGCACAAACTCAGGCTCGGGTGGGGGGTCGCGCCCGCAGGAGTGCCCGAAGTTTCGGCAGCCCTGGGCCTCAAGCCGCCGGTATCGCGCAGCCAGCCCGTTGGCGCTGGGTTTGCTACCGCTCAGGCTGTGCGGGGTGCTTGGCTGATCATTCTGCTGTGTGGGTGCTCGGGCGAAATCATGGCGCCTGGGCTGCCCACTCCAGGTGTCACTTCGACTTCGACTCCTGCGTCGGCGACGGGCGACGGTTGGCCGGCGTTCGGCCCCACCACCGGCTCGCAGCTGCGCCGGCTGATGAATGAACAGTACCTCGCGTCGGTGCGCACGCTGCTCGGGGTCGACACCAGTCAGGTGCCGCGCGTCGAGCCGGTGAGCCCGGTCGCCGGCTTCCCGGCGATTGGCACGTCGTCGGCCATCGTGTCGAGCGCCGGGGTGGGGCAATTCGAGGCCGCGGCGAACGTCTTGGCCGACGCCGCCGTCGCCACCGACGCGGCGCGGGCGCGGCTCTCTCCGTGCGCCCCGTCTTCGGTCACTGACACGGTTTGTTACCGCGCCTTCGTCACCACCTTTGGGCACCGTGCGTTTCGGCGGCCGCTCACCGACGCCGAAGTCGACGCCTACGTCGCGCTCGTGGCGACGGTCGCCGGCAACACGGGTGACGCTTGGCAGGGCCTTCGTTCAGCGGTGAGCGCTTTCTTGCAGTCGCCGAACTTCTTGTACCTGGTCGAACTGGGCGAACCCGACTTCACCGAACCGGGGCGCGTTCGGTTCAGCGGGCTCGAAATGGCCTCGCGGCTGTCGTTTTTTCTCACGGGCAACACCCCCGACGACGCCTTGCTCGCGGCGGCCGACTCGCTGGTGACGCCCGAAGGCGTGGCGGCGCAGACCGAGCGTTTGCTCGCCCGCCCTGAAGCTCGTCAGGCCATGCGCACGTTCTTCGGCGTCATGCTCTCGCTCGACGGGCTCGACACGTTGACGCGCGCGCCCCAGCTGTTTCCTTCATTCACCCCGACGCTCGGTGCCGCGCTCAAAGAAGAAACGTTGGCCACGCTCGACGACGCCGTCTTTAGCCGCGACCTCGACTACCGCCGGGTGTTCGACCAGCAAGACACGTTTCTCAATGCCGAATTGGCGACGTTCTACGGAGTGCCCGCGCCCTCGGGCCCTGGGTTTTCACGCGTGACGTTGCCGGCTGGCCCCCGACGAGGCTTGCTCGGGCAGGCCGGGGTGCTCGCGGTGCACGACCACGACAGCACCACCTCGCCCACCAAACGTGGCTTGTTCGTGCTGACCCGCTTGCTGTGCCAAGACTTGGCGCTCGCGCCGCCGGCGGGAGTCAACATTCCTCCGCTGCCCACGGGCCTGATGACGGCGCGGCAGCGGCTGTCGATGCACGCCTCGAGCAGCTCGTGCGCAGGCTGCCACGTGGCGATGGATTCGGTGGGCCTCAGCCTCGAGCGGTTCGACGCGTTGGGCGTGTACCGAGAAACCGAATATTCGCTGCCCATTGACGACTCGGGTTCGCTCGGCGCGGCGACGTACCAGGGTGAAGCGGGCCTCGCGTCACTCGTGGCGAACCACCCGGCGACGGGCCCTTGCCTCATTCGTTCGCTGTATGGCTCGGCGGTGGGGCGCACCCCAGCCGACTTCGACAAAGCGAGTTTCGGCGCCGCCGTCGCCGCTTTCGACACCAGCGGAGGCCGACTCCAGGCGGTCGTGAAGGCCATCACCGCGAGCGACGGTTTTCGTTACCAAGTTGTGAGCCCGTAGAGCCGAGCCGACCACCCCATGGCGAAATTCACCCTGTCTCGAAGAACGATGTTGCGCGGTGCTGCTTGGGGCGTGGGCGCGGCGGTGGGGTTGCCGGTGCTCGACGCCATGCTCAACGGTCACGGCACGGCATTCGCCGGGGGCACGCCGCTGCCCAAGCGTTTCGGGGCCTGGTACTGGGGCAACGGCGTCGTCGCGAACCAGTGGTTTCCCTCCGGTGGAGGCGGCGCGGGGTGGGCGTTGAGCCCGCTCTTGCAGCCGCT
Organism: Myxococcaceae bacterium; assembly: GCA_044225205.1. Taxonomy (GTDB): domain Bacteria; phylum Myxococcota; class Myxococcia; order Myxococcales; family Myxococcaceae; genus JAEUJT01. The sequence goes on along the minus strand of JBGAIY010000009.1, from coordinate 8,626 downwards.
CGCGAAGGTCAAAGACTACGTCTCGGTCATCGAAGGCGCGGTGGTGTACGTGCCCTACCAAGTGTCGGGCCACATGGGCTCGCTCATGGCCATCACCTCGGGGGTGCTCGGCACGGCGCAAGGCGGGCTCAACTACGCGTACGCCGGCAAGACGTTCGACCAAGCCATCGCCGACAAAATCGGCACCACGACGCGCTTCAAGTCGCTGCACTTCGGCGTCGCGTCGACCGACACGAGCGACGCCGACTTCGGAGTCGTCGGCAAGGCCATTTCACACAACGGGCCCAACAGCCCCAACTTGCCGGTGTTCGACCCCATCGCGATGTACGACCGCATTTTCGGAGCCGGTTTTTCGACTCCGACCGACGTGGCGGCGGTGACGTTGGCGAACCGCAAGAGCGTGCTCGACTTGGTGGCGGCCGACACCCGCGCGCTCCAAGCCAAGCTCGGCGCGAAAGACCGCCAGCGGCTCGACCAACACTTGCAAGGCGTCGCCGACCTCGAGCGGCAACTCACCAGCATGCCCGTGTCTTCGACGTGCAAGGTACCGACGCGGCCGACGTCGTCGTACCCCGCCATCGACGCCGAACAAATTCAGTGGGACCCACTCGATTCGGTGCAGACCGACTTGCTCGTCTTCGCGCTCGCGTGCGACCAAACGCGCGTCTTCACGTACCGGTTCAGCCCGTGCAACGACTACACGATTTACCCGGGCTTCCCTCCGTTCGTCATTGACCCGACGACCACCAATACCGGCACGAGCATGCACGGCATGACGCACGGCGAGTCAGACGACCAGCCGGGGGTGCAGAAGTGCGTCACCTACGTGATGTCGAAGTTCGCGGGGTTGCTCGAGAAATTGAAGGGCGTCACCGAGGGCGCCGGCACGTTGCTCGACAACTGCGGCGTGCTCGCCTTCAGCGAATGCACCGAGGGCCGCTCGCACAACGCGACGTCGGCGCCTGGCATACCGATGCTGGTGGCGGGTCGGGCCGGAGGCAGCTTGGTGCACCCGGGCATTCACTACGTCTCACCTTCACAAGGCGACCAACCGTCGGAGACCAACGGGCGCAACGTGAGTTGCGTACCGCTGACGTTGATGAAGGCGCTCGACACCGGCCTCACGAGCTGGGGCGCCGACGAGGGCCGGGCGACCAAGCCCATTGCCGAGTTGCTCAGCGGCGGCTGAGTCGGTCAAATCACAATGTCGTTGCCCTGCTTGCCGCCCAACACCAGCTTGAGCGACGCACCCTCGATGACCTTGAGCTTCAGAAGGGCGGAGGGCTTCGTGGGGTGCGTTTCGGGGCGCTCGAGTGCCGCTCAAAAGGTTCCCGACTACGAGACGATGACGAGTATGGCCTGTTTGGCCCGCGCGGCGCCGTCGAAGAAGGCGACGAATTCGTCGACCGGGTCTTCGGCGTCTGGCCATTCGGCGCGCAGCCCGTTGGCAAGTCGCGCCACTTCTCGGGCATTGAAGAGCGTGCCGGGGCCGTACCCAAAGTCTTCGCCGACCTGCGTCGAATGCTCTTGGTCGAGCGCTTGGCTCAGCCAAGGGTGGCGCCGATTCATCAATGGGGCGAAGTCGCGGTAGTTGAAGTCAGCGGCGACGTCGTGGTCCTTGAGGCCGTGTGCCGCCGGGTCGTCGACCACCTGTTCGGCCAAGCCGGCTTCGGCCACCAGTCGCTCCGCCAGCTCGTCAGGCAACCGAAACAGCGACATGTTCATCGACATGGGCACCTCCTTGGGGTGACGCGAGTGAGTCACAGGCGATGTCGGCGATGCCCAAGTTCTCGACCTTCGCCCGCCAGGCGGCGGCGTCGTTGGCGCGAACGAGCTCGGCGATTTCGTTTCTGGGCTGAAATTCGACGTCGCCGCGCTGAATGACGACGCTCCTGCCCGGGCGGTTGTGCACGGTAAAGCCATGGCCGACGAGGGCCGTGCAGGCGAAGTCGCTGTAGACGAAACACGCCCAGTTCACGACCTCGTCGTCGGGCACCGTGACGGTGCCAAAAGACTTCACCAACAACGTTTTGATGCCCGCGGGGTCGAGCGGCAGGGTCGCGAAGGTATGGCCGGCCAGCGACTTGCCGAATTCGCGAACCGTTTCGCGCCACTGCTTCACGAGGGCCTGGTCGCTCTGTTCCCACCCAATGGGGCGCAGGGGTTGGTGGTCGGTCGACCAGTCGAGCTCGACTTCTTTTTCGACGGCGGCCACGTCGCTCAAGAGGTCGATGGCACGCAGCTCACGGGGTGATGCGTGGCCGGTCGCCGGTGCGGGGTGACCCAGCCGCCGGGCGGCACCGACGCGTTCACCCAACGGCGGGTGCGAGTCGAACCGGTCGGTCTCGGCGCTCTTTTCGACTTCCGCCACGAGGCTCGAGAGCGCGGTCGCTACCTTCTCGGCTTCGATGAATTGAGCGAAGCCGGCTCCGATGGGCGGCAAGAAGCCATGCGCGATGATGGGGGCCACCTCTTGCCGTAAGTAAATGGAGTAGCCCAGCGCCGCCCGCTCGACCTTGGTGAGGGCGGTGACGACCGTCTCGCTGCCCTCGAGCCGTGCCGACAGGGCGTCGGCCGCGAACTCTTGGGCGCGGCTCAGGGCCTGGGTGAAGCTCATGTAGAACGAGAAGAACCAACGAAACGGCGCATGCAGCACGGCGAAGACGAGTGAAATGGTGCCGACTTCGCTGGCCGCGTTCGACGCTGACGCCAGGTTGTCGAGCACCCGCACCATGGCCGAGCGCGCCTTGTGCACCCACGGCCCCAACTTGGTGTCTCCGGCGGCGAAGTGGCCAAATTCGTGCGCCAGCACCGCGCGCAGTTCGCCCACCGACAGCACCCGCAGCAGCGGTAGCCCCAAGCCCATGACCCGGTGACTGAACAAGCCCATGATGCCGCCGCGTTGCGCCACGAACGCGTTGACGTCGTTGGTGGCGTACACGTGCGCCGGGGCGGCCTCGCCGGCGCGCGCGGCGATTCGGCGAATTTCGTGAAAGAGCTTCGGGTGCTCGCTCGGCAACAATTCAGGGCCGGGCGGCGTGAACCGGTCGAAGCGCGGCAACAACGACCAGAGAATGATGACGCCGGCAATGGCCATGGCCAGACAGACGAGCGCCCCGAACACCACGGCTCGCCCTCGCATGTGGGGCAACAGGTCGAACGCGCCGTGTACCGCGAGCCAGACCAAGCCCGCCGCGGTGCCCAGCGAGGCCACGAAGAAGGCGACCATCAGCAGCAGCGCTGCCGCGGCGTGCAAGGTGTTGAAAACAGAACGAACCGACATGAGACCCCCAGCAGAAAGTGCGACGCCCGGTCTCAGTGGGGGCAGCGCGGTACAATTTTGAACCCTTGATGGCCCGGGTTCGTTTTTCGTTCGAACGTACCACCCGCCACTGACCACCACGGTGGGCGGTCTCGACGACTGACGCGAGCGGTGGCTGACGAAGTTATGTAGTTTGTACCGATGACATTCGGCCGGTCTGCGGTGCTCACCTCGGTGTTGTTTTTGGCGGCGTGCCCGAAGCCGTCGCCCGGCGCAGGTGACGGAGGCACCGGCTCCGACGCCGGCCAGACGGCCGATGCCGGCGAAGCCGTCGACGCGGGTGGCAGGGTCGACGGCGGCAGCGTGGGTGACGGCGGCAGCGTGGGTGACGGCGGCGGCGTGGGTGACGGCGGCCAATGGGGTCTCGACCAGCGCCTGACCAACGCGACCTGTCACGCTCCGCCGCGGCCGACCGTCGTGCCGACGGGCTCGGTGACGTTGCAGCCCGTCTTCGCTCAGCTGTCGACGGGCCCGGGTGGCCTCGCCGGCACCAAAGCTCCGGTCACGGCGCGGCGGGTGTTGATGCCGAGCACCGAAGCCGACCCGCTGCACCCCGGTCACCTCAAACCCGCGCGGTACCACTGGTTCATCGGCTTGCGGTCGGGCCGCATCGCGGTGGTCGACGACCCGGCGGCGACGCAGCTCGGGCCCAACCTGCGCGACGGTGAGTTCACCGGCGACCTGAGCACGAGTGAGACGGGCCTGCAGGGCATGGCGTTCGACCCCGACGTGGCCACCGACCCCGCTCGGGCGTTCGTCTATTTCGTGACTGCCCAGCTGGGCGACTATTCGCTCAAGCGCGGCACCGTGGTGACCTCGGGTGACGCGGCGGCCGGGTTTTCGTACCGGCTGACCGACGAAGTGACGGTCTTTCACGCGTCTGCTTCGAACCACCACCACGCCGGCGACGTGAAGTTCGGCCCCGACGGGCTGTTGTATTTCACCACCGGAGAAGGCGAAGTCGGCGCCCGCACCCAGAGCCCGCGCAACCTGCGCGGCAAGGTGCTGCGCATCGACGTGCATACGCCGGGGTTCACCACGTATTACGGCATACCGAACGGCAACCCGTACCGACTCGATTCGACCGGGCAGGCCAACGCCGCCTGCACCGAAACCGGGCCTGACCAGGCTGATCAACCCCACGACTGCCCCGAGGTGTTCGCCCGCGGGTTTCGCAACCCCTTTCGCTTCAGCTTCGACGCGGTGGGCGGCGTGCTCTGGCTCGGCGACACCGGCGCCGCGCACGAAGAAATCAACCTCATCGAGGCGGGCAAGAATTACGGGTGGAACACGTACGAGGGCCCCTTGCCCCAGGGCAACCCCAACTTCACGCCGTCGTGGGCCGAATTGCCGCGCACCGGCTGCACGCCCGCGGGGTACGGCATCATCGGCGGTGCGGTCTACCGCGGCCGCGCGCTGCCCGCCCTGTACGGCAAGTACGTGGCGGGCGACGAAGTCACCGCGAAGCTGTTTGCGCTCGAGAATTCGTATTCGCCCGACCACACGTTGAGTGAATTGTTCAACTCGAACTGCGAGGTGACCGACATGGCCCCGGTCGAGTTCACTGAAGACGAAGAGGGCGAGTTGTACGTGCTCTCGCTCAACCCGACCACCGGGCGCACGCTGTTCAAGCTCGTACCCACGAGCAGCCAACCGGCCGACGCGGGAGCGTATGGGCCAGCGGCGTTGCTCTCGGCCACCGGTTGCGTGACGGCCGCCGGCGCGCCCATTGCCGCCGCCATACCGTACGGAGTCAACGTCGAGCTCTGGGCCGACGGCCTGCAGAAGCGCCGGTGGCTCGTTTTGCCCGACGGCGCCACGGCCAGCGTGAACAACGGGCACCTCGAATTGCCGGTGGGCTCGGTGGTGCTCAAGGAGTTCTTCGACGGTGACCTGCACGTCGAGACCCGGTTGTTGGTGAGGCACGACGACGGCGACTGGGCGGGCTACACCTACGCGTGGAACGCGGCCCAAACCGACGCCGTGCTGCAAGACGCCACCATCGATGTCGCGGTCGACGGAGGCACTTGGTCGGTACCGAGCCGCGGCCAATGTCTGTCGTGCCACACGACGTCAAAGCAGCGCACCTTGGGGCTCGAGTTGCGTCAGCTCAACCGCGACTTCGTGTACCCGTCGGGGCGTACCGCCAACCAACTCGAGACGCTCGCGCACGTGGGCGCGATGCCGGCAGTCGACGTCGCCGGCGTCGAGGCGCTCCCAGCCCTGCACGGGCCCGATTCGGTCGAACGGCGCGCGCGCGCGTACCTTCACGTGAATTGTTCGATGTGCCACCCCGGCCCCGGCGCAAAGCCCGACTTCTCACTCGAAACGCCGTTCGCGCAGATGCAGCTGTGCAACGTCGCGCCGTCATCACCGGTCGACGGAGGCGTCGCGCTGTTGGTACCCGGGTCTCCCAGCACGTCGGTGCTCACCTTGCGAATGGCCGCGACCGACGGTACCCGCATGCCGCGCCTTGGGTCGCACCGCGTCGACGCCGAAGGGTTGGCGTTGATCAGTCAGTGGGTTTCGCAGATCAGCAGTTGCCCCTGAGGCAGTGGCAACAAAAAAGCCAGAGCCCGAAGGCTCTGGCTGTGAATACAGCAAGAAGTGACTCTTACTTCTGCTTGGAGGGGCACGCGCCCGTGCCGCCAACGACACCCGTCAAGAGGCTCAGTTCTTGCTCACTTTGAGATTCGTCATGGTGTTCCTCGTGCGGTTGAACAGCAGGTTCTTCATGGGTGGTGACACGAGTTCGTGGTCAATGCGTTACCTCGAGTGAAGACCTGCCCGCGGGCAATGTCTGAAACGAGTGCGCACCGTTGATGAACGCGCGAGGTCGGTTGGGCATGCGAGCGAAAGTCAGGGAGCCGACTTGAAGACGAAGGGGTAGGTGACGCTCACGACGCCTCCGCCCAATGGCCGGGGGAACTGCCAGGTTCGAATTCGGCTCGTCACACACGCTTCGGTTTGAGGGTCGTGCATGGTCGTTTGCGCGACTTCTGACAGGCGCACCGAACCGTCTTCGCCGATGACGAAGTGGGCGGTGATTTTGCCCGCCAAGGTCGGGTCTCGCGGCAGCGCGACCTCGTAGCAATACCGAAGTTGCGAGCGGTTTCGGTGAATGACCTCGCGAATGAGCTCAGGGGGCAGCGCGCCGATGACGACCGGCTCGGTGGTCGAGATGCGAATCTCGCGGGTCATGGGCTTGAGCGGCGTACCGACCTCGGCTCCGTACTGCGAGCCCGTGCTTCGGCCTTTGGTCTTGAGGCCTTCGAGGCCGACGAGTTCACCCGGTGAGTAAGGCCCCGAGCCGCGGCCGACGCCACGCAGTTGAGTGGTCGCCAAGGCCCCGACGTGAGAAGGGCCGGTGACTTGGCTCAAGGCGTGCTGCAGGTCGGTCGGCAGACCGGTCGAACCGAACAGCGCCGAGAGGGCACCGCCGCTCAGTTCGCGAACGACTTCGCGGGCATTGAGCGGCTTTGGCTTTGAGAAGGTCTTTCTCGCGACGGGTGTCGTCGCGGCCTGGGTGGGCGAGGCTCGCTCGGGCTGGGGCGAGGCCACACGTTCGGGCTGCGGCGGGGTGACCGAGACGTGCACCGGCGCCATGGTGGTGGCCGCGTGGCTCAACACGTCGGCCCACGGCGTGCCTGAGGGCTCGCTGTTGATCGCGGTGAGCACGAAGAACGCCGCCACGGCGAAGGCCGCCATGACGATGTTGGCGAATTGAAAGTCAGCGGTCTCAGCGAGCGGCACCTTGACCGCTTTGGGCGCTCGACGGTTCTGCAGCTCGGCGCGCAACGACCCGACGTCGAACGACACGTATTCGCCCGCGCACAAGGAAAGCAGCCACTGGTCAGACGCTTCGTCGAGCGTCACCAGGTCGCGCAGGGCCTTGGCCGCTCGGTCGCCACGCCGAAACGCCACCTTTGCTTCAGAAGGTGAATCAACGTTGATTGACCAGTCAACATGTTGGTTCAGCCCGACGACACGGGGGCTGACACCGGGGCGAAAAAAATGTTCCGCGACGAGGTGGTCACCCCACCACAAACGCACTTCGAGGCCGTTGCTCATACGCGGGTTCCGACAACCGGCCATTGATCGGGTTCCCTCAGTGTTGATGCTCTGGGGGCTCCATTCGCACCGAAAGCTTGATATTCGAGGCGAGTGCCGAACGCCCTTCGCTTGTGCTTGTGGTGGTGCCTCCTGCTCTTGACGGTGCGGTGCTTAGGCGGAAAGCCCTCAAGCGATGCCGCCGTGACGCTTGACGCCGCCGTGACGCCTGACGCCGCCGTGACGCCTGACGCCGCCGTGACGTCTGATGCCGCAGTGGCGTCTGATGCCGCAGTGACGTCTGACGGCGGATCAGCGTGGATGACGGTCGACGTTCAGAGAGCGTCGGGGCCTCAACCCTCGGCGATCGACGTCGAGGTGACTCTGAGTGGGGCGGGCGAAGTCATGGTCACCGCGGCCGGTGCGGCGTCGGCGGGAGCGGTCGTGGCGTTGTCAGGGAACCGCTGGGCCGTCACGCTCACCCCGACCGTTTCAAGCGGAGAAGTGCAGGTCTCGGTCGACGCGCGGGTCGGCGGTGAAGCGCTGCACGCGGCTCGAACGCTGCTGGTGTTGCCCTCGGTCGACCCGGCGTGGGGTCAGGCCGAGATGGTCGGAGGGGCCGTCAACACGCCTGGTTACGAAGACGGAGCCGAGGTGAGCGCCGACGGTCAGTGGCTGTTGGTCACCGACTATTCTCCGATGGACATGCTGTCGTGCCTGCTCGGCTCGGGAGGCGCCACTCCCGACAACCCCGTGTGCACGACCGCGCTGGGCCCGTGGTCAGGGCCGCTGCGACCGCTCATGCCGGGGGCAGGTCGCGTCAACCCGTTTGTGAACGCGTGCCCCAACATTTGCTTCACGTCGAACTACCTGGTCGACGGCGGTGCGGTGACCGGCTTCGTCTTGCCGCCGTTGTCGGCATACCTGTTTCACCGTCAGCCCGACGGCACGTTCGCCGAGCCCCGATCGGTCGCGTACCTGGCCGACGGGTGTGCGCACGTCATGGGGCTGTCGTTCGTCTCGAACACGGAGACGACGGCGCAAGTGGTCTTCGCGTTCGACACCCCCTGGTCGAGCGCTGGTCATCGGGTGCAGCACGCGGCCATCGGCCTCACGGCGCCAACGGCACTGGGCCGGTTCACGTGCGACGGGCCCGGTGTGACGACGTTGCACGACAGCTTGGTGACCTCGATCACCGACGCCGGCAACTTGGGCAACCCCAATGCGCGTGGCGGCTACCTGTGGTTCGACGAC
>JBGAIY010000008.1:0-46568 GCA_044225205.1 Myxococcaceae bacterium | reverse complement strand
CCCCACCCGCCCCCACCAAGTGGGAAGCCGACGTCGCCTTGCGCGAGCTGTGGCTGAGCCTGTTGCCCCACTTCTCGTGGATGACGGCGATCGTTCTGGTCACCATTGCATCGCTGTTCATCATTTGGGCGCTGCGGCGGCTGGGGCGCGAGACGCTCGAAGAGAAAGCGATGTTGGCGCAGCTGGCCCAGGGCCCGGCGGCGCCGCCCAACGCCGAAACGCAGACGCCCGACTCGGCGACCGGGGCGAGCGACGCCCGCTCGGCCGAAGACCAAGCCGCCGCGGCCTTCGTCACCGAGCAGCAGCACCACTGGGCGCAGCGCATTGCCCAGGCCGAGCTCACGAAAAACGAGAGCGTGGTCGTCGAGCTGTTGCGCGAGTGGCTGCGCGCGGGCGAATTTGCGTTGTTGGCGAAGGCGCTGTTTCTGTTCGGAGACCGCCTGTCGGTCGCCTTTCCTTCAGACGGTGAATACGCGGTGCGCAAGGTCGAGTTCGCGGAGTACCTGCGCACGCTCGACCCGACGACGTTGCCGACCGACTCGGCGTTCTTTCGCCAGCTGAGCCAGCACGCGATTTCGGCGTCGCTCCGCTCACAGTCAGACGCGGGCATTTACCTCGCGCTGCGAGAAGAATTCGGCAGCGCCGGCATCGCCGGGTTGATGGAGCGACTGCCCGAGCGTCACGCCGCGCTGCTCTTCGGCTTGGTGCCGCCCGACTGCCAAGACGAAGTGGCCCGGGTGCTGAGCGAAGCGGTGCGGCTCGAAACGGCGAAGCAGCTGCTCGCCACCAACCGCATTTCACGTGAAGAGCGGGGCCAGCTGTTCGACGCCATCGACGCGGCGCGGGCGGGGTTGGAGCTCCCCGTGTTTCCCGTGGTGTCGGGGCACGACGTGGTCGACCGCGGGCGCGAATTCGACGCGGCGGGGGCGCTGTCGGTGCTGCTGCCCACCATCGACGCGAAGGCCCGGCGGGCGTTGTTCTTGGGCGTGTACCAGCGCAACAACGGCGCACTGCCGCAGTGGTACGAGAACATTTTGTACCCCGACATGCTGATGAAGCTGCCGGCCGACGTGCAGGCCGACATGCTGCTCGAGGTCGACGTGAAGGGCCTCGCGGGCTGGTCGTCGCTGCAGCCGCCGACGTGGCAAGAGCACTTTTTCAAAGGCATGAGCCCGTCGTTGCAGAACGCGCTCAAGGCGAGCATGGCGTTTCGGTCGCGCGCCGACCAGTTGGCGCTCGCGCGACGAGGCCAGAGCGAATTGGTCGCTTCGGTCAAGCGCTTGGTCGCGCAAGGCAAAGTCACCTTCTCTGAAATCGTGGCCTGACGGCAATGACGACCCGGTTCGCAGCTCGCAGGTGGCGCTCGCTGGTGGTCGCGTCGGTCGCGGCCCTGGCCGGCGTGTTCGCGAGTTGCGAGAAAGTGCCCATTGTCGACATCGGCGCCCAGTTCGGGTTGGCCGACGCGACCTGGTTCGCCGACGAAGAAACGTTGTTCTTTTTCTATTCGGTCAGCGCGCAGCAGGGGCTGAGCAGCGAGAGCCAAATCGAAGTGACCTACCGCACCGACGACCTCTTCGTGCCGTGGACACGCGTGTCGTCGTTGCCGCAGGTGCACCCGCACGTGCCGGTCGACTGCGGGCCGACGACGCTGTGCGGCAGCGCGAGTGTGCACGTGACGAGTGTGCCCCGAGACGTGGGCCTTCGGCTCAAGTACCACCGCAATGGGCAACTCGCGGCCGAAGCGAACGTCACCTCCAACGTGGTCGGCTCGGGGCCGGCGTACGCCAACCGAAGCCTCGTGTTGTACGGGGTGTTCGACGCGACCAACACCCACGTGCAGTGGCGGGCGCGCCACCAGTTTCCCACCTTGAGAAACGCCCAGGTGCAGCAGCTGGGGCTGCGCCGCCCGTTTCGGGTCGAAGCGGCGGCATTCGGAGATTCGGGCGAACCCTTCACGAGTGACAACCCGTACGGCTATGCCTTCGCCGACCAATGCCCGAGCCGGCTCACGCCGTTGTCGTGGGCGGAGGCGAGCACCGACACGCGCGCGATTTTCGCCCCTGAAGCGCTGCCGCTCGAAGCGTCGGGTGCGCTCGACGTGTGCGCGAAGTCGACGGTGCACGACGCGAAGGGCGACTTCGTGGCGCCGGTGGTGGCCTACAAAAACCCCGAAGTGCGGGCGGCGTTTCCTTCGCTGCGCAGCCCGGTGAAGCCGGCGGTACCGCTCGGCTTCTTGCTCAAGCCGTGCGAGACCGACCTGGCGCCGGGCCACGAAGCGCTGCAGACCCAGCGGTTGCTCTTGAGCGACCCCACGGTCGTGTGCATCGACCACTGGCGAGACCCTCAGTTTCTGGTGAGCTTCGTCGCGACGCTGCGCTCGAAAATCGAAGAGGCACGCCCGCAAGGGCACGACTTGGTCTTGACGCTCGCGTTGCACCACGATGATTCGACTGGGCAATTCGCCGAGGTCGTCGAAGCGGCGCTCGACGACGTGTTGCCATTCGAGCGCGACAAGAGCTCTCCCCGGGTGAGCGGCGCGTTCGTGTACGACACGTTCGCTCACCGCGTGGCCAACCCCATGGTGACCCGGCTCGCGTTGTGGTGCCCGTCAGACCTCGACGCGGGCGACTTGGGGCAGGTCAACGACGTGTCGCAGCGCTCGTGCCCGTTGTTGCCCGACCGGCCCGACTTGGTGCTCGGGCCCTTCAAGTTCAGCCAATTGCCGATTTTGCCGTCGCGCCCGCAGTACGAAAACTTCGTGGCCAAGTATTCAGAAGGGCAAACCGGCACCATGAAGGAACTGAAGTTCTTGGCACCCGAGCGAACCCCCACCTCAGAAAACGTGCTGCTCGGTGACTTCGGGGTGGCGACGTTCTTCAACAACGAGACCTTGCCCGCCCAACCGGGCGACGCCTTTTCGTACTGCGATTCGGCGAACCCGCTGGCGATGTACGTCGTGTTTCGCACCGCGGCCATACCGGGCACGTACCAGCTGTCGACGCTGGGCGAGTTTCACACCAATTCACCACAGCCGCTCTACGGCCTGGGCCTGGGGTGGGACTCGCCGTTTCTCTTGCGCATGACGTACGAGGCGAAATTCTCGGGCGCACTGACGGCGCTGTCGTTCACCGTGCCGTTTGGCATTGCGAACTCGCAGACCCAGTACTTCGGCACCCCGGTGTGGGAAACCGGCGAGGTGTCTCTGGCCGAGACGCTCAAGCAGTGCACGCGGTTTTGCGAGCACCCCACCTTCGACTCCGCGGGCGTGTACAACGTGACGGCCGACTTTCGCTCGACGTACGCCCGGCAGTGCTACCAACCGGTGTTTCCTTCAATTGAGACGAGCGGGCTGGGCGGAGGGTACCCTCTTGACCCTTAGTCTCGTCGTGTGCGCGATGCTCGCGGTCGACCCGGGTGACGCGGGCGTGCCCTCGGCCGAGGCGCCAGCGGCACCGGCGACCGACACGTCGCTCGAGGCCTTTCGCACGCCGTTCGACGCGTTGACCGAGCGCGCCATTGGCATGGCTTCGCGCGCCGTGCGCTTCGACTGGCGAAAAACGCGGGTCGGGTTTGGCGTGGTCGGCAGCCAAATTCTCGAGCTGAACAACTACAGCAGCGCCCGGGTCGGTGGTTTCGCGAGAACGACGGCCGGCAGCTTCATGCTCGAGCTGGCGGTGACGCGCGTCATCACCTGGGCGAGCGCGAGCGCCGAGCAACTCGCGTTGACCCCGTACCGGCAGTTCGGCCGCGCCAGCCGCGTCGAGCTCGACTTCAACGTCGGCTACCCGCTGGCCGAGGGCGTGGCGACGCTGCGGCCTGGGGTGCTGCCGGCGGCCGAGTTCGTCTTTTCGGCCAACGCCGGGTTGCGGTACCTGTACTACCCGGGCTCGCTCAACAACATGACCCCCGGCGCCGTGATGGGGGCCCTCTTCGCGCCTCGGCTGGGCGAAACCGAGCTCGAAAACATGAAAGCCGAGCTGCCTCCGGCCATGCAGCTCGACCCTTCGCGCTACCAGCTGCTCGTGGGCTTCTCGCTCGACGTGTACTTTCAGCCCGGCCTCTTCGTCACCCCTCGGGCCATGATGGGCGTGCCCGTGCTGTCGGCGGCGGGCGGCGGCATCGGCTTCTGGTGGGAACTGAGCCTGGCGGCCGGGTGGGCGCTGTGAGCGTTCGGCTCGCGGCCATCGTGGTCGCGCTGGGCCTGAGTGCACCGGTGTACGCGGCCGCGCCCTCGTCGCAGGCGCTGGCGTTCTTCAATGCCCGGCTGGCCCTGCGAGAAGGGCGAACGACCGAAGTGCTCAAGTGGTGGCTGTTGCGCAACAGCTTGGTCGACCAGGGCGAAGCGGCGGTCAACACGGGCGACTTTCGTTCGCTGGTCTGGGCCGCGCTGGGCGCCGAAGGGCTCTGCCAAGACGGGTTCGCCAAAGACGAACGCGGCGCCGGCCTGTGGCCACTGGCCTTGCACAACTGGGTGCTCACCTGGGTCGCGAAAGGTGGTGCGGTCGAGACCTCGCCCCCGTTCGACCTGTTCGAAGCGGGCCTGCAGCAGCGCGCGGTCTCGCTGCACGACGTGCTCTCGAGCGAAGAATTGCGCTCGGTCGACTTCTTTCGAACGGCGTGTTGGGCGCCGCCCGCGCTGTTGTTGGAACAGGGAGACACACCGTGGGGCGACTTGTCAGACCGCCTCGTTTCGGGGCCACTGCTGAAACGGCTGTTGCTGCGCTCGCTCCAGACCCTGGCACGCGGCAAGGTGCAAAACGTCTCGGTGGTGGAGGCGCGGCTGTTCGACCTCGACGTGGCGCTCGCCCAGTTGCACGACGCCCGCGCGAAGCAGGCAGGCCTGGCGGCGCAACAATTGGCCCGCGGCTCGGGCGCGTCTGAACGCGGAGCGGCGCGCGCCGAACAACTCGCGTCGGCGACCAGCTGGTCACTCAGTGAGCCTCAAGCCGAGTTTCTTCGCGGCGCGTTGCGGTGGCCGGCGGCGTCGTGGCTGGCCCTCAACCGAGAACGGCGCCTGTCGCTCTTCTCGCAGGCGCGCCGGTTCGCCGATTCGAACACCGAGGCGTTGATGTTCGACGTCATCGACGCGCTCATCGAGCGCAAGGCGGGCGCCGAACTCGAGTCGTGGCTGGCGTGGCTCGACGCGAGCGGCCCCAGCGAGTTGGCTTCGGCTCGACGGCGCAAGGTCGTCGAAGGGCAACGCGGCAAGCGGCTGCTCGAGCTCGAACCGGGCAGCGGGTTTCACGAGCGGGCGACCGTCGCGCTCCACCGCGGCCTCGCGTTTCTCGAGACCGGCGCCATGCGTGAGGCCCTGGTGTCGTTCGCGTACGCCATGGCTTCGGCGGAGTCGTCGCGTGAGGGGCCGGCGACCTTGGCCCTGGCCCGACGGTGGGTGTCGTACGTGCTGTCGAGGTACCAGACGAACGACGAGGTCATCATGACATTGCGGTCGCTCGTGCCTCCGCAAGAATACAACGCGGTCGTCGAAGAGTTGGTGTGGCGCGCGGCGCTGAACACCGACCTCAACTCGTTCGACCACCTCGTGGCGGGTTCTCGCCGGGGCAGCGCCTTCGACGCCAAGGTCGCGAAGCTGCGGGTGCTGGCCAAGGGCGACGCCGGCGCGTTGGCGACCGAACTTGGGCGCGAAGTCAGCGACGAGCCGTTCGGCACGTTGCGTTTCATTCGCCAGTTGGTCGAGCGACTCGAGGGCGAAGAGGCCGAGGTGCGGGCGGCGAACGTGCCGTTGCTCAAGTTGTTGGCGAAGGTGCTGGGAGTCGTGACGGGCAGCGCCGCCACGCCACAGTCGCACGCGCGAACCGCCGAGGCCTTGCTGCAGCGAATCGAAGCGATGCTCGACGCGTTGCGGGCGCTCGATGTTTCGGTGGCGGGCAAAGCGCGAGAGCTGTCGGTGCGGCACGAATCGTTCGCCGGCAGCATTCGCCTCGCGCCGAGCGACCCCTTGCCTTGGCCGTTCGTCATGCCGTCGCCCGAAGCCCCCTCGGCCTTCGTGCCCCTGGTGCTGACACCGGTGGAGTGGCGAGATGAGTCGGGTCAGCTCGTCTTCGGCTGGAGACTGAGCGAATGAAGGCGTCGCCGCGGCCAGTCATCGGCAGATCGAATTCGACTCGAGGCGCGCGCCGGTGCTCGGAGCACCAGCCCGTGTCGCGAATGGCCAAATGGGCGGCGACCTCGCCCGACACACGCTCTGCGCGCCGGCGGCCGCGACCACGCCGAGCTGTGACAGAACGGCCAATCACCGGCAGGCCGAATGCGACTCGAGGGGCGCGACGGCGAATGACGAAGCGGAGTGCGACCTCACCAGACACACGCGTTGCGCGCCGCCGGCCGCCAGCAGGCCGACCTGTGACGCAACGGCCAATCGGTCAATCGGCATCGACGTTGAGGCCAACCCCATGAGCCCTCGCGAACTCCGGCAAAAGCTCAAGAGCCAACGGGCGGCGCTTCGCGCGCAGCTCGCCGACCGCCGCCGTGCGGTTGAGGCCGAAGTCTCGAAGATGCCGGTGGTGCAAACGGCCCGACGCCAACGGCGCCTTCGCCGCGCGGTGGTGACCGTCATCGTGCTGGTGCTGCTGAGCCTCATTCGCTGTGACTGTGCCAACGCGCCCACCGCGCCCAACAGCGAAGACGCCGGCATGCCACCCGTTGCCGTCGTCACGCCGCCGCCGCCGACCAAGTCACGACCGAAGGCCCCGACACCGCCCACCTACCGCGGCGACGTCACCCAGCCACCTCGCGCCGAGTGGAACACGCTCGGCCGCGCGTCTCCTGATTGGCTCGAGGCGTTTCGTCTGCAGGTCGCGGCGCGAAGCCCCCGCTTGGCACAGTGTTTTCAAGGCACCGAGCGGCCGGGGGCGCTCCGGTGGTCGGCGGCGGTCAACCCGTCGAGTGGCTCGGTGGCCGACCAACAATTCGAAACGGTCGGCACCGGAGCCGACCTCACGGCCGACCAGCGGCAGTGCCTCACCCGGGCATTGGCCAACCCGGTGTACCGCGTCGACGCGCCGCCGGCGGGGCAGCCATTGCTGAATCGGTTCAGCATGGTCATCGAATTTTAGAGGCTTGGTCTTCGGTGGTCAGCGTGCGAACGCCCTCTTCGGTTTTTCGTCGCTCAAGTTTCCCTGGCGAAAGGAGCTCACCACCACGGTGTACTCGTCGGTGCCCGGTAAGGGCGATGACAGCAATGCCCTCACAAACTCGTCGGGTGGTTGGTAGCGGTGAGCATTCACATAGTGACCCAACATCTCAGGACACACGTAGAGAAGAGAACCGGCTGGTACGCCAAAGTTGCCCGCGGCGAGCGCATCGCCACACAGCTCGCATCGGTGCGGACCTGCTGCGACGGGCCAAGCGAGGGCTTCGGTGCAAAGGTTCCACCCTTTGACGAAGGTCATGAGGCGGTCGCGAAACTCTTCGGTCACCGTTCCCGTCGAAAAGCGATGGCCAGCCGCGAGCCAACCGATTGCGCGCACAAAGGGGCCTTCGGCAATCGGCGAAGAGGTTCCAAGGTCTTCGAAGTACGCCATGAGCGCAGCCGCGTAGCACTGCGCCGCCAGAATGACACGTCGGCGCGCGCTCAGCGCTGGCGGAGGTCGGCGACGAAGTGCTTCACCGAGCTGCGAATGGCCGCGTTCAACAGGTCTGCCGGGTCTGGCGCGGGTCGGTCGGTGGCCTTGAACTTGGTTCCCACCACCGAGGCCGGGTATTCGCGAGTGCCGAGAACGGCACCGTCGCGCTGAGTCAGCTCGAAGGCGATGCGCACGGTGGCCTGGGGCTCGACCTTGGTGACATACGGCGAGCCAAGCGACACCACCGGGCCTCCAGACGACTGGCCCGCACCGGCTGGCCCAGTCTCAGTGCTGACCGATTCTTGGTAGCCATATTCAACGATGGTGACGTTGAGGAGAATGTCGCCGTCGAGCGGCTGGAGGCCCACGGTGGCCGCGTCAACCATCACCTGGTCTCGACCGAGCGCGTCTCGCAGCTCAGCGACAGCCTGCACCACGGCCTCTGACTTTCCACTGGCCGAGACCACCACCCGCCGCCCGCTCTCAATCACCGCGAGGGGGCTCCGCGGCGTCGCGGGTGGCGTCGACACACAATGAGCGGTCAGGGCGAGAATGGCGAAGGCGGGGGCGCGAGCGGCTGCAACTCCAAGCATGAACGCCGTCTTCGCACGGCGTCGCCGACTTTCAAACTGGCTCGCCCGTTGAGCGACCCATCACTTCAGCGGCTTCTGCTCGCGCAACAGCTCGGCCACGGTCATCAGCTTCAGAGACCGCTCGGAGCCGGCTGGCTCTGCGTCCCTCCCGACGAAGGTCGTGCTGCGCCAACGAGCGGTCAACTGCTCGTCGTGGCAGCGCCCCAACGTTCAGCAGGCACAACAGAAACGTCTCGGGCGATACGCGACTGAAGAAGCTTGAGGTCAACGCCTTGACTATTTAGTTAAAACTAAATTATCACAACAACATGGCGCGACTGAGGGTCTTTGAATCGATCTCGCTCGACGGGTACTTCACCGACGCGAACGGCGACATGGGCTGGGCCCACAGCGCTCGGGCCGACGCCGAGTACAACGACTGGGTGGCCGCGAACGCCGGTTCGGGCGGCGAGTTGCTTTTTGGCCGCAAAACGTACGACTTCATGGCGTCATTCTGGCCGACGCCACTCGCGGCCCGACAAATGCCCGAAGTGGCCAAGGGCATGAACCGAATGAAAAAGCACGTGGCGACGAGGGCGAAGTCGGTGACCTCGAAGTGGGAGAACACGCACCTGCTCGCTGGCGGCCTGGTGCCGGCCGTTCGCAAGCTCAAGTCGAAAGCCAAGACCGACGTGACGATTCTGGGCAGCGGCAGCGTGGCGGCTCAGCTCGGAGAGGCGGGGCTCGTCGACGAATACCAATTCGTCATCGTGCCGGTCGCGCTCGGAGCCGGGCGCACGGTGTTCTCGAGCCACTGCGAACTCAAGCTGCTCGAGCACCGCGCTTTTCGGTGCGGCCACGTGGTGGTGACCTATGCCACGTAGAGGCACCCTCACGGCCGAAGGTCGGTTCGCCACCCTCTCTTTTCGGCGCGTCTACCCGCATTCACCCGAGCACGTCTGGGAAGCGATTTCGACGCCCGAAGGCCTGCGGGGCTGGCTGTTGTGCGAACACGCCGTCATCGAGGGGCACGTCGGGGGCCACATTGAAATGGTGTCGGGGCCCGCCCGCTACCATTCAACCGGCCGGGTGCTCGCCTGGCAACCGCCGCGCCTGCTCGAATACGAGTGGAACGTGGCGCCCGTGCCAGAAATGCCGAACGGCGAGCGCGCGATTTTTCGCTTCGAACTGGTGCCCGAAGGCCGTTCGACCGAGTTGCTGGTGACGTACCGTCGCCTCAGCCTGCACACGGCTCGCGGCTTTTTGCCGGGAGTGCACGCCTTTCTCGACCGACTCGAAGCGCAGCTGGCCCGCGCGCCATTGCCCGATTGGGTGCAGCGCTTCGGTGAGCTGGGTGTCGAATACCCCGACTGGGCTGGCCATGCGACCGACCCAAGACAATGACGTGTTTCACGCCATCGCCCACCCGGCGCGGCGGGCGATGCTGGTACGCCTGAGGCACGGCGAACAAACCGCGGGTGACTTGGCGGCGCCGTTTCGCATGTCGTTTGGCGCCGTTTCGCAGCACCTGAGGGTGCTCGAGGAGGCTCGACTGGTCTCCGCGAGGCGCGACGGTCGAAACCGCCTCTACCGCTTGCGCCCCAAGCCGCTGAACGAAGTGGTGAAGTGGGTCGACGAATTCGAAGCGTTCTTTGAGCAACGGCTCGATGCCCTCGGAGCCCACCTCGACCGAAAGCACGGCAAACGCCCGCGATGAGTGAACTTCGAGCCGTCGAGCCTGGGCTCAGCGAACTCACCGGCCAAGGCGCCTCGCCGCGTGAACGCGAGCGCCGAAGGCTGACGGCGAGTCTCGAGGGGTCAGCTCGCGAGGGCCAGGGCGGGCGCCGGCTTTCTCCAGCGCCAGACCGCGAGAATGGCGGCGAACAGCACCACCAGGTCGACGGGAGACGCTTCGAGGCCATAGGTGCCGCCCGTCAACCAGGCCATGCCGTCGTGTTGCACGGGCGCCCACCACCCCTTGGCGTCGACGCCGCTGACGTTGATGCCCAGCGCGCCGAGGCTCCAGTTCCACCCCATGTGGAGCCCGACCGGCAGCGCGAGGCTTTGCGTTCGAACGAAGCACAGGCCCAAGAGCAGCGCCGCGAACAAGGTATCGAGCAGGGCTGGCACGGCGAGGCCCCAAGGCAAGTCGAAAACGGGGTGACCGAGCATAAAGAGCACGCCCACCAAGAGCTGCGCCTTCCACACGCCGAGGCCCTGAATGAGCCCGCTGAAAGGCGTAGCCGTGAAAAACGGTCTCTTCGACGAGCCCGACGCCGAGCATCACGAGCGCGCTTCGCACGAGCGGGCCGACGTGCGCCTCCGGCACCCGAACAAAGTGAAACCCTCCTCCGAGCCAGACCAGCACCACCGAAATGGCGACGAGCGTGACCCCGACGGCGACTCCGGCCCCGAACTGGCGAGCGAAGCGACCAGTGAGCGAGAACCCGACCGACGCCAG
This sequence comes from Myxococcaceae bacterium, assembly GCA_044225205.1. Lineage (GTDB taxonomy): Bacteria > Myxococcota > Myxococcia > Myxococcales > Myxococcaceae > JAEUJT01. The sequence goes on along the minus strand of JBGAIY010000008.1, from coordinate 35,949 downwards.
CGGCCGCCGTTCGACTCGAAGGCACACCGCGGTCGCCGCCAGGGCACCAGCAAAGGCGGCCCAAGACCCCGGCACCCAGTACCGCACGTCGGCCGGCAACAAGCGCTGCGCCATGAGGAGCGGCGCCACCAAAGCGATGGTCAGAAGCAAGAAGCCCACCGCGCGCCAGCCCGTGCGCCAGGTCTGCTGCTCGTTGAAGAAGAGAGAACGCATCGGCCCATGCCCTACGAAGCGGGCGGAGATCGCTTGCAACGCGCCAAACGCGTGTTTTGAGGCAGAGTCTTACGCTTCGTCGGGCGGGCGACCGATGCGCAACCAGACGAGCCGGCCGTCGGCGAACTCGCAGCGAATCACCCGAGTGTTCGACGGCGCCCACCAGTCGGTCGTTTCGCCTCGGTCTCGGGGTTCGCCAAGCAACGCGCGCACCTTCGCGCGGGTGGCATCGAACGAGAGGCCGTACGGCAGCGGGCTCGGGTATTCGAGAAACTCGACCTTGCGCCCCAAGCCGCGAATGAAGTGCCGTTGCTTCGCGGCGTAGAAGCTCACCTCTTCGACGCCCAATTGGCGTTTGCCTGAAATGTCGAACTTCGCTCCGAGATACGAAACGCCCAGCGCCGGGTTGGCCTGCTCGTCGATGCGCTTGCCCACCGGCAGGCCGGCCCGCGCGAGCACCGCTTTGACGTGCTTGTCGGTCAACGGCCGGTCGATGAGCGAAACCAAGTCAGCCGCCAACGCGGCGTCGACCGTGGGCTTGACGATCGCGACTCGGGCCGTGTCGACCGGGTGGGTGTCTCGCTCTTTCGCAGCCCGCTCGTACAGGCGAAGGTCTGGCGCCGACCGAAACGAGGTCGCCGAAAAGTCGGCGAAACGCGCGTCGAGCACCGGCGCGATTCGGTCGACCGCCGCCCAGCTGTCGGGCACGTGGTACGGGCTGTCGACGACGCCGTCGAAGGTGCCCAGAAAGTCATCGGTGAAGGCGCGCTCGTCGGGCCGTTTCAGGCGCAGCCACTTGGTGATGGCGGCGTCGGCCTTCTTGCGCGAACCGTCTTCGTCGCTGCTGATGAACAGGCGGTGGGTGTAGCCATACAAGAAGTCGCGCACGGCGGGGTCGACGTCGAGCGTCGTGGGCTTGCCGCCACAGGCAGCGACCAGCCACGCAACGGGCGTGATGGCGCGGTCGCGAAGCTTCTGAGCGGAGGCGGCGTCGGCGTGCTTCGGCGGCAACCCGAAGCGAACGGCCGCCCACGCCAGCATGAGTGCCATGCCCACGAGGTCGGCGTCGGCCGGAGCGTCGGTGGGTGCCGCTTCGAAGTGCAACGGGTGCGTCGCAAGGTCACGCCCGCCGAGCACGTCTTCGGGTGCTTCGACGCGAAACACGCTGACGTCATCACCGTGGTGGCAGTACGCCTTGATTTTGAAGCCATTGACCGACCAGGTGTCGGCCTCGCGGTCGACCATCGACGTGGTGGGCTCCGGTGGGTGCACCGCGCGCAGGGCCGTACGGGTGGTAAACGAGAAGCCGTTCGGCAAGTCGGCGAAACCGTGAAACCGGTCGCCTTCTGGGTAGAGCTGAATCGCTGACAGCACCCGCGGCGCCTTCTTCTTGGCCCCCGGCAGCTTGGAGAAGAACAGGTCAAAACCCGCTTGCGGCGCCGAAGCCCCATCGTCGTCGACGTCGACCGCACCGGCTTTCGCCAGCACTGCGGTCAAGGCCGGGTCATTCGACGGTTTGCCCAGCAACGCACACAGTTGCGTGAAGGCGACAGCCCGGGGAGGCCCCAGCGGCTTCGAGCGTTTGGCCATGACCCGTTCCCAACACCGACGACGTCAAATGTCGAGTCGCAACACTCGGTGCGCGAGCGGCCACCAACCGTACGGGGCACTGCTCGCTCGGTGCTTCACCAGCAACCAAACCGATGTGCCTGTGCACGAAGTCTCAATGAACTTTCAGCTCGACGCCATCACAGTTCCTCGGCGTTGTTCGGAGCAGACCGTCGTCACGCCGCCTCGAAGCCCGGCCGCACGTCGGGGTCGGCGAGCCCAATGGCAACCCCGAAACACGGGTTCTGAATCAGCTCGACGCCACCAAGCACCTTTCGCCACCTTGATGCCCGACCGCACGTCGGGGTCGGCGAGCCCAACGGCAACCCCCAAACACGGGTGCTGAATCAGCTCGACGCCACCAACAGTTCCTCGGAGTTGTTCGGCGGGCGCAGACCGTCGCTCCGCCCCGCGAAAAGCGTTCGGCGAGCGCCGCGGCCGAGACGTGGTTCACCTCGCGAAAGCCTGCGGCACGAGCCAGTTCGAGCATCTCGAGCGGGCGATAGAAGCTGATGAACGGAGTGCCGTTCGCGCGGGCGCCTTTCGCCGCCGCCTCAATGCCCGGCCGCACGTCGGGGTCGGCGAGCTCAATGGGCAACATGAACGACATCACGAACGTCGAGCCCGCGGCGAGCGAGGCGACCTCATGGAGCATGGCGGCAATGGCGTCGTGCGTGAGGTACATGCTCACGCCAGTCGAGGCGATGACGGCGGGCTTCGTTCGGAGGAACCCCGACGACGTGAGCTGCGCGACCCACGACTCGCCGCGCTCGAAGTCAACGGGCACGAAGCGCAAGTTCGGCCCAATTCCGGAGCCGACCTGCATGAGGCGCTCGCGCTTCCACTCCAAGGTCGCGGGTCCCCAGCCCCGAGAATGACGTATTGGTCGACGCCCCTCGGAGACCTTCACCTTGACGAGGTCTTCGACGTACCGCGCGCGAGCCAAAATCGACGCGCGAAAGGGGCGAGTGAACGGGCTCATGTCGGGCCGCTGTTGCCAACCTTCGGCGGGCGCGACGAGCTTGAGGCCAAGGTCGTCGACCAACACCGGAGGCGCCGCGTCGACCTCCAGGTGCAGCGCACGCCACAACGCGACCCGAACCGCCGTGTTGTCGGGCACGAGCGGGGTCATCGCGGGCGTGTTCATCGCAACTCCGACAACCACGTGTGACGCTCGGTCATCGCACTGACGGCGCGCTCGAGCGGCGTGGTCGGTTGGTACGTCTTGTATCGCAAGTGAACCTCGCGAAAGTAGATCTCAACCGGGTCGGGTGTGTCGGCGACTCGCAGCGGCCCCTCGTCGAGAAAGCACAACTGGCCATTTCGGGGGTCGATGACGTAGGCGGCCCCAAGGTTGAGGTCGATGGGGCTGCACAGCGCCTTCGAGTACGAAAAAGGCGCCTCGGGCCACAAGTCGCGACCGATGGCGTGAAGCGTGCCGCGAAACCCGTCGTGCAGCACGAGCTGACCGGTCTCTCCGACCTCGCCGAGTTCGAGACCGCACACGTTGAGAAACGACGCCAACGGCCCGGGCGTGCGGGGGTCGACCTGGCCACCAACGGTGAAACGGAGCGTGTCGCCGTCGGGCAGTTCGCAGTGCAGCAGGTCACCGCCTTCGACCGACAAGGCGCCATGTCGGAGCAGCGGCTCGAGCAGCGAAGCCGCCGCTGAAGTCATCACCCCCCCCAACCGCTGAAGCACGGCATCGGGCTCGGCGACCCACTCTTCGATCACCGGCGGTTGTGGCGGAGGCGCGTCGTGCTGCTCGACCCACCCGTCGGCCAGCCATTGCCGGCGCATCACCTCGAGACCCGCTTGCGCGGCGTCGTCGTCGAAGTAGCCGGTTTCGGTCTCGGGTTCGCTGGGGTGCGTGACCCACACGACGCGACCCAACCGCCGAATGACCAACGTCGCTCCAGCCTTTTCGAGACGAACCTTCATGAGCGAACGTTCACCTGACCGTCAAAAGGGCACGTTTTTGACCTCGATGAAACCCACACCGGTGAAGGCCGGCGCCTTGTCTCGGGGTCGTGTTTCAGCCTGGAGATCTTCGATTCGTCTTACACCAACCGAGTGCGCCGCGTCATGGTCGGAGCATGAAGCACGTTCAACGCGAGCGCCGCGCTCGACTGTTGAATCGCGTCTTGAGGCCCGTCGGGGTGAACGCGCAGTGGGCCCGCGCCTGGTGGGCAAGGTCAGTCGCGGGTGCGTTGAGACGCATGTTCGCCCCGTGCGAATTCTTCACCGGAGCGATTGGAGATCGCGAGCCCGACCTCGTCGTTGACGCTCAACGTGACGATGCGCAGGGTCGCGTGCGAGACCGCCGCGTCGAACTCGCCTCGGGTCTCGAACGTCTTCGTGTCGAAGTTGACTCGCTGGCACGAGCCGGGAGCGGGTGGGGTTGGGCTCATCATGTTGCCGTGGCAGACGTTGTTCACGCCGTAGGAGATGGCGAAGCCCCCACCTCAATGAAACGCACAGGTTCGGAACTTTTGGGGTCCAGCTCCGCTGGGCACCATCGCGGCCGGCAATCTTGCTCGAGTCGGCCCAGGCTACAGCAACGACGTTGGGTCAATGGTCGAAGCGACTCGCCCCGCGAAGAGCACGTACCGGGCGGCCGAATCGGGCAGGGGCACATCACCCGAATACAGCGCGGCCAAGTCGACTCGCGACTCGTCGAGCGTGGCGCGCTCGGCGCCCTCCCCCGTTCGCAGCCGCGCCAGAAAAGCCGCGTTCGATTCGTGGGCGGCTCGCGTGACGACGCGCAGGTCGGCCCCGTCGCGCATGAGCACCGCCCGCGCACGCGCGGCGCCGTGCAGCAACACCAAGTCGCGCATCGAGCAGCGGTGCCCTTGCGCGAAATACGCAATCAGCGCGGGCACTTCGGTCGCGATGGTCTCATTCGAAGTGGCGACGTTGTTGTGCTGCACTTCACCGGGCGCGTACACGTCGAGCCAATGCAACCGGCGCTCGTGCAAGTCGACCGCCAGCGGCATGAACACCCCGTTGTCGCCACGCATGTCGAACTTGAGCGCCACCGTGCGCGGGTCGACGTGGAGCCCCTCGAGGTCGTCGCGAAACATGAGCCCAGCGAACGAGCGTTCGAGTGCGTCGAACGGCATGCCCGAATACGCATTCACCACCATCACCGCCCAGCGAAACCCCGACCGCGAAGCCGCGTCGAGGTCGACGTCGACCAGCTCGGTCGCGCCGTCGGGCAATGGAGCGCTGCGCAGGTCGCCTCCGCTGCGAGCGACGGGGAGACCGTTGGTGCCGTTGAGCACCAGCTGCCAGTACGAACAGTGCCCCACCAAGCGCCACGCGGCGTCGTAAAAAGCAACCGAGAGGTCGATGTCGGTGTCGGAGCCGCCTTCTGGTTCGCACCAGTGCATGAACAGTCGGCAATGCTTGCCCGCGGGCAGTTCGATTCGTGAACCACGCGGCACCGCCACCGCCGCCCGGCTGGCCGACCGTTCGTTGAACGGCACCGTCACCGCGGCGAGCGAGGCATCGACCAACACCGTATCGAGCCCCGGGCGCCCCGCGAAGCGTGAGAGCAACTCGGCTTCGACCGCCGCGGTGAGCGCGCCCACGACGTCGGCCGACAGGGCCCCGCGCGTGTCGGGCAGCACGACGCCGCGCGCGACAACCGCCTTCGGCCACACCACCCGCTTCGTCGCCGCCTGTGCCCGGGCGCGCACGTGCGCCAACAAGTTCACCAACAACGGCGTCTTGAAGTCGGCGATTTTCGAAATGAAGGCGCGAGTCACCTGCGCGACGGCCGCCGTGTCGTCTCCCGCGAGCCGAAGCGCGTGGTCGACCCGTCGGCCCAGTTCTCCTGGGCGCTGGGTCAACAAGCCGAGCAGCCGCGGCACGTCGCCCGCGTCGACCGCTTGTTCGAGCCGGGCGTTGAAGGTGCGAAATTCGGCGTCGCCGCGCACCACCGCGAACGCCCGCCCGACGTGGGGAAACCGGTCGGCGTACTCGCCGGGGTGCAAGTGCTCTCCCAGCCACACCCAAAACGACCGGTGCCGCAGCATGTCTTCGACCAGCAGTTCTTCGTCGAACGACTCGAGCAGCGCGAAAACCGCGCGACGGAGCGGGCGCGACAATTTGGCGACCTTGAAACGCCGCTTGTTCGCGAACACCCAGCGGCTCTTGCCCAGCTCGCCCTTCTTGGCTGGCCAGCGCCGCGCGTCGCTTTCAGTGGCCGACACCAGCGTCGCGGTCGCCTGCGCCATGAGGCCGACGTCGGCGCCCGAATACACCGCGAGCAGTCTCAACACGTCGGTGGCCGTTTTGAGAAACGGTCTGCCCGCGTCGAGGGTCTCGACTGGGCCGCAGCGCTTGAGGAGCGTGCCGAAGACGAGCGCGACGTTCTCGCGCACCGGCATGTCACCAGGCAACCACGCGAGCACCCGAGCCCCGAGCGCGTCGACCAAGGCGGTGAGGTCATCGCGGTCGACCGGCGACATGGCCTGCGTGCGCTCGCACAGCCCGACGAACACCGCTTTCGCGTCGGCGTCGAGGTCTTGGCCCAAGTCGAGGCACCGAAAGGTCACCTTCTCTTTCGGGCTCGCCACCCGTGGGGGCAGCGCGGTGAAAAAGGGTGAACGCTGGTCGACCCGGTGCTCGCACACCGGGCACGCGCTGTAGTTCGCGCCGTCAAAACAACGGTCGCACACCACGTGCGCGCAGGGCGACAAGACGTGGGTCGACCCGACACCCGCGCAGAACAAGCAGGGCTCGCCGTCGCTTTGAAAATAGTGCGCCAGCACCTTTTGCCACCACAGCGCCTGAGTGTCGGCCGGCACCCCACGGGGAAACTGCCGAAACAACGGCTCGTGTTTGTGCTTCGTACCAAGTTGGGTCGCGAGCACGTCGACCGTGTCGGTCACCAGACGGGCCAGCGCAGCAGGCGCCGTTCGCGCGAGCCGCTCAGAGAGCCGGGTGGTCGGCACGTACCCCAATTGAGCCAGCTCGAGCGCCGCAGCCGTCGCGAGCGCGTCGTCACGCTCGGGCCCGCGCTCGGGCGCGTACATTCGACCGAGGCGGGTGAGCAAGATTCGTTCGACGGGTTTCATGCATCACACGAGGGAAAGCGTTCGAGCTGGTCGAGTGGAGAAGGAAGCCCGAACTGAGCCCTCGCCGCGCAAACATTTCATACGAAGGCCAACGGCGCAATGCAGGCGCGACAGCAGCCAAGTTGTCAGACCCGCGTGCGATGAAGGTCGTACGCGACAGAATGGGCTGTCGCCAGCGAAGGGGGTGTGGCGTGTTGGAAGTGGGTCGAAAGTTGACGGTGTTCTCGATTCGGCCGGGCAAGAACGGGAGCATCTGGGTTCTCGGGGCGGGGTGGGCCGAAGTCAATCGCGATGACTCGGTGAATGTACACCTCGATGTGCTGCCCATTGACGGGCGGCTCCACGTTCGAGAATCGGTCGAACGGCCGCCGGTACCACCGCATTGAGAAGACGGCGCGCGCGGTGCGGAGTCGACGGCGGGGGGCTGTCGGCTCCGCACGCCCGCGGGGCGGTTCGCGAACCTGTTGACGTTGGAACCGATGGTGGTCGAACGGTGTTCGACCGCGATGGTGTTCGTCATCGCTTGGCAGCTCCTTCTGGCAACGGCACCGCCGCGTCACGCCCCTTCGGCCGAAGAACTCGAAGTGATTGCCGACCTCTGGTGGCTCGTCGAGAACCTCCGGTTGGTTCGTGTCAGCGCGCTCGAGTACTCGAAGCCGCCCGGCGCAGACGGCGGTCACTGGCAAGTCACGTTCGACGACGCGGTCACTTGTGAGCGCACGCCCAAGGCAGTGACTTGCTCCGCTCGGCCACAGTCGAACGACACCGCACCTGAAGTGTATGACGGGCTTTCGAGCGTGGTGCTTGGTCTCACCGACCACGTGGCGAGTGGCTCCTACGACCGGCTGCGTCTCACCTGGCCCGAGGAGGCCAGTTCACCGGTCTCAGCCAACCTGTGGCGCGCAACGCAGCGCACCGACGTGTGGTTCGACGGGGGTTCGGGTGTCGTGAACGCCTCGCCCGACGGCGAGTTGCTGGGTCATGTGTTCAACCCCGGGCCGCCGGGCGGGCGGGAGAGAGCCCCGGCGACCGGAGCCGCGGTGTTCGTCGCCTCGTTCGAGGGCATGAACACCACGGGCTTTTCGTATTCGTTGGCGATGGCGACTGAAGAACCGGCGTTTGCGCCCATCGCCGCGAGAGCCGCGCTCCCCGGTCGACGACTCTTCTACGCGGGCACCCCGCTGCCTCTCGGCCACCGAGAACGCTCGCGTCGCGCCGGCTTTTCGCTGGGTCGGCCGAAACCGAATGGGCTGACAGGCCTGTCTTGCGCGAGCCCGATTCAAGGCGGGGTCGTCACCGTGCCTCAGTGCGAGCAGCCGCGGGGAGGCGCGTGCGCCGCATGCCCCAGCATGCTCCTCGCGGGCACACCAGGCCTGCAGCCATCGGCCGTGTGGGCATGGAGACGTGGCGAATTCGTTCGCTTGAACGGCACCGTCGTCAAACCCTTGTACGCCGCGGCCGGTGCGCTCGAGGTGGTCGAAGTACCCGAGCCGTCTTCGTCGGGGTACGCCTGGCTCGAGGTGCGCAACAGAGGCCGGGCGGTGGTGACGCTCGGCGAGTCAGCGGTTGACGCGCTCGCCCGCGACGGTCAACCCGCGTTCACCGGCGGCGGCGAGGCGGTGGTGATTGGGGCCGGTGAGCGGGTCGTGTTGGGGGCCGCACCCGGGGGCACTTCGGGGCCGGTGTACGAGCTTCCCGCTCCGGCGGCTCCGGGGGCGTCGTGGCAGGCCCGCCCGGTCGCTGAGTCTGAAGCGGGGCTTTGGGCCGAACCTCCAGTGGGGCTCCCGGTCTTCGAGTTGCCCACCTGGCCCGCCGTTCGCCCCGGCGACGGGCGCACCTGGCAGAAAGACGCCCGAGGCGAGTGGTGCCTGGCTCCGCCGACTCCTGGCCTCGCGTTGGTGCAGTGCCCAACCACCGGTTCACCGAACTCGGCGCATTGAAATGACGCTACGGTTCAGGGGGGGCCGTCACCACCACGAGGGGAGCGTGGTGTTTGGCCGCGGTCAGCGCCGCCCGCATGAGCGTCGGTGGGTCACCGACCGCCGAAGCTCGCACCAGCACGGGGTCGGCGCTCAGCTCGTCGCTCGTCGGCCATCGCTCGGCGCCGAGGGCTTCGAACGACCAGGTGGTGCCTCCGACCTGAAGGCCGCGCTCCGAGAGCGTGGCGAAGTCGCACTCGGTCGGGCACGCCGTTTCACTCGGCCGCACCAGCACGCGCACGGCGGTCAATGGCGAGAAAATCGACCCGAACAACGGCGGCACGTCGAAACCCACGGGCGGCCGGCGAAACGTGCCCACCAACTCGACTTCTCCCGTGCCGAGCGACGCGAAGGCCTGCCCCAACGAAGCGGCCGTGGCTTTCTGGGTGACCAAGAGCCCGACCGACTCGGTCGCGCCACCGAGGTCGTCGGGGGCGGCCTCGGTCAGTACCCGCGACGGCGGGTCGAACGCCAGCGGCGCGTCGAGTTCGACCACGTCGGCGGGCGGCCAGTCGGCCAGCAGCGCCGTGACGCGATCGGGCAGCGAGAGCCCTGCCTGACCCAGCACGACCTGGGCGGGCACGACCAACAAGGCGCAGAGCGCGACGGCCGCGGCCGGCTTGGCGCGCAACCACGCGGCCCCGCCCAGCAACACGAGCACCGAGACGACGAGCGCACCGGTCGCGAAGTGCTGGGCCATGCGCATTTGCATCACCGCGTCGACCACGAGCGTCGCCCGGTCGAACACCGACGCATGCGCCATGTACGCGGTGGCGGCCGACCAGGCCAACTCGCGGGCGGCGCTCGAAACGAGCCACACGCTGAGCGCCCCCAAGCCAATGGCGTTGACCAGGCTAAAGCGGCGCGGCGTCGAGTCTTCGGTGCTGAGTCGACCCAAGTATTCAGCGACGAACGAGAGCGCGAAGAGCGCCAACACACTCGCCGCCACGAGCAGCGCGTAGACCCACGCCCACCAGGTTTCGTGAACGGCGGCGAACGCGATGATTCGGCGGTCGACCGGGTTCACGCTGCCGAGCACGTTCACGACCGCGTTCAGGCCAAACCGTGTACCCACGACGCCCGCGGCCACCACCAACGCCACCGAGAACGCCGCGAGTGGGCTCGCCCCCTGTTTCCACCGGCTCATGAGCGCGACCACCCCGGCGCAGCCGACGCCGGCAACGACGCCAGCAACGGTAACGACGTGCATCCAGCTCCCGCCTTCTTCGAACGCGGTGCCGACCGAAGCACGCCGGCTCAGGTCGGTGGCGGCGGCGACCGAGGGCGCGAAGAACGCGAGCAACGCGAGCCCGAGCGGCGTGGCCAACAGCGGCAGCGCCGCGGCGACGAGCGTGACCACCCACGCCGGCTTCTCATTCGACGCGGGCAACGCGGCCGGCACCGCAGGCACTTGGGTCATCGAGCGAAGTTCACGAGTTGTTGAATGTTGAGCGGGAGGTGCACCGTGTCTGATTGTATGTGAGCTGCGAACCGCAGGTCAGCCCGCCCCTGCTGCACCGCATTGAACACCCCCATGCCGGCGCTCAGAAAATTGACCGTGAGCGGCACCGACACCTCCCGCGTGCCACGGCCGTCGAGCGCTCCCAAGTTGCCGGTCGACAACGTACCGACGTTGCTGCCCGCGAGCGTGACGGCGCCCACCAGCCCGGCCACCGGCAAGGCGTAGCTGTTCTTGTTCGTCACCTGCAGTGGAAAGTCGATGGTCACCCCCTGAATCGACAAGTTCGACACCCGCGGGTTGCCGAACACCACCGCCGGCACCTTGGGCACTTCGAACTCACCCGACTTCGCGAGCGGCAACCGGAGCAACCCCAGCGGCGTCTGCACGCCCACCGAACCTTCGGCCCGGTAGTGCGCGGTGTCTTTGTTCAAAAACGTGTCGACGACGGCCACGACGTCTTGAAACTTCACCTGCGCGGGAAAGTGGAGGTCGCTCGATGCATTGGGGGCGATTTGCAGGCCCTCTTTCGGGGCGCCCGCCACCACCTGCTTGTCTTCAATGAACAACGCGTAGTCGACCGAGGCGAGCGAAATGCCGACGCTGTTGGGGTTGGTCAGCGACCACACCGTGTCGAGCGTCAGCCCCGACAACGACGCATTCTCGAGCGCGAGCCGCTTGAAGACGAATGCCGGTTCTTGCACCGCGGCCCGAAGAAAGTCTCGCAGCTGCGCACACCCCGCCGTTGCCATCAGCGCCGACAACAAAGCCACCCTTCGCCATGACATGCCCGTACTCCTTTGATTTGACCGAAGACGCGCCCAACGCACCTCGCCTCAACGCGAGCCCCGGCACCGACGCCCAACCCGCGACATCACTTCAACAGAAATAAATTCACGAGAAATTTCATCCACATAATCATCTACTTGCATCAATACACATACAGGCATATTAATGACTCGTGACCCTGACGCTCCCCACACGCGGTGCTGGCGCCGGCGCTTTGCCGCCGAGCCCTCGGCTGTCACGGGTCGACCTGTTTCGAATTTTCGCCGAGCCCGACCGCCTGCAAATGCTGGCCTTGTGCGCGGCCGACGAGCTGTCGGTGTCTGAGCTCGCGACGTTGCTCAACGACAGCCAGCCGCAGGTCAGCCGCAAGGTGGCCCCGTTGCGCGAAGCGGGGTTGCTCGAAGCCCGGCGCGACGGCACTCGCATTTTTCTGCGCACGGTGACCGAGGTCGTTGACGCCGACCCGGTGGTGGCCGACGCGACCGCCGAGGGTCGACGGCTGTGCTTGGCCGACGGCAGCTTGGCTCGCGTGCCGGGCGTGGTGGCCGCGCGCGAAGACCACGGCCGCACGCACTTCGAAGCGGTGGCGCCGAGCGCCGGGGCGACCATCGCGTCGTCTCCCGAGCACTTGGCCCACCTGGCGGCGCTCTCGTTGCTGCTGCCCGCAAGGCAACTCGCCATTGACGTGGGCACCGGAGACGGCCTCGTGCTCGACGTGCTGGCGCCGCTGTACCAACGCGTCATCGCCGTCGAGCGGAGCCGGGCGCAGCTGGCGCGCGTCGCCGAGCGGGTGGCCCAACGCGGGTTTCACCACGTGTCGTTGTTTTCGGGCAGCTACGACGACTCGGCGTTGATCGAGCGGGTCGACGCGGCGGGTGGTGCCGACCTGGTCTTCGCCGGCCGCTCACTGCACCACGCGTCTCGGCCCGGCCAAGCGGTGGCGTCGTTCGCCCGGCTGCTGGGCCGCGGAGGCCACCTCGTGGTGCTCGACTACCTGCCCCACACCCACGACGAGCTGCGCGCCGACAACGGCGACGTCTGGCTGGGCTTTCCTCCCGACGGGCTCAAGCGCCTGTTCGAAGACGCGGGCCTGAACGACGTGGGGTCGGTCGTCATACCGCAAGCCTTTCACCCCAGCGGCCCCGACGCGTCGCTGCAATGGCACGCCTGGGTCGCCCAGAAACCAAAAACCCCTTACCCCTCGGCCGCGGCACGAGGGTAGTTCGCCGTCACCCCGCCGCTTCAATTTTTCGACGTACCTGCCCCAAGAGCCCCACATGGAAAACAAGACCACCTACCCCGCTTACAAAGTCGCCGACCTCTCGCTGGCCGAATGGGGCCGCAAAGAAATCACCATTGCCGAGAAAGAAATGCCCGGCCTCATGGCGTTGCGCGCCCAATACAAAGGCCAACAGCCGCTCAAAGGCGCGCGCGTCGCTGGCTGCTTGCACATGACCATCGAGACGGCGGTGTTGATTGAGACCCTGGTCTCGCTCGGCGCCGAAGTGACGTGGACGAGCTGCAACATCTTCTCGACCCAAGACCACGCCGCCGCGGCCATTGCCAAGTCGGGCGTGCCCGTCTTCGCGTGGAAAGGGCAGACCCTCGAAGAAGCCGACCAGTGCCTCGAAGCGCAGCTGTTCGCCTTCAAAAAGGCAAGGCCCGAACCTCATTCTCGACGACGGCGGCGACTTGACCCTGTGGGTGCACAACAAGCACCCCGAGCTGTTCAAAGGCGCCGACGGCATTCGCGGCCTGTCTGAAGAGACCACCACGGGCGTGCACCGGCTCTACGAAATGATGAAGCTCGGCACGTTGAAGACCCCCGCGATCAACGTGAACGACTCGGTCACCAAGTCGAAGTTCGACAACCTCTACGGCTGCCGCGAGTCGTTTCTCGACGGCATCAAGCGCGCCACCGACGTGATGATCGCCGGCAAGGTCGTGGTTGTCGCCGGGTACGGAGACGTCGGCAAGGGCTGCGCGCAGTCGGCCCGCGGCATGGGCGCGCGCGTCATCGTCACTGAAATCGACCCCATCAACGCGCTGCAAGCCGCCATGGAGGGCTACCAGGTGCTCACCATGGAAGAAGCGGCCCCCATGGCCGACGTCATTTGCACCGCGACCGGCTGCGTCGACGTCGTCACCGGCGAACACATGAACAAAATGAAAGACGGCGCGATTTTGGCGAACATCGGCCACTTCGACAGCGAAATTCAAATTTCGTGGCTCGAGAAGAACCCCGAAATTCGCGAAGAGAACATCAAGCCCCAGGTCGACCAATTCATCTTCCCCAACGGCAAGCGCCTCACGGTGCTGGCGCGCGGCCGCTTGGTAAACCTGGGCTGCGCTTCGGGCCACCCGTCGTTCGTCATGTCGAACTCGTTCTCGAACCAGGTGCTCGCGCAGCTCGCGCTCTGGGGCGCCATCGACACGGGTCACAAGTTCGAGGCCGGCAAAGTGTACGTGCTGCCCAAGAAACTCGACGAGCACGTCGCCCGCCTGCACCTCGACAAGGTGGGTGCGAAACTCACCAAGCTCACCGACACCCAGGCGAAGTACCTGGGCGTGACCATCGAAGGCCCGTTCAAGCCCGACCACTACCGCTACTGAGTCGCTCGGCCACCGACATTTCAATCGGTTAGTCTTTCGAGCCGGTGGGTGCAACGTCGCGCCCGCCGGCTCTGTCTTGTTCAACGTGGCCTCCCCCCCTTCGACGGTCAAACCAATGCTGGGGCTCCTGTTCGTGGGCCTGGTGTTCGCCTCGGCGAACGTGCGCGCCGAGGCGCCCTTCGTCTATTCGCGGTGCCCGCGCACCTCGTCGCCCGTGGCGGGGTTGCCCAACGGCGACGTCGTCGAAATGCTGCCCGAAACGGGCCGCATGCTCGGCGACTGGGTCGCGCCGTGTGATTTGGTGTTCAACGACGGCAGCGGCCACGAGCGGGTGCTCTTCGACTGCATCGGCCCGTCGACCGCCGCCAAGGCGTGCACCGCGCTCGACGCGGCCGTGTCATTCGACGCCAAGACCATTGCCTTCAGCGTGTTTCGCGGGTCGCTGACGCCATTTCACGCCGACGGCCGCGACTACCCCGGCCAATCGCTCACCAGCACCGAGGCCCAACTGTACTTGGTCGACGTGGCCACGGGCACCCTCACCCCGTTGCCCCACCGCGCCGGCGACTACGACTTCGGCCCGGCGTGGCTTGCGAACGGGCGGCTGGCCTTCACGTCGACGCGGTCAGGCGCGCACCGCACCGCCGTCACCTGCACCAACACCAACGGCCCGGCTCCGCAAATTTTCACGATGGACGTCGACGGCCGCAACGCCGAGCTCGCGAGTCACCATGCGCTCGGCGGCGAGCTGCACCCGTACCCGCTGGTCGACGGGCGGCTGGTCTATTCGTCGTGGCAGGTGTTCGGCGCGCTGCCCTTTCGCCACGCGAATTCGCCCGGGTCGTGCGGCACGCTGCAGAACTTCTTTCACCTCTTCGTGCAGAACCCCGACGGCGCCGTACCGTTCGCGCTCTACGGGCAACACCTGTCTGACCCGACCCTCGTCTCGGGCGGAGAATACGAAAACCACCTCGCCACCCACATGGCGGCGCATTTCGTCACCCAAACCACCGACGGCCGCGTGTGGACGGGGGAGTACTACCGCGCCAACAACCTCGGGCTGGGCAACATCGTCGGGTTTCCACTGCCGGCGCCGGGGCAGGAGGGCCTGGGGTACGAGGTGGCTCCGACCAGGTCGGTGTTTCGCCCGAAAGACCAAGTTCGGCTGGCCGCGTGGTCGTCGCAAAGCGACTCTGAAGCGGGGCCCATGCCGGCGCCGTTGCCTCTGTTGCCCGGCTACAGCGACCCCATTCACCGGGCCGGCAAGTTGGGTCACCCCGCCGCGCTCCCCGGCAACGGGCTGATGATGACCTGGGGCATCGGCGACTGTTCGACGGCCACGGGCAAGACCACGGTCGACACCGCCACCAGCTACTTTTCGAGCTACGGCGACAACCCCTATTGCGACACGGGCATCTACCGGTACCCGGGGCCCTTGCCTTCGACGAACGTGCCGCTCGGGCACCCGAACCAGCTGGTCGCCCTGGTCAACCGCAAAGAGTTTCACGAATTCATGGCGCGGGCCGTGGTGCCGTACGCCGACATCATGGGCGTGCCGGCACCGGCGGTCGTGCCGACGGTCGAATCGGCGCCTCCGGGCGACCGCGTGCTCGAGCACGGCACCCCGTTCGCGGTGCTGGGCGCCGCGTCGCTCATTCACCGAGAGACCCACTTCGTCGACCAAGCGACCCAACGCTTCAATGAGCCGAGCGGCAATTTCACGCTGCAGGGCAGCGACACCGGCGTCTACCGAGACGACGACATTTGTGGCGTGCGCATTCTGGGCGTGCTGCCGACGCGCTCGGGCGAAGCGCAGCGGCACGCCTACGCACCGACCGGCGAGCGCGTGCTGATTGTCGGCGAATTCGCCGTGCGCAAACCCGGAGCCCCCAAAGACCAGCTCGGAGACGCCGACACGTCGTTTCGCGTTCGGCTGCCCGGCAATTTTCCCTACCTGATGCAGACGATTGACTGCAACGGGCTCACGCTCAACACCGACCAGACCTGGCAGCACGTTCGCCCCGCCGAAGTGAAAACCTGCAACGGGTGCCACGTGCACAGCGATTCGGCGACGAACCTGCCCTTCGAGTCGACCGAGGCGTTCAAAGACACCACCCCCACCCACCGCTTGGGCGAGGGCACCGTGCCGTTGTTGACGGGTGGGTCGGGCGACGCGGTCGCGGTGAAGACGGTCGCCAGCTTTGGGTACCGCCTCGAGTTCGCCCGAGACGTCTGGCCGATTTTTCAGTCACGGTGCGTGTCGTGCCACCAGGGCCCCGACGCGAAGGGAGGCCTGCGGCTCGACCAACCCCGCGCCGAGCAACTGACCGGCGAATACCCGAGCGACCCGTCGACCTACCGGTGCTTGGCCGAAGACTCGACGCAGGGCTGTGTCGGTTCGGGTGGTACCCGCGGGCCGACGGGCAGTTACCCGGCGCTCAACAAACCGTGGCTGTCGAAATGGGTGCACCTGCTGAGCGCCCGTCAGAGCCTGTTGTACTGGAAAGCGGCCAACCGGCGCGCCGACGGGCTGACCGACGACAGCCGTGCCGACGACATCGACTTCGGGCCGAGTCACCCCACGAGCATCACCGCCGACGAGCTGGGCATTCTGTCTCGTTGGCTCGACACCGGCGCGGGGTGGGGCCCCGAATTCGACACCGACACCATTCGGCCCACCTTGCACCTGGTGGGCGTCACCGACGGTGGCACCGTCAACGGGCTTCGGGTCGGCACCGCCGACGTGGGCGATGGCATCGCTCCGAATTCGTTGAAGGTGTGTGTGCGACCGCAAGGTCAGGCGTGTACCCCATTGGCCCCACCGCCCGCGGCGACCAGTGGCGTGGTCGAGGTCGCGCTGACCGCGCCATTGAGCGCACTCGACACCGAGGTCGAAGCCGAAGTCGCCGACACCGCGGGCAACGTGACCCGCGAGACGAAGACGGTCGGGTGGCTGCTGCGCATGCCGCCGCCCAAGCCGGTGCACCCCGAACAGTTCGACGCGGGCGTCATGTTCGACGCCGGTACCAGGCTCGACGCCGGCACCACGCCACCCGTCGACGCCGGGTCGTCGAGCGGCCCAGACGCCGGCACGCCCCCGACCACCGGCGACGGGGGAACGCCGCCCATCACCGACGCGGGCTCAGCCGGCGCTGACGCTGGCTCGATGAACGACGTGAGTGGGCGCTGTGGCTGCCAAAACGCACCGGGTGACTTGCTCGTCGGCGCGTGGCTCGCGGCGTTGGTCGCCCACCGACGACGCGGGCTCTGGCGGCGATGACACCGGGTCGATGAACGTGGCGGCGCAACGCACCGGGTGACTTGCTTGTCGGCGCGTGGCTCGCCCACCACGACGCGGGAGCACGCGGTGCGAACGCCGGTCGATGAACAACGTGAGTGGGTGCGGTGGCTGCCAAAACGCAGGGGGACGCATCCTCTCCTCACTGATGCGGCCTACGACTCTGACGACCTTGTGGCTGCGGCACGGCCCGTGGAATGAGCCCCATAACCCCGACCGGCCCGACGCGGAAATTCAACCACCGCTCTTGAGCCTAATGCGTATCGCATCTCATTCGGTCTTCGAGGCGAGCATTCAACTCGCCCCGGGCGCGCCACTTTCGAGGTCGCGAAATCGCTTCAAGGCACGTCGGTGATCTGAACGCCGAACGACTGGCTCAGCACCGCCAGGTCGGCCTGCGCGCTGAGGGTGACCCGTTGACCCGCGGGCACGACAAACGGGTCGACCAAGAACCGGGCGAGTTGGGGTTGGTCATCGGAGCGGTGCCCGGCAGGTCGAACGAAGTCGGCGACGTTCGACTTCACCCCCTTCGCGCCACCGAGGGCGACCGTGCCGTCGCGCAGTTCCCAGCCCACCATCAGTTCAACCAGTTGCCCCGAAGTGTTCTTGAACCGTTTCACGTCGAGCGTTTCGCCCAGTGGTTCTCCGAGGGGGTTGTTCGACGTGGCGAACAAGTCGGTGTCTTTCGCGATGTGCCACACGCGGCCGCGAACGGCGTCGTCGGTGCTCACGATGCGAAATGGTTGGGTCACGTCGAGCCCAGCCGAAGTGAAACGCAGCGTCGCCAGGCCCGGTTTGAGCGCACGCACCGTGAAAAATCGAAGTGCGGCATCGACCGTCGACGGCATCGTCTCGCTCGGTGTCAGTTCGAGCAGGTCGGCGGGCTCGACGGCGTACTTCAGTTGGGCGACGACGGCCCCCTGGGCGCTCAAGGGCACGACCCGCAGGGTCAACTTCGTGCCAGCGAAGATCGCGTTCGGGCCGGGGCACTCGGCCCACTCAACGCATCGCACGTCAATCGAGTCGACGGCGACGAAATCAAGCACCCACTCATCGCTGACGAGCAACCCAGACGTCAGCCGGGCGCTGACGTGGAGCGTGACCGCCCCCGACCGTACCGTCGACGTGAGCTCGACATGGCCTGCGTCAATGACGCGCGTGGTGCAGGCGCCGTCATCGCAATGCGCGTCGACAATGGCTTCAATGGGTGCGGGCTTCCCCGCGTAGGCACACTCCGTCCACGGGCCGGTGCCCGGGAGCGAGCCGAAGCTCGGGCTGCCAGGGTGATCGACGCAGTGGTACGTGCCGACCTCGAGCCGTTGAATACCGACGGTCACCGGGTTGTGCGCGGCGAGCGGGCCTCCTGCTCGGCTGAGCGTCAGCGCCTGGTTGACGCCATTGTTGTCGTTCTGTTCGCGGCTAAAGCCACACCCCGCGACCGTCAGAATCACGCACATCGCCCCCACGCTTTTCATGCAAGGCACGGTAGGAGCCGACGCTCCGCGGTGGAATTCGCATTTCGCGACCATGCAAGGCCTCGAAATGTAACGGTTTTCACCGAAAGCGCCGCGGGCACACTCAGAAAGGGCGACGACCCGCACCACGGCCTTCAGAACGTGAACTTGAGCCCCAACCGAATCGAAATGGGCGCCTGGTACGACGTCGGCCGCTTGAAGTTGGGGTTCAGGTCGTTCACCGAGGCCGGCTCGATGCCCGAGTCGCCGTTCTTCTTGACCGTGCCCAACTTGCCGCCTTTGCAGCCGGGGTCGGTGCCGTCTCCGGCGATGCACGCGACCTGTTGCGGTGTCTGCCCCGGAGCAATGACCGCCGGCAGCAAGTCTTTGGTCGAGAACGTTTCGTCGACGGTCGTGACCGCTTGAAAGTTGAGCACGTTGAACGCGTCGACCGAGAACTGCACCGCCTGGTCGCGGTTGATGCGGTAGGTCGCCGTCGCTTTCAGGTTGATCGAATGGTTCCACGGCAGGCGGCCGGCCGAGCCGCGCGGCAACACGAATGACTCGTTCGACCCGTACGTGGGGTGCGCCGCGAGAGAGTTGATGGGTTGGCCCGACACGCCGTTGTAGCTGAGCCCCAGGTTGAACGCGAACGACGAGCCCACCACGAACTCCTTCGCCGCGAACGCTTTGATGAAATAGGTGCGGTCGGCGTCGAGCGGGCCCAGCCGGTTCGCCATGAGCGAAATCAAGTCGAAGTCTGAATTGATGTTGGGGTTGAGCTGGCCCGTCTCGGGGCGAAACAGGCCGTTGTAGTTGCCGTACAGCGAAGACCAGGTCGCGCTCGCCTGCGCCAACCACGAATCAGAAAACGCCTTGGTGAACGAAACGGTCACCGCGTTGTAGTCACGCACCGCTTTGGGAAACGTCTGGCCCAACCCATACCCGGGGTTGCCGATGAAGTAGGTGCTGCCTTCGTCGAGCGACATGTCTTCGATGATCGCGTTCATGTTGCGGTGCGTGTAGGTCGCACCCACGCGGCCGTTGCGAATGACTTCATATTCTCCGCCGACCACCACTTCGTCGGTGCTCTGCGCCTGCAGGTCGGGGTCGACCGGCGTCTTGCCCTGCCCGGTCAGCCGAAAGAAGCGGTTCACCTGGGTCGGCCGGCCCAGCGTGTAGAGGTCTTGGTAGTTCGCTGGGCTCAAGCAGGCGTTGAGGTCAGTGGTCTGCCCCAGGTCGGCCAACGGGTTGCACCCGGGTCGGCTCGAGGTGCGTGAAGCGAAGCGCCGCGCGGCGATTTGGCTTTCACCCGTGAGCGCGCGGTCGGCCATGCTCATGGGCACGGCTTCGTAGTACCGCGCGTAGTTCGCGAAGAGCTTCGAACGGCCCTGCTGCGTGAAGTCGTAGATCACGCCGACCCGCGGCGAGAGCAGGTTGTTGAGCGTCATGCCCAAGTTGCCGTCGGCGGTGAAGAGCTGCTGCGTCTCGTACCGCAGCCCCGCGTTCACCGTCAGCAGGTCGAGAATCGACCAACTGTCTTGAATGAACGCCGCCGTGCCCGTCGACGCCGGGGTCGACCGCACGTACTTCTGCACAAGCGGCGCGTGGGGCCCGACGAGGTACCCGTACTGCCGAAAGTCGTCGAAGCGGGTGCCGGTGGTGTTCTCGAGAAACGCGACTCCGCCCGACAGCCCCTTTTTGATGTCGTACCGCATTTGTTCGAGGTCGAGGCCCGCTTTGAAAATGTGGTGACCCAACGCTTGGCGCATGAACGTGACGGCGACTTTCTCGGTCACCCGGTCGAGCACCTGCTGTTGCATGTAGCCAAAGCCGCCAATGGTGTAGGTCGACCCCGAGCTCGTGGCCGGGCAGGCCATCAAGAACCGCTGCGCCCCGCGCACCGCCACCGTGCCTTGGCCCGACGTGCACAGCGCGGCGTTCTCGGCCGAGAGCGTCTCGAATTCGGCAATCGAATGGCCCGGCGTGCCGAGGTCGACGTTCTCACGTCGGTAGGTGACCGACGGCACCGTCGACGAACCGGCCGACGAATTGAAGTCTGACCCGTCGCTCGGCATGGCCGCGTTGTCGATGTGAAACCACCCGAACGTCGCGTCGACCAACAGGTGCTTGTCGAGAAAACCGCCGGTGTACTTCACCGAGAGGCTCGTGCTGTTGTTCGTGTTCAGCACTCCGCCCAGCTGCCGTTCGCGAAACGAATACGGTACGACGTTGGTCTGCGGAGACCCCACCAACGACACCGCCACCGCATTGTCGGTATTGATGAGAAACGTCAGCTTCGCGATGAAGCTGTAGGCGCGGGTGTCGTCGAAGCGAGCGCGGTACGTGCCCGCCAGCTCTTCACTCTTGATGAAGCCGTCGTCGCTGTAGAGAAAGTTGGTTTTGCCGTCGTTCAACAAGAACCGGCGCAGCGTGCGCGTGTCTTGCGTGCGCACGAACGACGGTGAAAAGCCGACGTAGAACCACAGCCGGTCTTTCATGATGGGCCCACCGACTTCGGCGCCGAAGTCGACCGTGTTCCACAGCCGGCTCTGGGTCACCGACACCGACGAGTCGTTCTTGATGGCGGGCGCGACGCCCGTCAACACCCCCGGGGTGACGTTCGCCCACACCGAGCCGTGAAACTCGTTGCCTCCCGACTTCGTGGTGACGTTCAACACGCCGCCGGTGGCGCGGCCATATTCGGGCATGAAGCTGCCGGTGATGACGTTGGCCTCTTCGACAAAATCGACGGGAAACTGCGCCCCGTTCGTGCCGAACGCCGGGTCTGACACCGACACGCCGTCGACGAGGTAGCTGTTCTCGGGCGACTGCGCGCCCGAAAAGCCCTGCCCGTACGTGTCGGTCACCACCTGCGGGGCAATGGCCGCGAGCGCGTCGAACGAACGAACCCCGCCGCCATTCGGAGCCACGACGCTCAACCGGTCGATCAGGTCGTGGGCCACGGTGACGCCGGTCGTCGTCGACCCGATGTCGACGATGGGCGCCGACTCGACAATGGTGATGACCTCCGACTCCAGCGCTTCGGGCTGCAGCTCGATGTTGACGCGAATCGTGTGATCAATGCGCAGCGGTATGTCGGCCCGGGTGAAGAGCTTGTACGCCTCGCGTTCGAACTTCAGCGAATAGGTGCCCGACGGCAATTGCGGCACCCGAAACGAACCCGACGAGTCGGTCACCGCGATTTGTTCGCCCTGCAGCGCGGGGCTGGTGGCCGTGACGACCACGTCGACCAGCGGCTTCTTCGTCACCGTGTCGACGACGGTGCCGGTGAGCACCGAGGTCTGCGCGAACGACAGGCAGGGCACGACCAACGCCGCGACACAGGCGGCCTTCAACACATGACGGTACGAGTGCACGGGCACGCTCCAACGAGCAAGAAAGGGCACACAACGGGGTCAGCGACGCACAAGGCGCAACGGCCACGCACCGCGAGCCAAGCGCGGGGCACGAACGTCACCGGTCGCCGATGGGTGAAACACAGTCACGACACCGACACCGACACCGACAGAACGCAATTCTTGCTGCAACGTATCGGCGAAATATTCCCCCTCCGGCGATTTCTGGGGGCGGGTCAGTTCGACGTGGTTTTGGGCAGACCCGGCGACGGCGGCGCGCGCTCGAAGTCATACACCTCGTCGGGTTGCCCAGGCCGCTGCACCCGAACGTCTAAGCGGTCGGGCGCTCTGACGCCGCGGCCCAAGCGGTACGACACTTCGACCCCGTCGCCGCCTTCGCTGACGAAGTGGGCGACGAGGTCTTGGCTGAAGCGCAAATGGAGGCGCAGCGGTTTCGCCTCGGTCTTGGCGGCGTTCGCGAGGCCGGGCGTGAACATGCGCACGCTCAGCACGAGCTCGTCGCCCTCGCGCTCCACGGTCGACAGCTCGTAAAAGTTCGGGCGGCCGTTCTTGAAGCTGCGCGACATGCCGACCAAGCCGGCCGGGTGGGCCGACCACACCTCTTCATACGAGCCGTCTTTGAGCCGCCACGTTCCGTTCAAGAACGAGAGGGCCTCGGGTGGCGTCACGGCCCACGGCGCCTTCCAGTCGATGGGGCGCACGCGAAACCGGTGTTCGAGCCTCGAAAGCACCACGTTCCACGCTTTGGCGAAATAGTCGCGGCCCTGGTGAAAGTCGGGGGTGTCTTTCCAGCCTGACTGGGTCAGACGCAGTTTCGTCTGGTGGTCTTTGGTTTCGGAAAATTCAAAGGTGACGACCGTGTGGGCCTTCGACGCTCTGAGCACCGCCAGCGACGGAGGAAAATTCCAACTCACGACGAGCTGGTGGTCGGGCTCGAGCGCGATGACCTGGCAGCCGTCGCTCCCCTTCGAGCCGAGAGGCGCGTCAGGCGCGAAATACAACTCGTACGCACCGCCGACCTTCGGTTCGATGCGGGCGTCGGGGGCGAAGAACGACTTCGCTCCGTCGACGGTGGTCAGCGCCGAAAATACCGTTGCGACCGGGGCCGGTACGGTGCGTTCGAGCACGACGTCGGCGGGCACGGCCCCGACACCC
This sequence comes from Myxococcaceae bacterium, assembly GCA_044225205.1. Classification (GTDB taxonomy): domain Bacteria; phylum Myxococcota; class Myxococcia; order Myxococcales; family Myxococcaceae; genus JAEUJT01. The sequence goes on along the minus strand of JBGAIY010000008.1, from coordinate 12,917 downwards.
AACGACACGACGAGAGCGGTGAGCATGGCGAGGTTGTCGCGCACCTCGGGCGTCTCCTCAATGAACGTTTCACCTCGGCGAAGCTTCGGGCCTCACGCGACTCAGGCCCACGTCAAGGCGTCTGGTCGCCCGCCAGACCGTCGCTGCAGCCACAAAAAGTAAATGGCCGGGTAGACGAGCAGCTCGAGCGCGAAGCTCGTCACGAGCCCCCCGACCATCGGCGCGGCGATGCGCTTCATCAGGTCGGCCCCGGTGCCGGTCGACGACATAATGGGGAGCAGCCCGAGCATCGCCGCGCAGACCGTCATGGCCTTGGGGCGAACGCGCTTGACGGCTCCATGCACAATCGCCTCGACCAGGTCAGCACGGGTCTTGAGCGCACCCCGCTTGCGAAAGTCGTCGACCGACAAGTCGAGAAACAACAGCATGAACACGCCCGTCTCGGCGTCGAGGCCCATCAACGCAATGAGGCCCACCCACACCGCGACCGACAGGTGGTAGCCGAGCAGCGCCAACAGCGCCAGCGCCCCGACGGCCGAGAAGGGCACGGCCAGCATCACCACCGCCGCTTTGAAGGCCGACTTCGTATTGAGGTACAGCAAGCCGAAAATGAGCAGCAACGTGACGGGGAGAATCAACTTCAACCGTTCTTTCACGCGCAGCATGTTCTCGTATTGGCCGCTCCAGCTCAGCGCATACCCTGGCGGCAGAGCGACGCTGCTGGCGACGGCCCTCTTCGCCTCGTCGACGTAGCCGCCGAGGTCTGCCTTCGTGCTGTCGAAGTCGACGAAGACGTAGCCCGTGAGCAGGCCGTTCTCGTCGCGAATCATCGACGGCCCCGTCGTGAGCCGCACCTCGGCAATGGCCTCGAACGGAATGGGCCCGCCCCCACCTGGCAGCGGCACGAGCACGCGCTTGAGGCTCGTGACGTCGTCACGGTAGTCACGGGCATAGCGAACGTTGATGCCGTAGCGCTCGCGACCTTCGACGGTGACGCTCTGCACGTCGCCTCCGACCGCGGTCATGACCAGCAGGTTCGCGTCGTCGACCGACAGCCCGTAGCGCGCGAGCTGGTCACGCTTGAGTTCAAAGTCGAGAAACGACCCACCGGCGACCCGCTCGGCATACGCGCCTCGGGTGCCGGGCACGTTCGACACGGCGGCCGCCGCCTCGAGCCCGATGCGCTCGATGACCGCGAGGTCAGCGCCCACGACTTTGATGCCGACGGGCGTGCGAATGCCGGTCGAGAGCATGTCGAGCCGGCCTTTGATCGGCATCGTCCACGCGTTGGAGAGACCGGGCAGTCGCAGCTTCTCGTCGAGCTCGGCCTCGAGTTCGGCTTCGGTGATTCGGTCTCGCCACACCGCGCGAAGGGGGCGCTTGAGCCACTCGGGTGCCCACGAAGAGTACCAGCGTGGCTTCTCGCGCCACTCGCGCTCTGGCTTCAGGGTGACGGTGGTCTCCATCATCGAGAAGGGCGCGGGGTCGGTCGCCGTGTTGGCGCGCCCGGCCTTGCCGAAGACCCGCGCCACCTCGGGCACCGAGCGCAAAAGGCGGTTCTGGCTCTGCAGCACCCGCTGCGCTTCGGTGGCCGACAGGCCCGGCTGCAAGGCCGACGGCATGAAAAGCAACGTGCCCTCGCGAAGCGGAGGCATGAACTCCGTGCCGAGCGTCAGCGCGAGTGGCACCGTGGTCGCGACCAGCCCGGCCGCGACCAGAATGGTCGCCTTCGGGTGCCTCAGCACGAAGCGGCACGGGCCCTCGTAGAGCCGATGAAGCACCCGGCTCACCGGGTGCGCCTCTTCTGCACGGTAGCGGCCGACGAGCAGCGTGGTCGCCAGGCTCGCCAACCACCGCGGCCTGAAAGCGAAGGGGTCGACGCGCGCGAAGAGCATGCGCATGGCCGGGTCGAGCGTAATCGCCAGCAACGCGGCGATGGCCATGGCCAGGTTCTTCGAGACAGCGAGTGGCCTGAACACGCGGCCTTCTTGGTAAACCAGCGTGAACACCGGCATGAAAGCGACCGCGATGACCAAGAGCGAAAAGAAGACGCCCGGGCCCACCTCGAGCAAGGCCTCGAGCCTCACTCGGTGAAAGTCGCCCTTCTGGCCGTCTCGTTTCCACTGGTAGATGCGGTTGTAGGCATTTTCGACCTCGACGATCGCACCGTCGACCAAAACACCGATGGAAATGGCGATGCCGGCGAGCGACATGAGGTTGGCCGACAGCCCCATGAGCTTCATCGGTATGAACGCGAGCGCCACCGACACGGGTATGGTGACCATGGGCACGACCGACGACGGAAAGTGCCAGAGAAACAAGAGAATGACGAGACAGACGACGACGAGCTCTTCGATGAGCTTGTCTTTCACCGTCTCGATCGCCGCCACGATGAGTTCCGAGCGGTCGTACGTCGTGACGACCTCCACGCCGGCCGGCATTGACGGTTTGAGTTCGTCGAGCCGGTGCTTGACGCGGTTGATGACGGCGAGCGCGTTTTCTCCTTGCCGCATGACGACGATGCCACCCACGACGTCGCCTTCGCCGTCGAGGTCGGCGAGGCCGCGCCGCATCTCTGGGCCGAGCGTCACGGTGGCGACGTCTTTCACGGTGACCGCGGTGCCGCCCTCGCTCTTCAAGACGAGCCGCTCGAGGTCCTCCAGCTTTTTGACGTAGCCTCGGCCCCGAACCATGTATTCGCGGCCCGCCAGTTCGACGAGGCGACCACCCACGTCGTTGTTGCCAGCACGCACCGCGGCGATGACCGAGTCGAGACTCAGCTACTGACGAACCTGGCCGCCCACCGTCGCGACCTCCGAGACGCCGGGCACCGACTGAATCGAATACCGAAGAAACCAGTCTTGGTACGTTCGCAGTTCGTCAGCTGCGTGCTTTCCGGTGCGGTCGACGAGGGCGTACTGAAACACCCAGCCGACGCTCGTCGCGTCGGGCCCGAGTTCGGTTCGAACTCCGGCTGGCAGCTGAGGTTGTATCTTCGAAAGATACTCGAGCACACGCGTTCGCGCCCAATACGGGTCGGTGCCGTCTTCAAAAATGACGTAGACGAAGCTGAAACCAAAGTCAGAGAACCCGCGAATCGCTTTCACGCGAGGCGCTCCCAACAGGGCGGTCACGAGCGGGTACGTCACCTGGTCTTCGACGAGGTCTGGGCTGCGGTCCCACTTGGAGTAGACGATGACCTGGGTGTCTGACAGGTCGGGCAGCGCATCGAGCGAAATGGTGTTCACCGAATACCAAGAGAACGCCAGCGCCACGCCCACCAGGGCGATGACGAGGTACCGGTGCTCGGCCGAGAAGCGAATCGTCGCGCGAATCATTTCGGCCTCGCGAGCGTGGCGCGCAGCCTCGACTCGGAGTCGACGAGAAAATTCGCACGCGTGACAACCACCTCGCCGTCAAAGACGCCTTCGACCACCTCGGCCCAGTCGCGGCCCACCTCGCCGAGCGTCACCCGCCGGGGCTCGAAGCGCCCCTCGCCTCGCGCCACGAAGACGACGTCTTCGGTGCCGCTGCGAATGAGCGCGTCGGTCGGCACGCGAGTCACGTTTCGCTCTGGCCGGTCGATGATGACTTCTCCGAACATTTCGGGCTTCAGTTCTCCGTGGGCGTTGGCGAAAGCCAGCCGCGCGCGGGCGGTGCGACGCGTGGGGTCGAGCACCGGGTCGACGAAGAGCACCTCGCCGACGAACGCGCGCCCCGGGTAGGCCGCGAGGCTGAGCCGCGCGCCCACGCCAGGCCTGACGAAGCGCAACTCGGTCTCGTAAACGTCGGCGAGCACCCACAGGGTGGTCAGGTCGACCACCTCATACGGCATGGCGCCGACCTCGAGACGCGACCCCTCGACCAGCTCTTTGCGCGTCACCACTCCGGTGACAGGCGAAACGAAGACAATGCTTCGAGACGCCGTGCCTTCTCGTTCGAGGCGCTGCAGTTCGCCTTCGGGCACGCCCCACAGCTCGAGTTTCTGGCGCGCGGCGGCCACGAGGCTCGCCGACTGCGCTCGGGCGGCCGTCAGCCACTCATGTTCGGCCGCCAGAACCTCGGGGCTGTAGAGCGCAAAGAGCGGCTGGCCCGCGCGAACCGGTTTGCCCACGAAGTCGACGAAGACGCGCTCGACGTAGCCACTGACTCTGGTGCTGATTCGGCGCACCTTCGTCTCGTCAACGCCGACCCGGGCGAAGGTGCGAACGTTGCCACCGACGACGCCGTGGTCGACGGCCGCGGTGCGCAGACCGATGAGTTGTTGGCGGGTGGCATCGATCTCGACGGGGGCCAAGCCGTCGACCTCGCCGTGGGCCGCGGGGTCACGCTCGTATACCGGCACGAACGCCATGCCCATCGGGTCATTCGCGGGCTCAGGCGAGGTCTGGCGGGCGTCCATTGGCGAGCGGTAGAAGAGAATTTTTCGTTCGGCGGTCGCGGGCTTCGTACCCGGGTCGAATGCCACGAGCTTCATGCCACAGAGCGGGCATTCACCCGGGTGCTCGCGCACGATGCCCGGGTGCATCGGGCAGCGGTACCGCGACGCCGCTTCGGGGGGCGGAGCGCTCGCTTCGGGTTGCCCAGTTGCGAAGAGTGCGCCCGCGGCCCCCGCGGCGACCGTCGCCAGGGCAGCGACGAAGAGCGTGCGGAGCGCACCATGCTTCTTCTTCGTTTCGGAGTTCATGTCACATTCCCCCCGGTGGAGAAGCGGCCTTGGCGAACGCAGCCGCGGTCTCGGTCGAACCGCTGGCCGCGCTCACGTCGGCGAGCGACAACTCGTCTTGAGCGATGGCCAGCAGCCACGCCTCGACAAGCACGCCGTACGAGGCTTCGACCAATGAAACGTCGGTCGAGGTTGCCTCGAGCACCGAGGAGAAGGGTACCTGGCCGACGCGGTATTGAGCCAGCGTCGCTCGGGCGGCGGCCTCGGAGTCGGTGAGGAGATGATCGCGGGAGGCGCGCCAAACGCCCAAGAGCGCTCTCCAAGCGGTGAAGCGCTGGGCGACGCGAAGGCGGAGCACCTGTTCGAGCGCCTCCACGCCGCGGCTCGCCGAAGCCAGGCTTGCACGCGCTTCGGCAGCGGCGCGGGCTTGCTTGGTACCAGCGAACACGGGCAGAGGTACGCCGAGACTGAGCGACCACATCGGCTCGAGGTTGCCCCGAGCCATCACGCCTGCGCCGACCGAGACGTCGGGCAGGTACTGCAGCGGGCTCAGCTCGTACTGCAACGCGGCCCCGCGCACCGCGCTTCGGGCGGCGAGACACTCCGGGCTGACCTCGAGGCTGTGCCGGGCGGCTTCACGCTCGTCGGGTAACGCGGGAAAGCCGAGCTCACGCAACGGGCGCACGGCGACAGGGGTGCCGAGCGGCCGGGAGCGCAACCGGTTCATCGCCTCGAGCTGAGACTCCTCCGCGGCCTGAACCACCAGCCGTGATTGTTCGAGGCGTGAAAGCTCGAGCCGGGCGCGCAGCACGTCTGACTGGGGGCCGTCGCCCGTTTCGTAGCGGCTCCGAGCGATTTCGACGGCCTGGGTCAGCAGCGAAGCGAGTCGCCCCAGCAGCTCAAGGCGCTCACGGGCCAGCTGGAGCCCGAGGTACGCGCGACGCACGTCGGCGACGGTGGTGAGCCGCGTTCGTTCGAACGCGAGGCTCCGAGCGACCACTTCGACGTTGGCGATTTCGCCTCGGAGCCCCGGCTTGCCCGGAAAGGGTATGGTCTGCGACGCCATGACCAGCACCCAGCTCGTCTCGGCCTTGCCCACTTGCCACCGGCCGAAGCCGTCGTTCTGCACGCTGACCTGCAGCATCGGGTCGGGCCACGAACGCGCCTGCGGCACGCGCTCTTGCGCGGCTCGAATTTCGGCGCGGGCTTGCTCGAGCTCTGGGCGCGCGCCGACGGCCTCGTCGACCAGCGCAACCAACGACTCATCGACCTCTGACGTGGGCGGGGCGCTCGCCAACGCGACGAAACCGACGAAGGGCATGAGCATCAACGTCATGCCGGCAATAGGCGCGCCTCTTGGGCTGTGTGACAGGGCCAGCGTCAGGCACGGGCGCTCGGGCCGCTACCCTGAAATTGTCGTGAAGAATCAAGCGATTGTGCCCTGTTCGCCGCCGACCCACGAAGTCACGCCTCGAGGTCATTCGACACTCGTGAGCGACCGCCATGAACGCGCCAGGGCGGCGGCAGCAATTTCAATATCGGCTTCTGTCGTATCGCGACCCAACGTCAGGCGAACTGAGCCGACCGCTTCGGCTGGGTCGACACCCATGGCCAGAATCACGGCAGACGCGGCTTCGTGGCCGTCATGGCAGGCCGAACCAGTAGACGCCGCGATTTCGGGCGCGCCCGCCAACAACACCGAGCCCAGCACCCGAGGGAAACGCACATTGAGCGTATTCGGGAGACGACGGTCTGGCGCTCCGTTGAGCTCGAGCCCAGCGACGTTCTTCGTGAGGGCGGCGAAGAGCTGATCTCGGAGCCTTTGCATTCGGTTGCTCGCCTCAGAGAGGTCGCGCTGCGCCGCTTCGCACGCAACGCCAAACCCGACAATGCCAGCGACGTTCTCGGTACCTGGCCGAAGCCCTCGCTCGTGATCTGCGCCCAACGCCAACGGCCGAACAGCCGTGCCACGCTTGACATAGAGCACCCCCACCCCCTTCGGGCCGTACATCTTGTGACCGGCCGCGCTGAGCAGATCGACTCCGAGTTGCCTCACCTGGAGCCGCACCTTGCCGAGCGACTGGGCCGCGTCGGTATGAACGAGGGCACCCACCGCATGTGCCAGCTCGACGAGCTCGCCGACCGGTTGCAGAACACCGGTTTCGTTGTTGGCGTGCATGACCGACACCAGCGCGGTGTCAGCACCTACGGCCTCACGAACATGCGCGACGCGCGTCTGACCGAACGAATCGACCCCGGCACGCGTGACGCGCCAGCCTCGCCGCTCGAGCCAGCGACAGGGGTTGGCCGTCGCTGGGTGTTCGATGACGGTCGTGACAACATGCCGACGGCCAGAGACGGCCTCGGCCACGCCACGAATGGCCAAATTGTTCGCCTCGGTACCCCCCGACGTGAAGAAGACCTCGTCGTCGTCGCAACCGAGGAAGCTCGCAACCCGACGACGAGACACCGAGACGGCGTCTCGTGCGTGGCGCCCGTACACATGCCCACTCGACGGGTTGCCGAAGTGCTCGCCAAGAAACGGCAGCATGGCATCAACGACTTCAGGCAGCACCGGGGTCGTCGCGTTGTGATCGAGGTAGACGGGGCGCTCTGTGCATCGGTCGTCTGTTTTCATTCGTCACCTCACAATTTTGTAAAAAACCACGCCTTCTCGAAGACGACCTTGCTGAAGTGGTGCCAGGAGCTCGGTGGTCGAACGGTCACGACGGGCTTGGGTTCGGCATAGAAATCACCACCTCCCGCGCCGGCTTTGGCTCCGCCGACCTCAACGAAACACTCGCCGCGCCCCATGAACCGAGCCGAGGGTGTTCGGCCTGCGACGAGCGAAGCGATGTTCTGGGCGACAACCTCGGCTTGACCATGAGCAAAGACGCCTGCCTTCGGCAGCGGCTTGCCCAACGCCAGCGGTATCGAGACGACGTCGCCGATCGCGTAGACGCCGGCGAAGCGGGTCTCGAGCGTGTGGCGCTCGACAGACACCCAGCCGGCATCTCCGGCGAGCGTGCTTTGCCGAACCACGCGCGGCGCACGATGGGGTGGCACGTAGGCCAAGACGTCGAAGCTCGCTTGCGTGCCGTTGGCGAATTCGAGCCGCTTGGTCGTGGCATCAACGGCCGTGACCTGGTGCTCAGGGTGATACGGAATACCGCTTGTCTCGAGCAACCGCCTGACCGCTCCAGACATCTGTGGGCCCGCGACACCCATCGGCCCGGGTTCGGCTGCATAGACCTCGACGGCGACCGAACCCCTCAACCCACGCTTTTTGAAGAAGTCGGCAATGAGCAGACTCGCTTCATATGGTGCCGCCGGGCACTTGTACGCAGGTGCCGCCGTCAGAATGATGACGCGACCCTTCTGAAGAGCGCCGAGCGCGCCTCGCAAAGTCTCGGCCCCGGCCGGTGTATAAAAGTTGTGCCCCGAATCAGACAGCCCCGGCACGGCTTGGGGGTTGAGCTCTGCCCCGAGACAAACCACGACAAAGTCTGCCCTGATCGTCGCCCCTGCAATGGTGACAACCCGTTCCTCTGGGTCGATTCGCTCGATTTCTCCGCGGCGCACTTCAATGCCGAGTCGCTCGAGCCCAGCGAGCGGCCGTTTGATGCTCTCGACCTGGCGCAGCCCCACCATCACCCAGAGCAGTGAAGGCGCAAACAGGTGATCGCGCTCGCGGTCAACCAGCACGACGCGGTGTTGGTGCGGTAGGCGTTTGCGCAGCTCACGGGCGGCGACGAGCCCACCGACGCCGCCTCCGAGAATGACGACGGTCTTGGGCGCGCCCATCAAAACACCAGCACGTGGTCTGCCCAGCAGGCCCAGTCGGTCAACTGTTCGAGCGTGCCGCGCTTCGCCCCTTCGGTCAGCTCGGTTTCGGCGATGCCCCGAGCTTCCATGCAGGTCCCGCAGACGCCGATCTCGGCACCATTGCGCGAGGGCCCTTTCAGCATCACCTCGACGTTGTAGTAGCCCGGCGGCACCTTCTGATTCGCTTTGGCGCAGCTCGCCGCGTCGCCCAAGAGAAACACCTTCACCTCTTGGTTGCCGCGCTTCGAGAGCGCGGCCGCGAGGCGAAGGGCGTTGTAGCTGCGCTCCGTGCCATAAGGAGCGTCGTTCAAAATGAAGAGCGTCTTCGCCATGCGTTTGCTCCTGTTTCAGCCTCGCGCGAGGCGCCAGCCCGCCAGCCGCAGCTCCGCGACCCCTTGTTCGAGGCGGTGTGCTCGAAAACCATTTCTGCGCAGCACTTCGACCGCTTCGACCGACATGACGCAGTACGGGCCGCGGCAGTACGCCACGACCTCTCTGCCCTTGGGGAACTCCCGAAGACGAGCCTCCAGCGTGGCCAGAGGCACTGAGATCGCTCGAGAGAGGTGACCAGCCCGGTACTCTTCAACCGGCCGCACATCGAGCACCGTGACGGCGCCCTGCCTCACCCGACGCAGCAACTCGGCACTTTCGACAACTTCCATCGCGTTGCGATCTTCTAAGAACGCTCGAGTGACCTGTTGAACCTCGGCGAGTCGCGACTCCGCAAGGCCCCGCAGCGAAAGAAAGAATCGGCTCACGTCGTCGCCGGCCAACCGATATTGAACGAAGAGCCCTTGCTTCTCGGCCTCGACAAGGCGAGCCGCGCGAAGCACCTGAAGGTGCTGCGAAGCATTTGCGACCGTAAGCGACGCCAACTGGGCCAATACCTCAACCGTTCGCGGGGCCTGACACAGAAGGTCGAGCAACTCGAGCCGCTTTGGCGCCGCGACCGCCTTTCCGAGCCGCGCGAACTGCTCGTAGATGCTGTCTTTGTAGCGTCGGCTCGACATTGCCGCTTCTTTCTATTCAAGTAATCAATTGAATACCATCGAATTGCGTGGCCGGGGCGAGCTGTTCGACGGCAGGTCAGCGCGCTCGCACGACGCGACGCGCGAGCTTCACAACCGCGCGTTCTCCGTGCCGGTGAAAAGCAGCGACGAGCTGGCGTTCAATGAGGCCGACTGCCCAGCTATGAGCGCTGCGGCGACGTCAGCGGCCCCTTCGCGAGCGGGGTCTGCAGGCAGCGGTGGTACGACTCGGTCGCTACGGCGAGAAGCGAATCGCCCGGGTGACGCCACCGGCGCTGGTCTTGAAGGTCACCGGCTTGCCGACGTTCGCCGAAAGCACCGCCTGCAGCGCGGCGACGTCGGGCACCGGCGTGCCGTTGGCTTCGAGCACCAGGTCTCCGACTCGCAGACCGGCGGCGAGCGCGGGCCCTGCGTTGACCGACACGACAATCAACGCGCCGGCCTCGGGAGTCGCCGAGCCCAACGGGGGCAGCGCCATCAACGTCGCGCCGGCGACCGGCACCGACGCGCCGAACGCCGCGGTGGCTTTGGTGGCCAAGTCGCCGGGCGTCGCGAACCGCGCCCAGACTTGAGCGGCTTCGACCGGCCCCTGGCGAACCGCGTTGATCAACCTGGGAGCCGTTTCGAGCCCGAGCCGGCGGGCGACGCGGGCGGCGGCGGTGGCGTCGTCGAGCGTGCCTTGCGCCAGCTTCGCGCGCAGCACGTCGCGCGCCGGCAATTCGACTTGGCCGATGACCCACTTCGTCAACCGCACGAGCGCGTCGGCCCGAGCGGCCTCGAGCGCCTGCGGCACACTGGCCGGCCCACCGACCCCGACGAGCACGACTTCACCGTCGACGACCTGAGGCCCCGACTCGGCCCACAACGGTGGGCGAACGGTGACTTCGAAGTCGTCGCCGGCGCTGGCCGCCACCACGGGGCCCGGTACTTCGGCTTTGGGCACGTGGTGCGTGAGCACCCACGTCAAGACGCCGCCCAAAACGACGACCGCCGCCGCCAACGCGACGAGCTGCACGTTCAAGCGAGCGGGCGCCGCGGGGGGGCTCGGCACCACGGGCGCCTCGATGACCGGCAGGGGCTGCGACGGCACCGCGACCATGAGCGCCGCTGCGGCCTGCCCTTCGGGTGTCGTGGGGGCTTCGGCGAGCAGCACCGAGCGCGCTTCGGGCCGCCCGAGCCACGACAGGTCGCCGAACTGCAACGACGCGCCGCACCGCCGACACGGCACGGTGGGCGGCTGACCGGCTGCGAGCGACGCGCGGGTTGACTCCCACGGAGCGATGGCCGAACGAACGGCTTGGCACGAAGGGCACTTGCCTTCGAGCCGCACCGACTGCACCCGAATGACGTCGAGCCGCGGCAAGACTTCGACGACCAGCCGCGGAGCCGCCTCGAAGGTCACCCGGGTGACGTCTTGGCTCACCGACGCGAGCGCCGCCATGAGGGCCGAAATGCCCGCCGCGTCGACGGTCGCGTCGGGGTCGAACACCAGCTTCAGTTCGCCTTCGACCCCGTCGAACACGCGCGCCCACCGCACCGACGAATCGGCCACGGCGATTCGCACCCGGGTCGTGCCCCCGTCGACCGACTTCTCGACATGCTCACCGGCCGCGTCGACCGCCAAGGCGCGCGACGCAATGGCTTCTTGCACCTCGGCCGACAGCGTCGGCAAGGCTTTGGGCACGAAGGCCAAATAGCTCTTCGGGTCGTCGTCGAAGTCGGCGGGCGCTTGGCAGCGGGGGCAGGCCAACGGCGGCATTTGCTTCGTGGCCAGCAAGCTGAAGTACGTCGCCATGTCGATGGTGGCGTTGAACGCGTGACCACACTCGCGGCACGCGTACGGCGCCAAGAACGACACGACGTGGCCGTTGCCCAAGAAGCCTCGCACGGTCGCCGCTTGGTTGATGACGGCTTCAGAACAGCGCACGAAGTACAAGCCCGTGGCCCGCGCCGCCCCCAGCATTTGCAACCATTCGCGAACGCCGTAGCTCGTCACCCGCTCGACGCGCGACGCGTCGACGACGACGTCGCCGTTCAACATTCGGCCGATGTCGGCACCCGAGAACTTTTCGTTGAGCCGCCCCTTGAGTTCGAGCACCGTCACCGCCCCCACCCGTGAAAACTGGGCGAGGTCGCTGTTGGGCGAAACCAGCTTCATGCTGGGCGAGGTCGGCACGTCGGCGGCCACCCCACTGCCCGACTCTTTGTCTTTCGCGAACTCGGCGCCCAGACCTTCGACCGGCAGCACTTCGGCCGGAGCGAGCCCCGCCAGCACCTGGCGGTACATGTCGGCGCGCTCACCGAACAGGGCGTGCATGTACTTCGAGAGGCCGATGTTCGAGAGCGCCAGCCCCTTTTTGCGGGCGAAGTCTTCGAGCGCGCCCTGAAATTCTTGGCCGGTCTGAAACCGCGCGGCGGGGTCTTTTTCGAGCGCCTTGAGCACGATGGCCGACAGCTCGGCCGGGTAGCCCGGTATGAGCCGGTTGGGCGGCGGCACCGGGTCTTCGGCGATGGCGCGCATCAACCGAATGTCGCTCTCGTGTCGAAACGGGCGCTGCCCGGTGGTCATTTCGAACAGCAACACGCCCAACGAATACAAGTCGGTGCGGCGGTCGACGCCGTGCCCCAGCACTTGCTCGGGGGCCATGTAGGGTATCTTGCCCTTCATGATGGCGGCGTTGGTTTGGTGGTCGCGGTTCTCGGCGCGCGCAATGCCGAAGTCGACCAACTTCACCCCACCCTCGTACGTCACCACCACGTTGGCGGGCGAAATGTCGCGGTGAACGATGTTGAGAGGCGTGCCGTCGATGCCGATTCGCGCGTGGGCGTAGTGCAACCCGGCCGCGACGCCGGTGGCGATGCTGAAAGCCACGTCCATCGGCAGTGATTGGCCTCGTTCGCGCAACGCCCGGTACACCGAGCGCACGTCTTCGCCGTGCAGGTACTCCATTGAAATGAACTCCATGCCGTCGATGGAGCCCATTTCGAACATTTGCACCAAGTTCTGGTGCTGCAAGAGCGCGCTGATGCGCGCCTCGTCGTGAAACATGCGCAGGTAGTCGCCGTTGCCCAAGTGCTGCGGCAAAATTCGCTTCAGCACCACCAGCTTGTCGACGCCCGAGAACCCACGTTCACGCGCCAAGAACAGCTCGGCCATGCCGCCGGCCGCGAGCCGCTTGATGACCTGAAATTTGCCCAACATGGTCGTGTTGAGCGACGCGTTCGCCATGGTGTTCAGCCTCGGTTGCTCGGTCACCTTTCAGTGCCCCGGTTCGGCGGCGGGGGGCGGCGGCGGGCGGGGCACGGCGATGCGCACGACCCGCTGCACCCCCCCCGACTCGACCGTCAGGGCGACAATGCCGCCCGGTACCGTGTCTTCGCGCATCACGCGCATGAAG
>JBGAIY010000508.1:0-5258 GCA_044225205.1 Myxococcaceae bacterium | reverse complement strand
TTGTATTCGCTTCTGCACAAATACGGTCTTGTGCAAACCGAAGACGAGTGAGCCCAACCTTTCGGTGGGCCGGGTGTTTCAGCGCCATGCGCAAGTGGGTCTTGGCGGCGGTCTTCGGTGGCCTGGCGGCGTGTGGGGCGGGCCCACTCTCAACGCCCGACGCTGGGCCGAACGATGCCGGGGTACTCGACGCAGGCGAGCTCGTCGTTGACGCGGGGCCCGGCGACGCGGGAGCCCCCGATGCCGGCCCCACCGATGGCGGGAGCGACTTTGATGCCGGCGCATTCGTCGACGCCGGGTTCGCCCAGCTCGTCGACGATGGGGGCGTCATTCAAGCGCCTCCCGACCAGTGGGCGTGGGTGTCGTTTCCTCAAGCGAGGTGCGCCAACGGCAGTACGACCGGCATCGCGGTGCGCGTGCACCCCGGCAGCAAGCGACTGTTGCTCTACCTCGAGGGCGGCGGTTCTTGTGACTCGGCGGCGAAGTGCTGGGGAGACGTGCCGAGCGCGCAAAACGTGAATGGATACGGGCCCGAGCAGTTCGCGGCCGAGCCCAGCCTGACGGCGTTCGCCTTGTTCGACACCAAAGCTGGCACGGGCAACCCGTTTGCCGACGCGAACCTGGTGTACGTGCCCTATTGCACCGGAGACACCCACGTGGGCCGGGCGAAGGTCGACTTCGTGCAAAAAGACGGCGGAGCCGCGGCGACCTGGTTCGTGGGGGCTCAAAACCTCGAGCTCTATTTGTCGCGCGTGGTGCCCACCTTCGCGGGCGTCGACCATGTGTGGCTGGTGGGCACGAGCGCGGGAGGCGGCGGCGTGCTGTTCAACTTCGCGAAGGTGAAACACGACTTCGCCGGCGCGCGGGTCGACGCCATCGACGACTCGTACCCCGGCTTCGAAGAGACCGACGGAGGGTACAGCGCACGCTTGGCCGACCGGTTCGCGCTGTGGGGGGCCCAGCCGCCGTTCGGGTGCACCACCTGCACCAGCGCGCTCAAGACCTTCGACTTCGACCGTTCGCTCGAGCCTGCGGGCAACTACGCGTTCATGTCGTTTCAGTTCGACGACGTCGCGGCGCGGGTCACCGAAACTCCGCTCGCCGACTTCGGGCCTCGCTTGGTGACGTATGCCGCGGTGGTGAGCCAAACACCCCGAACCAACAGCTTCGTGGTGAAAAACGGCAAGAACGCGCCACAACACGTGGTGTTGTCGAAGACCCTGCTCGCCCCCGACCTGATTCGCGCCGCCGACGAGTTCGTGACCAAAATGGCGAACGACGCCAGCGATTGGGCCGACGCCACCTACCCCTGACCGCACCGGGCCGTACAGCGACCCGGGCCGTTCAGCGCCGGGCCAAGGTTCGACCGCGCAGCTCGAGGTACACGTCGCTCGCGGCGAAGCGCACGAGTTCGATGACTTCGCTCTCGAGCGCTTTCTTGGCCCGCAGCGCTTCGAGGGCCGGGGCCACGCCACCGCACACGACCAGCCCCGCGCGGTTCGCCGAATGGCGAGCGCCTTCGGCCAGGGCGTTGAGGTCGAGCGTGCGGAGCTGGGTCAAGAAGAGGGTCTTGAGCCGTTCCCAGACTTGGGGCGAGAGGTCGTTCACCACGAGCCGCGAGTGCAGCGCCGAGGCCTTGCCTTGCAGCACCTGCGAAACAATGTGAAGCCCCCGCATCAAGTCGTCGCGGCGAATGCTGCGCAGGGCCATCAGTTCGGGGCTCAAGGTGAAGAGCGCTCGGCCCGCGTAGAAGCGCAACTCGGCGGCGGGGCTGGCCTTTTTGACCGCGACCCGGCCGACCAGCACCCGCGGTGCGTCGACGAACACGACCGCGAAGGGCGGCCCCGCGTCTTCGGAGAGGTGCACGTCGGGAGCCCGCACTCCCAAAATGCGCACGGCCGACAGCAGGGCATCGGCGGTCGCCTTCGCCCCCTTGCCCCCGTCGAGACGAAATTCGTCTTCAGACCCGGCGTCGCGCCCCTTGGCGGGGGCCAGTCGGCACAGAGCCGACCCGACGGCCGACAACAATTCACCCGCTTCGCCGCGCAGCGACGGGTGCTTGAGCGCCAATCGGTCGGCTTCAGACAAAATGAGGCGTGGCGTTCGCGGGGCCGCGTTCGGGTCTCCGTCGAGCGCGCGGGCAATTTCGAGCATCAAGCTCGAGCGGCCCGCGTCTGACGCCGTGTCGAAGTGTTCGGCGAGCTGGCGGTACGACTCGGCCTCGAGCGGCCCTTCGTCGAGCTGGGCGAGCAGCGCCTCGCGTTCTTCTTTGAGTGCTTTCGACGCCGAATGCGAAAACGGCAGCGCTTCGAGCGAAACGTGGTCGGTGACCGGCACTTCGAGCGTCTGGCGTCGGGGCGCGCCGGCCGGCGTCACGGTGGCCGTCTCTTCAGAAATGGCTTCGCCCGTGCGGTCTTCTTCGTCGTCGGGCAAGGCGATGTCGCTCGTGCCCAGCTCGACGACCTCGTCGTCACCGTGGTCGTCGAGCCCGTGGGTCAGCTCTTGAAAGTCGGCTTCGTTGACGAACGACTTGAGCAACGGCACGAGCCGGGCCGGGTGGCGAACGTGCGCTTTGACCCGCGCGTCTTCGTCGGGCTCGAGGCGAGACTGGCGCGGCCAAGGGCACTTTCGGGCGCGGCAACATGACCGGGCCGCCCAGCAACGGGGCCGCCGGTTCGAGGCTCGCTTTGAGCACGTCGGCTTTCGCGGCGAACGCATCGGCGCGCTCGTCGTCGTACAGCCGTTCGCGGGCGAGCCGCGTCAGCCGTTGGTAGAGCGAGAGCCGTTCTTTCACGGGCTCGGTGGCGAGCGCGGCTTGCTCGAGCGCCCACACCCCGTCGTCGTCGAGACCCTTGGCGATGCACCGGTCGGCCAAGGCGACCCACGCCTCTTGGTGCCCGGGTTCGACGTGCACGAAGTCGCGCAAGGCGGCGAGCGCGTCATCGGCACGGCCCGAACGCTCGAGCACGGCCACGAGCTCCATTCGGGCGTGCCGGGCGGCGTCTCCGTGCGTGACGCGGGCCAGCACGCCCCGCAACTGACTTTCGAGCAACGCGTCGTCGTCGGTCGCTCGGGCCAAGGCGAGCAATCGACTACTCGCCTCTTCGTCGGCGGGAGCGGCGGCGGCCACTTCGCTCCAGGCGAGCCGGCTCAGCTTCGGGTCTTGAACGGCGTGGTCGGCCAAGCGGCCCAAGCGGCGAAACAGCCCGGCGCGCCCCGGGGCTCCTTTGGGCAGCGCGGCGAGCACCCGCTCGAAGGCGCGCACCGGGGCGACGTCGTTCTGGGCGGCGGCCACTTCAGCGAGCCCAGCCGCGGCCCGGGGCAAGCGGGGCACCAACGAGAGGGCCCGTTCGAAGTCTGCTCGGGCCTGGGTGTAGTGCTGTCGAGCCTGGGCCTCTTCGGCCCGCAACACGTGGGCTTGCGCGCGTTCGGTCGCGTCGGCCGCGCTGGCGACACCGGCATTGAGCGCTTCGCGCACACCGCTGAAGTCGCGCTGTTCGTTGAGCAGGCGCACCTGTTGAGCCACGGCCCTCGGGTCACCCGTCGCCGCGACGACGCCCGACCACGCTTCGGCGGCGCCGGCCGGGTCATTGAGCTCTGACTCGAGCAGCTCGGCGAGTTTTTCGGCCCACGCGGCTTGCTCGGTGCGGCTCTTCGCGCGCTTCACCGTGCGTCGGTAGAAGTCGGCGAGCTCGGTCCACGCTCCGCGGGCAATGTAGTGGGCTTCGAGTTTCTTCGCCGGCAGCGGGTCGGGCCCTTCGTCAACCGCGGCGGCGAGCACGGCGGCGACCGCCGGCGCCCGGGCCGAGGGGGCCAATTCGTCGACGGCGGCGAGCAGCTCGGCTTGGGCCGACGACGGCTTGCTCGGTTCGGCCGGCGCAGCGATGGGCATTTCGACCGTCGGCGACGAATGGGTGGGCGCGGCGGGAGCCACCGCGGCGGTCGCGGGTTTTGACGGGGGCCTCGTGGGCGCGGGAGCGATGGCGGTTTCGGTCGTCGACTGGGCGAGGTTGTAGAGGCGCGGTTTGATGTTCGCGCTGGGGGGCTTGTGTTCGCTCAGCGTCGGCGGCGCCGGCAACACCCCCAACTGCTTGAAGAATTCTCGCGCCCGCGGCGCTTTGCCGATTCGCTCACCGAGGGTCAAGGTGAGCGAGACGGTCTCTTCGATGGCGCGGGCCGCGGCCTGCGAGCGGTGCAGGCTGTTGACCTGCAGCAGCCGCAGCAAGAACGCGGTTTGAAATTCGCGCGACTGCTCGGCGAATTGGGCGGCCTGGCCGTAGCGCAGCGCCGCCCGCGCGGGGTCGTTGAGTCGCTCGCCCCACAGCCGGGCGCGGCGCAGGGCCACGCGCGCGGCGACCCGAAACGAGTTTCGGCGAAGCGCGAGTCGGGTCTCTTTTTCGAGCGAGGCGTCGAGCTCGTCCCACCGAGAGTCGCGTTCGAGCAGTTCGTTGAGCACGAAGCGCGCCCGGCGGTCGTCGGTTTGCTCGGCGAGCAGCTGCACCAGCATTTCGCGAGCCCGTTCGGTGTTTTTCGCTTTGCGAACCAAGCGAATGAGCGCGCGCATGACACCTCGGCGGTCTTCGCCTTCGGTCTCGTCGAGCCCTTGGGTCAGCACCGTCACCGCGGGGGCGATTTGGTTCGACGCCAGGGCGAGGCGGGTCACCAAGGCCGCGAGCGACGCGCGCATGGGCACCGAGCGGGTCGAGCGCACGAGGTCGGTGAAGGCCGTGTGGGCGTCGCCCGCGCGCAAGGTGCGCACCGCGACCGCGCGGTGCATCGCCACGAGGCTCTCCATTTCGGGAGTCCACTCCGCGGGGGCCGGCGCGTCGACCACCGTCGCATTCGTTGAATCGTCTGACGGCCCGGCCATCGGGGGGGCACTCTAATCCCAAAGTTCATCTGAGCTGAGCTGCGTTTCGCTCGCGAGACTCAATGAAATGCATGGGTTCGGCCGCGAAACCATCTCACCTCAGCTGAACTTGACTGGGCTCCCAAAGTTCATCTGAGCTGAGCTGCGTTTCGCTCGCGAGACTCAATGAAATTTGTGGGTTCAGCGACGTCATGCTGCAGCGCAACATGAACTGACGGCGGTTGACTCCCCGGCACGGCGAGCTAACGCGGCAAGCCATGAGTGCGAGCCCGGCGTTGTCGGTGGTGCTGCCCGCGAGAGACGCGGCCGACACCATTGAGCGCGCGGTCAAGAGCCTGCAACAGCAGACCTTCGCCGACTTCGAGGTCTTGGCGGTCGACGACGCGTC
>JBGAIY010000507.1:0-5260 GCA_044225205.1 Myxococcaceae bacterium | reverse complement strand
GATTGCCCAGTTTCAGAAAGACCACGCGACGTTTCGAACCGCGCCTCCCGACCCGCTGCAGGCTTCGGTGTTGGCGCAGCTGCTGACGGGAGACCCCCAGTACATCACCCAAAACCGGGTGGCGGTCGTCTTCGAGACCGGTGACGACCGAGAGCGTTTCGCGGCGGGCCTCCGCAGCCGGCTCGCCGACGCCGGGAGAGAAACCGTGAGTTTTTCGTATGAGCCGCAGGTCAACGCCATCGAGCTCGTCGCTCGAATGAGCACGTTTCGGCCGACGGCGAGCGTGCTCATCGGTGAACCGGCGCAAGTGCGTGCCATTCTGGCCGAATCGTCTCGGTCTCCGGGGTTGCAACGGGCCGACGGGCACCGCTGGCTCTTCTCGAGCGGCACCAAAGACCCGGCGAGTCTGAGCGCGACCGTGGCGACCGAAGCCGACGGCATGTTGGGCGTCGCTCCGTCGCAAGGCATCGGCCCCTTGGCGGCCGACTTTCGCAAGCGTTTCTTGGCTGCATTCGGCACCGAGCCCGGTGGCGCGTCGTCGAGCTACGACGCGATGTACGTGGTGATGCTCGCGGCCGGTTGGGCCAATGCGCACGAAGGCGCCATCACGGGGCCGAGGCTGGCCAGCGCGCTGTCGACCTTCTCGACCGACGGGGGGGTGCGGCTTCTGCTGACTCCCGACGAGTGGAGCAACGGCCTGGGCGCGGTGGGTGACCAACGCCCGGTGTCGCTGGAGGGCATTACGGGGCCCCTCGGGTTCGACCCCGACGCGGGAGCTCCGACGACGGCGTTCGAGGTGTGGCGCATTGCCGACGCGGGCTTCGCGACGGTTCGGTTCGCCACCCCGTAAGCCACTGCGCGCGGCAGCCCCAAGTGCGGAGGCAATTCGAGTTGGCCAGACCCCATGTTGCAGTAGCTTGCCGCGACATGCCCACCGTGGAGCAGTTCAGAGACGAACTCCGTCAGCGCGCAGTCGACCTCGAGGTCGTGAACGAGCACGGCATCGGGCCGCTCGAGGCCCACGCCGCCAAGGTCGGTACACCGGTCGACCCGTGGCTCGACGCGCTCGACCGGTACTTGCGCGCACTGGGCCGCGAGTCGTACTGGTCGCCGTTGCGTTTCGTGGTCGAACCGGTGGCCGAATGCGCCGGGCCCGACGCCGCCGCGTTCGGCCGGTTGCTGAGCCAGGTGGCGGCGCTGCTCCAAGCCCTGGGTGACAACACCACCCGAACCGAACAATACGGCGTGCGCTTCGCCGCGGCGGCGTTGCCTGGGCGGCCAGCCGACTTCGCGGCCGCGCTCGACCTCGCGGTCGAATTCGCGGCCAAAGGCCACGACCTCGGGTGGTACCTGCAACTCGTCGTGCCGGCGTTGGCGAAGCCGACCGCGCCCGACGGCGCCGCGGCGGGCCACTTTCTCGAAGGCTTGGGCCGGCATGCCAAGGCGCTGCGTACCCTGGTCGACCGACAGTCGCTCGTCGGCTACCAAGTGGCCGTCGGCCTGGCCGCCATGGCCGAGGTCGACGTGGGCGTGGCGGTGACGGGGTGGCTCGACACCTTGACCCAGCTCCCGAAACCGGGGCCGGTGTTCGAGCACGGAGTACCGACCGTCGTGCGAGCGGGGCTGACGGCCGAACAGGTGACCCGGGTCTTCGAGGTGGCACTGCTCCTGGCCGACCGCGGGCTCGAACCGTTGCCCCTGCTGCAAGTGCCCCCGCGCGACGAGTTGATGGTCGAACTCGCCGAAGAGCTCGCGGGCGAGGGCATTGACCCCGCGGCCGCGCTTGCCTGGGGCGTGCCGAACTTCGCCGAATGGGGCTGGCTGGCTGACGACGGCGAACGGTTGGTCGCGCTGGCCAAGTCGCTCAAGGCCCACGGGCTGTCGACGCGTCGAATGTTCGAAGAGGGCCTGCCGCCGCTCCGCCACCTCGAAGAACGGTGGGGCCTTGGCACGAGAGGCCTGGAGCTGGCCGAGAAGCTCGCGGCGGCGGGCTTCGAGCCCGTGCTGACGTTGGCGTTCGGCCTGGGCCGCGCGCTCCACGACGCCGACCGGTACCCGTTTTTGGCCAAGGGCGCGCTCGACACCGCACACCGGCTGGCCGACCGCGGCATCAACCCCGACGCCGCGCTCTCGTACGCGTTTCGGCCGCTGGGAGAGTTGGCCAAGGGCCACCCGAGCGAATTCGAGCGGCTGCAGCGGGCCCTCGAGTCGCTCATCGTGGGGCTCGAGGCCATGGGCATCAGCTCGAACGAGGTGCTCTTTCACGACGTGCGCGGGCTCATCGAAGTGGGTACCGAATCGGCGGCGTTTCTCCAGCTGGGGCCGCAGGTACAACACGTGTTGAACGTGTGGGTCGAAGCGAAGCTCGACCCCCAAGCCCTGGTGGCCGAAGCACTGCCCGCGGCGCTGCGGGCGGCGGCCCACCGCCCGTGGGTGTTGACCGAAGCGCTGGCCTTGGTCGAACGGCTCGTGGCCGAGGGCCGAGCCACCGCGGCGCTCGACGTGCTGACCGAAGGCCTGGCGTCGGCCTCGTTGGCCTTCGGTGCCGACGCCAGCGGTTTGTCGGCCGTGCTGACGACACTCGAGTCGCACACCCGGGCCTTGCCGCGCGAATTCATCAACCCGGTGTCTTCGGCCGTATGTCTCATCGCCAAGCAAGACGTGGGGCTGTTGACCGAGCTGTTGAAAACCGTGACGGCGAAGCTCGGGTCGGCTCGGTCAGAACGGCAGGGCGACGTTTCGGCGACGGTGGCCCACGCCTTGCCCGCGCTCTCGGTGCTGGTGACCGACGTCGCGTCGTTCGAGGCGGTGTTGTCGACGGCGCTGGCGGCCACCGACCGAGTGGCCACCGAACAACTCGACGCCTGGCGTTCGGGCGCGCTCGCCGCCGCCGCGCTGTTGTCGTTCGACGAGGCGTTGCGCGCGCTCGAACGGTTCACCGCCTTCGCCGAAGACCCCGAAGTGTTGAAGTTCGCGCCGGCGCTGACCCGACTGACCGACCGGGCCGACGAGCTCGTGCGGGCGCTGACGCGGCTCAAGTCGGCACAGCGGGCGTTCAGAACCCCTGCCCTGCTGAAGCTGATGACCTCGGTCGCGGTGCAAGGCCACGACGTCGACGACTGGTGCGAGCGGCTCGACACACTGGAACCGCTCTTGGTGCAAGCCGACGCTTCGGCGCCGCTCGTCGAAGGGCTGCGCCGAATGGAGCCGACCCTGGCCCGCCTGCCCGAGGCCTGGGCGGGCCTCGTCAAGCCGATTCTCACCGCCCACCAGTCTCGCGCGGGGGCCTTGCTGTCACACGTGGCCATGCTGGGTTCGCGGTACCTCACGTCGGCCGCCGACTGCGACGTGCTGCGTGAAGTCGTCACCCAATTGGGGGTGCGCGCGCTCGACGCGATGCAGGGGCTCATCGTACCGGGGCTGTTTTCAGGCCGGCTGCCGGGCCTGGCCAGCCACGCCAAAGAGCTGCGCCTGTACTTGCGCGACGTGGGCTTTCACCAGCCCGAGTTGTTCGCCAAGTACCTCGACATTCAACGAGACCGAACGTTGAGCGAGGCCGCCCGAGCGCAGAAGAGCGTGGCGCTGCGAGAGCAAGTCGAGCGCCTGGCGCAGCAGGTCAAACGAGGAGACGTGGGCGACGAGCAGCTCGACGACCCGCTGTTGGGGGTGGCCGTCATTCACCTGTTTCCTCCCGCGGCGAGCGTGACCCAGCAGCACGTGGTCGGCCTGATGCGAACGTTCGACGACCGGCCACAAGACGTGGCGGCCTGGCCCGGGCCACCCGGGCTCACCCTCGAGGTGCCGAGCGGCGGGTACCGCTTGCGACCCGGCCACCCGCTCGACACCCGCCCGTGGGAAATGGCCAACGCGCTGCTGGGGCAGCTGCCCGACCGGGTGCACCCGACCGACGAAGCCCTCGGGGCGGCGCTCTTGCGCGCGTGGGCCGACGGGCAGCTCGCCCGACCCGCCCACAAGCGCGCGCTGTTGGCCGAGCTGTTTCATTCGCTCGCCGAGGGGCACGGGCCGTCGCCTTCGGTGGGGCTCGAGTCGGCGACCCAGCTGCTCGGCCTGCGCGACCTCTTGGCCGACCGGTGCGCCGAGCGCATCGAACGGGCGCTGTTGGCCGCGCGCGCGGCCAGCCCTCAGAGCTATGCGCGGCTGGTCGAAGCGAAGCTCGCGCCCAAGACCACCGTGACGCCGAAGTTGGTCAAATCGGTGACCAAGACGCTCGACGCCTGGCGCGAGGGGCTCGACGCCGCCGAAGCGCAGCGACGCCTGCGAGCACAGTTGCCGCACCTCGTGCTCGACGAGCGGGCCCTGTCAACCCTGCGCGACGCGGTCGACCCCGCGGCCTTGACGACCGCACTCTCGGCGCTGCCGGCCAAGGCCACCACGGTCGAAGCCGGCAAAGAAGTCGTGCGGGTGCACGCCGATTTGGTGGGCCAAGACCTGAAGGCGATGCACGCGGTGCTGTTCGGCCAAGCGGGGCAGCCCGGCGCGCTCGAGTACCACGAGTCGGCCGGAGCGCTGAGCCTCACCCTCGAGGTCACCAAGCGCCGCGCCCACGCCGCCATCGGCTTTGCCGAAGGGGTGTGCGTGGCGACCGACGAGCGGCTGTGGCAGCGGCCAGACTTCTTGCAAACCATTTTTTGGAGCAGCGCCGGCATCGCCCAGGGTGGCATGCACTTGCTCGTCGTCGAAGACGCGGGGCAACGGTACCTTTCGTTGCCGGGCATCAACCCGTCGAATTCGCTGCTCGACGAGGTCGAGCCACAGACGCTGGTGCGGGTGTTGCTGCGCGCGGCGTGCCGCTTGGCGAGGCAGTGGCAACTGGGGGGCGTGTGGGTGCCGACGGCCACGTCGATTGCGTCGAACCGCCGCGCGGTGTTGGCCGCGCTCGAGGGCTTGGGGTTGCCGCAGAAGAACACGAAACTGCAGGCCTTGAGCTACAGCCCATTCGCGTACAGCTTCGACTCGGTTTGGGTGGTCGACGAGGCGAAGCTCGAGGCTACCCCAAAGTTCACCTGAAAATGACCCTGAGCGACGACGAGCACGAGCGCCAACGGCACCTGCGACGCATCTTGGCCTTTTTCGAAGAACTCATCGGCTGTGTCGCCGGCTGCGGCTGCTGGCAACCCGGGTGGGACAGCGACGTCGCCCTCGCGACGTTTGCCCGTAACGGTTTTCAGAGCTGGAACCCCGACGAGCCAGCCCCAACCGTCGCCGAAGTCTTGGAGTCGCTCGACGCGTGCTGCAATGG
>JBGAIY010000506.1:0-5228 GCA_044225205.1 Myxococcaceae bacterium | reverse complement strand
TTGGCGCTTCGTCGAAATCTTGGCCTCTTCGATGCGCTGGGTGCAGTAGGTGCACTTTTCCATCACGCCGCGGTAGCGCACCGTCACGTCGGGGTTGCGCTGCAACTTGAGCGTCTTCATTCGCTCTTTCCACGCGGGCTCGACGTACACGTTTCCCGAGTGGGTGAAGTCGAGGTAGTTGAAGCGGCGCACTTTGTACGGGCAGTTGTTGGCGCAGTACCGAGTGCCGATGCACCGGTTGTACGCCATGCCGTTGAGCCCTTCTTCGTCGTGCACCGTCGCCGACACCGGGCACACCGGTTCGCACGGCGCGTTCTCGCAGTGCTGGCAGGCGACGGGTTGGTGCACGGCCGTGGGCGTGTCGATGTCGCCGGTGAAGTAGCGGTCGACGCGTATCCAATGCATTTCGCGGCCGAGCAACACTTGCTCACGGCCCACACTGGGTATGTTGTTTTCGGCGACGCAGGCAATGGTGCACACGTTGCAGCCGATGCACGACGACAGGTCGATGACCATGCCCCACTGCTGGCCGTCGTAGGCAATTTCGTCGGTCGGCTGGCGCAGCTTCGCGGGTTTGGCTTTGGGCGTGCCCAACTGCACGAGTTCTTCGGGCGTGTTGCCCTTTTCGGCGAAGTTGGGGTGCTTCGCGAATTCGTTCGCGGTCGCCGAACGGAACAGCGGGCGCGCGCCCAAGCCGAGCATGCGCTCGGGCTTGCCTTGGGCTTCAGAGAGCATTTGCACGAAGGTCACTTCGTGAAACGGGTTGCCCGGCACGCTGAAGTGGTCTTGGGTCGACGCGAGCACCTGGGTGGCGCCGGTCTTGGTGAGCTTGACGCCGTTGACCACGCCCGAGAGGTTCTCGAGCAGCGGGTTCACGTCGACGCCGATGCCCTTGGCCACGTCGCCGAAGGTGCGGCCGTAGCCCTGGTTCATGACGAGCGTCGTGCCCGACAACCCAGGCAACACGAACGCCGGCGCTTTGATCGACCGGCCGCCGGCCGACAGTTCGACCACGTCGGCCGTGTAGCCGTTCTTCTGCACCGAGCTTTCAATGTTGAACTCTTTGGCGAGCGTCGGCGAGACGAGCACGGCGTTGTCCCACACGAGCTTCGACATGGTGTCGGGCAGTTCCATCACCCATGACACGTTGGTCAACCGACCGTCTTTCGCGTGGCTCTGCATGGCGACCAGCTCGAGCGCGTCTTTCGACGGCGTGACCGACTTCAGCTGGCCGACGGCGGTGGCCACGTCGGCTTTGTTGGGCGCGGCGGCCGCGGCGGTGCGCGCGGTGTTCACGACGACGCCGTCGTGCAGCGCTTTGCGCCAGGCCTTCTCGTCGGCGAGCGGGGCTCCGGCCGAACGCCAGGTCGCTTCGACCTGGTCTTTGTCGGCGGTCTTCGCTTCACCGGCGATGGTCGCCAGCGCGGTCACCAAGGGCCGGCCGTTGAACATCGGCAGAATGACGGGCTGCACGAGGCTGGCGGTGCCGTCCCAGGCGCGGGTGTCACCCCACGACTCGAGAAAGTGCGCCAACGGCGCGTGCCAGGTGGTCTTGGCGCCGGTCTCTTCGGCGAACAGCCCGAAGTGGTACGAGGCCTTCGCTTTCGCCAACGCGTCGGCGAATTTGAGCGCGCCCGGAGCCGTGTAGACCGGGTTCACGTCGAAGAAGACGACGGTGTCGATGCTGCCCGACGCGAGGCCCGCCGTCAGTTCGCTCAGTTGGTCGAACATGGGCGCGCGGGCGACCGCTTCGCCTTTCGACACGGTCATGGCCGAACCCAACACGGTGTTGAGCGTGTACGCCAGCGCGTGCACCGCCGGGCTCTGGCGCTCGCCGACCAGCACGACCGCCTCACCCTTGTGCGCGATGAGGTCTTTGGCCAACGCCCCGACGAACGCGGTGACGTTCTCGGGCAACGCGCCGGCTTCGGGCCAGCTGCCCACGTCGAGCCCACCGGCGCCCAGCGCCTTGGCCAACGCTTTGATGACTTCGCCGCCCAAGCTCGACGCCACGCGCACGCGGTGGTCGGCGTTCGACCCGGTCGCCGAGAAAACGGCTTCGGCCGCGTAGAGCCGGTGCATGTGTTCGGCTTCGTGCGCTTCGTGCACCGCGCGCGACTTGCCGAACTGCTTGGCCAACTTGAGGTGGTCGGGGCCGCTGACCAAGAAATCAGAGTCGAGCGAGAAAATGACCTTCGCCTTGTCGAGGTCGAAGTGCACCCGCGAGCCCGGCCCAAAGGCGATGCTCGCGCCCTGGTTCGACGCGTCGGCCGCCAGGGGGTCGAAGCGGTAGCGCTTCGAGTCGGGCCACTTCGCTTGAATGGCTTTGAGCAACCGTTCGGCGGTGGGGCCGACGTCGTCTTCGGTGACGAAGGCGAGGCCCTTGCCGGTGCCCGCGCCGTCGAGTGAGGCCTTCAACGCGGCGTCGAATTTTTCCCACGTGCTGGCGGCGCCTTTTTCGAGCGGAGTGCGCGCGCGCTCGGGGTCGTACACGCGGAGCACTTCGGTCTGCGCCCACACGTCAGACTTGCCGCCCGAAGCGGGGTGGTTGGGGTTGCCTTCGATTTTCGTCGGCCGGCCCTGGTTCGCTTCGACCAGCAAGCCCAGCGCGCCTTCGGAGCGCTGCACCGACGTGGCGTAGTACATGCGCACGCCCGGTATGACCTGCTCGGGCATTTTGACGAAGGGCAGAATTTCGTCTTCGGGCCGCCGAATGGGGAACTTGTCACACGCGCTCAGCGCGCCGGCCGACACGACCGCGGCGCCCAACTTGAGTGCGTCGCGGCGGTTCCACCCGCTGGCTTCGGCTTGGCTCGGCAACCCATTGGGGAACTCCGACGTCAACGCCTCGGCGAGCGCCGGGTGCTGCTCTTTGTGTTCGATGGAGCGCCAGAACGTCGGGGCTTCGTTCACCTGGTCGCCCAAGCCAGCGTAGGGGTCTTTCTTCATTGAAGGCTCCTTCGCCAACCGAGGTTGGCGAGAAAAATTTTAGCGGTGGCAACCCGAGCAACCGGCGGTCGCTCGCGTCTCGAGAGTGCCGTCGGCGCGGGTCACTGCGGCGCGCGTCAAGCTGCCCGGGGGGTTCAACGTCGCGGCGATGCGCTGGGCTTTTTCAGCCCACGCGAGGTCGCCTTTCCACCCCATGGTGGTGATGTTCTCGACCGGGCGCAGGTTCGGCGCGGGGTCGTTGTGGCACTCGAGGCACCAGAGCATCGACAGCGGTTGGTCTTGCTTGACCACTTCCATCTGGTCGATGCGGCCGTGGCAGGTCTCGCAACCGACCGCGGCGCGGTTTTCACCCACGCCGACGCCAACGTGCGCCGAGTGGTTGAAGTAGGCGAAGTCGGGCAGCTTGTGAATGCGCAGCCACGGCACCGACTTGGTGCCCTTGCCGTCGGCCCAGCTGTCGCGGAGCGCTTGCAGCTTGGGCGAATCTTTCTTCACCTGCGAGTGGCAGTTCATGCACACCTGCGTCGGGGGCACGCCGGCGTGCGGCCCGCGCTCGACGTAGGCGTGGCAGTACCGACAGTCGATTTGCATGCTCGCGGGCACTCCCGCGTCGGCGTCGCCGGTCGAGTCGCCCGCGTGCAATTTGTGACTGTATGCAATGGGTTGCTTCGGCATGTAGCCGACGTCGGTGTTCCACGGAGAGGCCCACCAATACAGGCCGAATGAACCCACTCCGCCGCCGACGAGCGTCGCTACGAGCCCCAGAGCAGGCGTCTTGTTCCACCATTTGGGGAAGATCTGAGCCATGTCGGGCCCGCGTGTAGCGGCGAAGCGCCGTCACCTCAAGCGCATAACGACGCGGTTTCGTTTTTCTCAAACGAGCAATGTTTCTGAGAACCATTCGCCCCGATTAAGTACGACGAACGTTGCCGGTGCCGATACAGGCTGGTAGCTACCGGCGCTGGCCGCTTTTTTCGGGCGCGACCGAACCTCGGTTGGGCTGATCGGCGGTGCCGGGCCTCACTTCGCCCCGGGGTACGAATTCACCGCAGCAGTCTTCAATGCGAAGGCCCACGTTCGGCTGAGCCGATCTGCGCCCCTCGCCGGGCATCGTCAGAAGCCCTTGAAATGCCGACAACTCCCTGGGAGGAGCTCAGCGCTTGAGCACCCAGCCCAGCGCCGCGCACACCGCCAAAGTGCGGCCGAGGCTCTGCTTGGCGCCAAAGAGCATGGCAAACGCCACGACGGCGACGGCACTGGCCGACAGGTCGAGTGAGTGCCAGTCGGGCACGTTGACGGTGAACGGCCCCACGGTCTTCGCGGCCACGCGGCCGAACAGCACGTGCAGTGCGAAGAACACCGACAGGTTGAGAATGACACCCACCACGCCCGAGGTGATGCCGGCCAGCGCCGCCGACAGCCGGCGGTTGCCGCGCGCCGCTTCGACCCACGGCGCGAACGTGAAGATCCACAGAAAACACGGGGCGAAGGTGACCCACAGCGTCAGCGCCGAGCCCAGCACGCCCGCGAGCAAAGGCTCCAGCCCGCTCGGGTGCTGGTAGGCCCCCAAGAAGCCCACGAACTGGAGCACGAGAATCAACGGCCCGGGTGTCGTTTCAGCGAGGCCCAACCCGTCGAGCATTTGCGGAGCCGACAGCCAACCGAAGGTTGTCACGGCCTCGTGAGCGACCCACGAAAGCACGGCGTACGCGCCTCCGAAGGTGACGACGGCGGCCTCACTGAAGAACAGGCTGACCCGGCTCAGCACGTCGTCGGGGCCGCGCCACGCCACGACGGCGACGACCGGGCTCCACCACACCGCGAGCCAGGCGACGGCCGTGCGCACCGCCCGGCCCAGAACCGGCGTGGTGTGACCCAGCTGGCCTTCTTCGAAGAGCCGGTCGACGAGCGAGTCGCCCTCGGCGGTGTCGGTCTGGGTCGCGGCTCGCTGGTACCGCACGCCGAGCCAGCCCGCCGCCGCGCACGCCACCACGACGAGTGGAAAAGGCACCGCCAGCGCGAAGAGCGCGGTGAAGGTCAGCGCCGCGGTGACCACGGCGGCTGGAGTCTTGAGGGCCCGTTTGCCGACCCGAACCACCGCTTCGGCCACGACCGCCAGCACGGCCGCTTTGACTCCGAAAAACACCGCGTCGACGGCGGGCACTTGGTGCAGCACCGCGTACGCCGTGCTCAGGGCCAACATGAGCAACGCTCCGGGCAAAACGAACAACCCCCCCGCCACCAGGCCGCCGGGAGTGCGGTGCAACAGCCAGCCGATG
>JBGAIY010000505.1:0-5303 GCA_044225205.1 Myxococcaceae bacterium | reverse complement strand
CTGAAATCTTCGTCATACCGGTCGACGACGCCCAGCGCGAACAGTCGACGGGCACGTTTCACGGCCGGTTCGCGACCTGCTCGCCGTGGCTGGGGCCGCCGCCCGGCGCGTCGCCGGCCTGTAACCGCATTTTGGTGCACAACGGCGCCGCGTCGGCAGAACTGCCCGTGGGCACGTTTTACCTCTACGCGTTTCACGGGCCGTTCTGGTCGATCGCGCGGGAGCGGGTCGAGGTGAATGCGGGCACGCACACCGTCGATTTCACCTTGAAAAACCTGAACTTGACGCCGGCGGGTACGGTGAGCGCCGACTTTCACGTGCACGGCGCGGCGAGTTTCGATTCGTCGATACCCGACTTCGACCGCGTGCTGTCGTTTTCGGCGAGCGACCTCGACGTGATCATCGCGACCGACCACGACGTCGTGTACGACTATTCGAAAATCGTCGCGCAGCTCGGCTTGTCGAACCGCATGACGGCGGTCTCGGGCATCGAAACGACGGGGCACATACCGTTTCTGTACATACCGAACTACGGCTTTCCCCTGGTGATTGGGCACTACAACTTCTGGCCGCTCACCTACGACCCGTCACTGCCGCGCAACGGAGGCCCGTACGACGAATTGGTCGAACCGGGGTTGTTGTTCGAGCGCACCAAGAAGCTGTTTTCAGGAGAGCGGGTGATCGAACTCAACCACCCCTGGGCCGACCCCGAATTCGGGCGAGACCTCGGGTTTCCCCGGGCGTTGTCGCTCGACACGCGCAAAGACCTGCCCGACCACGACGACGGTACGTCGAGCGGGTTGTACGTGCGAGCGCCGTCAGGCTCGAGCTTCACCAACGACGGCCACGACGCCCAAGAAGTCATCAACGGGAGCGACAACCTGTTGCACCTGCAGTACCGGGCGTTCTGGTTCTACCTGCTGAACCAAGGCNNNNTCTACCTGCTGAACCAAGGCCGCATCAAAACCGGCACCGCCAATTCTGACTCGCACTCGCTGACCGACAACACGGTCGGCATGCCTCGAAACGTGGTGTACGCCGACACGAAAGCGGGCCCGAGTTTCGACATCAACGCGCTCAACCGCGCGGTGAAACAGGGTCGCTCGTTCGGCACGAACGGCCCCGTCATCGAAGCGAGCGTCGACGGCAAACCGTATTCGCTGACGCCGTTCGCTCCGTCGGCCGACGCCAAGCTGAAGGTGACGGTGCGGTCGGCCCCGTGGGTGCCGGTCGAAGAGGTGCGCTTCGTGGTCAACGGCCAGGTGATGAAGACCGTGGCCGCCCTGGCGGCACCCGCCGACCCGTTCGCCACCGACGGAGACTTCACCCGCTACGACGGCGAAGTGGCCGTGGCCGACCTGCTCGCGGGAGTGACGGGCGACGCCTGGCTCGTGGTCGAAGCGGGCCGGGCGCTCATGCCCGCGGGTGACTTGGGCGGCGGGCTCAACAACGCGCTCGACGGCATACCCGACACCACCGACAACAACGGCGACGGGGTGGTTGACGCGAAAGACATTGGCAGCGGCCTGAAAATCGGCCCGCTCGCCGACCCGCCGGCCCCCAAAGACCAAGAAACCGGGTTTCATTTCTACAACATCACCCGGGGCGCGCCGCAGGCCTTCACGAACCCGTTCTTGTTCGACCGCAATGCCGACGGCGTCTTTCAAGCGCCCACCGTGACCGGAGGTCGTCAATGAACGCGCGCATGCTGGTGCTGGTGACCGTGGTGTTGGGCCGGGCGGCGCGGGCCGAAGAAGACGCCGGGGCCCCCGAACCCGAGGCGGTGCCCGAAACGAAAGCGGCGAGCGCGCCGGCCGTGCCGCCGGTGGGGCCGTGCGTCAATGCCCAACGCGACCCGTTCTTCGGCGACCTGACGACGCCGAACGACTACGGGCTGCCCGACGGGCCGGCGTCGGTCGGCTACTTCGAGGCCGACCTGGCGACCGGGCGACGGGCGTGCCCCCGCACCGAATTCGGCGTGGGAGCCCGTTTCGGAGCGATCATCGACCGGCCGAATTTCTACGGCAACTTGGCGGTCAACGGCCTGCTGTTCGGCTCGTGGGCGCTCAGCCCCCGCACCGAGGTCTTCGCGACGCTCGAAGCGGTGAACTACGCGTACGTCGTCAACGCCACCATCGAGAAGACGAACATCACCTTGGGCAACCTCACCGCGGGCGTCACCCGGGTGTTGTTCGACCAGGGCCGTTTCGTGGGTTCGGCGAGCGCGCGGGTGCTCTTGCCGACGTCGTTCGAAATACCGGGGGCTCGGCTGGTGGGCGCCGAGGTCAGCCACTTGACGAGCTGGGGCCCGCGGTCGTGGCTCGAGGTGCATTCGGCCATTGGGGTCGACGTGACGGCGGGGCTGTCGGCCGCCGCGGCGTACCCTCGGTTCGGAGCCACGGCGTTGGTGGGCGTGGCGCTCAAGCCGGCCTCGTGGTTCGCGCTGGTGGTCGACGCGAACGGCCACGTGGGCGCCCGAAACTACCTGGCCCCGAGCGCGGCGCTGCGCTTTCGCGTCGCCTCGCTGGGCATCGAACTGGGTGGCACCCTGCCCGTCGTCGGCACCGACCGGCACGACTTCATCATGGGAGGCCGGTTTTCGTGGCGCTGGTGAGGCCCGAAAAGCTCTCGATTTCTAAGAAACCGAAGGCAAAAAAGACCCGCGCGGCTCTGCTGAATGGCCCGGGCATCGGGTAGAGTCGCCGACGTGACTGTTCGTAAATCAGCGTCGACCATTCCTTCGTACACGACCACCGACTCTCCGACCGCGCGGCCTGCGGGCGGGGCGAAGTACCGAATCATTTCGGGAGACACGCTCAGCGGCATCGCGCTCAAGACGTACGGGCATGCCTCGTGGTGGCCGGCGATCAAGGCGTTCAACGAGAAGAAGGTGGGCGCGAACGAACTGATTTTGGCGGGTGACACCCTCGACTTGCCGACGGCCGAGCAAGCCGAGGCCATGATGCAGCAGCTGCACCCCGCTCCGCCCGCCGGCGCCAAGCCGAACAAGCCGCAAGGCTGGCAGAACCGCCCCGCCACCGCGAATTCAACCGGGCGGGCCCGGCCGACCGCCGGCCCAGCAGCAGCGAAGCCCGCAGCCGCTGGCGCGAACGGTGGCGCCGCTGCCGCCCCGGCCGCCGCGGGGCGCCCGTCGGCCGCCGCCCAGGCACAAGCCGAACTGTTGGCCCCCGCGCCGACGAACGCGCAAGCCGCCCAGGCCGCGCTCTTGCGCCCGGCCGACGCCGAAATACCCGTGGGCACGCCGAACCTGGCGACCGGGCTCATGAAACCCGCCCCCGGTTCGACGCCGCGGAGCATCGTCGCCCAGGCGTTCGGCATTGACCCGGCCGACGTGGGGCCGCTCCACGTGCAGGCGCTGCGCGAAACCAACCCCGAGCTCGACTTCAGCAAGCCCGAAGAAGCCGTCAAAGATGGCACGGTGGTGCAGCTCGGCGGCACGCCGAAGTTCGTCGAGGCGCAGTTGGCGCAGCTCCAGAAGCAGCAGGCCGCCCTCAAGCGTGTGCTGGCCGAAGACGCCGCCGCGGCCCCTGGCAGCGAAGCCAAGCTGAGCGACGAAGTGCGGGCCCAAGCCCTCAAAGACGGCAAGGCGTTCAGCGAGGCCGAAGCCGAGCTGACCCAGCAGGCCGCTCGGGCCAAGGTGCTCAAAGACCTCGGGGTGATGCAGGCCAAAACCGCGAACGAGAACGACGCGGCGGCCATTCAAAAGAGCTACGCGCCCTGGCTCGAGAAGCTGGCGAAGGAGATGCCCGAGCTGGTGCCGGCGGTTCGCAGCGCCGAACTGAGCGCCCACCAAAACGCCGCGGCCCGCACGTTCGGCAAAGAGCCCAAAGCGGCGTTGGCCAACCTGAACATGGCGCTGCCGCTGCTCACGCAGAACATCGAAGCGACCGACGTGAAGACCCACCCCATGGAGCGCGCCGACCTGTTGCGGCAGCGCGCGCAGTTCTCGACCATGATCGCGGCGTCGCAAAACGGTTTGCCCGAGCTCGCCGCGTACGCCGCCAAAGAGCACCCTCCGGTGTCGGCCGAACACCCGCTGCCGGCGAACGTCACCGCGGCCATCAAAACGGCAGAAACCAACATTCACGCCTCGGTCGCGTCGGCCAACAGCGACCTTCAAGCCGTGACCGAATTGGTGAAGGGCGCCATCGCGAGCAACGCCGACCCCAAGGTGAAGCAGGCGCTCCAAGAACAACTGACGAAAATCGAGTCGCAGCGCGGCGAGCTGCCGTACGCCGAACTGCAGACGCGCGGCGCCGTTTACGCCGGCATGGGCGACGTGCCCCGCCAGCTCGACACGATGCGCACCGAAATTGCGATGCGGGTGGGGCTCGACCCCAAGAGCAACCCGCTCGCGCCGACGGTGACCGAGAAAATCGACGCCGAAGGCAAGCACGCGTGGTTCTTCGGCACCGAAATTCACCGGCTGTCTGACGACCAACTCAAGGCGGTCAACACCAAGCTGGCGGCGCTGCCTGCCGAGCAACGCAAAGCCGCGCTGCAGTCGGTCGCGGTGTTCGCGCAGACCGCGGCCGCGGGTCAGGTGCACAGCGGCGTGTCGGTCGCCTCGCAAATTCTGGGTGAAGCGGCCAAAGCCGACCCCGCGTGGGCGAACGAAGCCAAGTTGGCCCAGGCCACCATGGCCATGACGACGGGCCAGCTCGAGACCTCGCGAAAGCTCTACGAAGAGGTGCGGGCGGCGGTCGACGCCCCGAATGGCCAGCAAACGCCCGAACAAAGCGATTTGACCAAGCGGGCGATCATGGGCGAGGCGGCGGCCTACGTTCGAGAAGCCCAAGAAGGCGACGCCACCTTGTCAGACGGGCCGTCGGCGAAAGAGCAAGCGGCGCTCAAGCTGACCGCCATGCGCAAAGACCTCGAAGCGGCCGCCGAAGGCAAGTCGAAACGGGTCAAGACGGTGTACCCGCCCGAGGTGCTCGCCAGCATCAACGTCAACGAAATCGAAGCGCTGTTGGCGTCGCACCAAGGCGAAAAAGCCGACGAGGCGCTCAAACACCTCAAAGAAAAATACGGCACCTTGCCGAACGTGAAAGCCACCATCGACAAGATGGAAAGCGAATACCGCCAGAATGGCGCGGTGGCGTTCATGAAGGTGCTCGCCGCCGAGGGCGCGAACTTTTCAGGCAAAGACATGGCCTTCTCGGCGGGCGCCGGCGCGGCGACAGCGACCATCGCCCTCTGCGCGTCGGTCGGCAGCGTGGTGCCGGGCCCCGGCACCGTCGCTGGAGCGCTCATCGGTGGGGCGATGGTCGGCTTGGCCG
>JBGAIY010000504.1:0-5329 GCA_044225205.1 Myxococcaceae bacterium | reverse complement strand
GTCGGCCGACCGAATTTCGATGACCTTTTTGATGCGCACCTCGGGAAACAGGGTCGACAAATGGTCGACCCAGTCTGACGACTGGGCGGGCTTGCCGTCATACCCGTGCTTGAGCAGTTGGCCGAAGGTCAGCGCGGGGCGGAGGTATTGGCCGTCGCGGCGCAGAAACAACAGGGGCGCTTCGAGCGCCCACTGCACGTAGCTCTCGTACGAAAACGTGCCGTCGAGCATCGACGTGGGGTACCCGCAGCGGGCGGGGTCGACGTCGTTCCACACGCGGCTGCGAAACGACTGGTAGTCGGTCAGCCGGCCGTCGACGACGGGGCTGTTCGCGTAGAGGGCCACCACGAGGGGCGCCACTCGAGCGGCGGCCATGACCTTGCGGGCGCAGTCGGCTTCGTCGCGCCAGTCGAGCGACACCTGGCCCGTCGACGTCATGAGCATCATGTGGTGGGCCATGGGGCCCCGGGCGCCGAGCGAGTCGCGCATCATCTGGTAGCGTGACTTCGGCATCCACGGCATGGCGGCGAGTTGGCCGAAGGGCCGGTACCCGAGCGCCACCGAGCGCAGCCCGAGCGGCCCGGTGATGCGGCGCAACTCGCCCAGGTGGGCCACGTTTTCGGCGTGCGCCTCGCGGGCGGTGCGAAACGGGGCTCCCGACAATTCGAATTGCCCGCCCGGCTCGAGCGACAGCGTGGCCTGGCCGCGCTGCATGGCAATGACCGGCGCGTCGGGCCGTTCTCGAAACTCGGCCCAGCCGAACTGGCCGAACCCGGTCATGACCGCGCCGATGCCCTGGGGCCCCTCGTACGGTACGGCGGTGTACCCCTGCGCCGGCACGATGAACTTCTCGTGCTCGAGGCCAATGAGGGTGTCGCCCTGGTGTCTTTCAGCGGCCCGAAAAAACTCGACCAGCTCGGCCGGGTTTGAAATGGGTCGGTCTTCGGTGTGTTTCGAGTCGAGCGACATAAACCGGCCGCGCTTATAACGTCGTACCGTGGGTTGCGCTGAAGTGTTTGCGAATGGCACCTTTTCCCTCTCTGGCGGGCAACAGTTCGTGGTCTGACGCGGTGACGGGCGCGTGGCTGCCCGTGCGCGCGGCGCGGCTCATGCTGACGACCCCCAAGGTGCTGGGGTGGTCACTCGGGTGTGCGCTGGTCACCGCGGCGACGTTGGTCGTGTTGGCGGTCTGGTGGTGGCCGCTCTCGCAGCACTGGGGCGAGCTTTTGGTCGGCAACTCGGCGGGCTGGCAGCGCGCCACCGGCAGCGTGGTGGGCTTCGTGCTCTTCGTGCTGCTCTACGGGGTCAGCGCGCTGACCGTACCCAACGTCGTGTTGGCTCCGCTGCAAGACCCCTTGTCTGAAGCGACCGAGGTCGCGTGCGGCGACTTCACCCCGCCGCCCTTCTCGTTCGCGGCCACCGTGCACGGCGTGTCGGTCTCCCTGCGGCACACCGCGCTGCGGCTCCTGTTCATGGCTTTGGGCTTCGTCGCGCTGTTGCCGCTCAACTTCATACCGGTGGTCGGCAACACGGGCTGGCTCGTCGGCTCGACGGTGTGGTCGATGTTCTGGCTGGCGGCCGAACACCTGTCGAACCCGGCCGCGCGGCACCTGCACCCGTTCGGGCAGGTGGTGCGGGCCCTGCGAAAACGGCCGTTTCTGGCGCTGGGGTTTGGTGCGTCTTTGTGGGTGTTGCTGTGGGTGCCGGTGGTCAATTTCTTCTTGGTGCCGGTGGCGGTGGTGGCGGGCACGCTGTTGTTTCGCAGCTTGCGGGCGGTCGGCGTTTTGACCCAGCCCACCCGGTCGGCGCCCCCGGCTCCGACACCGGGAACGAACGGGTGATCCTCCGTGTTTCGGGTTCCTTGAAGGGGCTGCGCTCGGTGATTACGCTCAGGCCCACTGCGGTCAGCCGAAGTCAAAGTGCCGTTTTCTTTTAGAAAAGAGTTGCCCTCCATGCCCACCCTCCGTCGCATTGCCGTCGTCGCCTCGCTGATTCTCGCGTGGGCGCTGGCCGGCAATGACCGAGTGCCCCTGACTTTGAAGTTGGCGTCTGAAGCCCAAGCCGCTCCCCGCGGGAGCGACGACGGCACGAAAGCGCCTCACGACCTGAGCGCGCTGCGCGTGCTCACCAAGGTCATTCTTTACGTCAAAGACAACTACGTCGACCCGAAGCGGGTGCGCCCCAAAGACATGATGATCGCCTCGCTCGAGGCCGTCGAGAAAACCGTGCCCGACGTGCTGGTCGACGGCAACGCCGACACCGGCAAGCTGCGCGTCACCACCAACGGCAAGGCCAAAGAGTTCGACATCAGCCACGTCGACTCGCTGTGGAAGATGTCGTTCACCTTGAAAGACGTGTTCGACTTCATTTCGAAGAACATGCGCCCCATCGAAGACACGCGTGAAATTGAATACGCGGCGATCAACGGCATGTTGGGCACGCTCGACCCGCACTCGATTTTGCTGCGCCCTGACCTCTACCGAGAAATGAAGCTCACCACCAAGGGCGAGTTCGGCGGGTTGGGCTTCGTCATTCAAATGCGCGAAGGCGTGCTCACCGTGGTGAAGGTGCTGCCCAAGACGCCGGCCTTTCGCGCGGGCATCAAGAAAGACGACCAGATTCTGCGCATCGGCGAAGAGTCGACCGTCAACATGGAACTCAACGAAGCCGTCGGCAAACTGCGCGGCGCGGTCGACTCGAAGGTCACCATCACCCTCAACCGCAAGGGGTGGGAAAAGCCGCAGCCCCAAACGCTGACGCGTGCGCTCATCACCATTGAGTCGATTCAGTCGAAGCTGCTGGCCCAAAACGTGGGCTATGTGCGCATCAAGAATTTTCAAGGCAACACGACGCGCGACTTGCAGAACGCGCTCCAAGAGCTCGAAGCCCAGACCCACGCGAACGGCGGCAAAGACGGCATGAAGGGCGTCGTGCTCGACCTGCGCGGCAACCCGGGCGGTCTGCTCGACCAAGCGATTCAGGTGTCAGACCTGTTCGTCTCGTCGGGCACCATCGTCGCCACGGTCGGTTTGTCTGACAAGCTGCGCGAAGAGAAGCGCGCCCACGCCGACGACGACGACGACGCCTACCCCTTGGTGGTGTTGGTGAACGCCGGCAGCGCGTCGGCCTCTGAAATCGTGGCGGGAGCGCTCAAGAACTTGAACCGCGCCGTCATCGTCGGCCGACAGTCGTTCGGCAAGGGCTCGGTGCAGGTGCTCTACGACTTTCCTGACGAGAGTGCGCTCAAGTTGACCATTGCGAAGTACCTGACGCCCGGTGACATTTCGATTCAAGAGGTCGGCATCACGCCCGACATTCAGCTGATACCGACGCGCGTGGCCAAAGACCGGGTCGACCTGTTCTCGCCCCGCAAGTCGATGGGCGAAGCCGACCTCGACCACCACTTCGGCAACCCCAGCAACGCCAACGCGGTGAAGAAGCGCGACGACGTGGTGGTGCGTGAGAAGCCGAGCGACACGCTCAAGTACCTCAAAGAAGAAAAAGAGAAGGTCGCCAAGGCCGACAAGCCCGCTCCCGTGAAAGACGGCAAAGACGCGAAAGACGGCAAGGCCGCGGCGCCGGCCAAGGGCGGCAAGAACGTGTTGACCGACACCGAGGCCCCGGCCGACGAAGACCTCGACGACCAGCTCGACGCCGAGGCCCAAGACGAAATCAAAGAAGACTTCGAAGTGCAGTTCGCTCGTGAATTCGTGCTGACCGCGCCGTTCACCCGGCGCGACAAAATGCTCGAGGCCAGCAAGACCTTCGTCGCCGAGACGCGCAAGAAAGAAGAAGACCGCATCGCCAACGCCATTACCGGCCTGGGGGTCGACTGGGCGGCGGGAGAAACGCCCAAGAAGGTCGTGCTCGACTCGCAGCTCAAGCCGACGGCCGACAAGAAGATCATCGCCGGCGACACGGTGCAGCTCGAGCTGACCGTCGAAAACCGGGGCACCGAACCCGTCAAGCGCCTCCGCGCGTGGACGGAGTCTGAAAACGGGTACCTCGACCGCCGCGAATTCTTGTTCGGCCAAGTGAAGCCGGGCGAAAAGAAGACCTGGTCGGTCGCGGTGAAGACGCCGAAAGACCTGGCCTCGCGGCGCGACGGCGTGACCGTGAAGTTTCAAGACGACAGCGGGCTGTTGCAAGAGACCGCGAGCAACGAAATGACCTTCGTCGAGCAGGTGCGGCCGCAGTTCGCCTACACCTGGTCGATTGTCGACGACTGCCAGGGCTGCAACGGCGACGGCTTGGTGCAGCGCGGAGAAGACGTCACCGTGCAAATCGACGTCACCAACGTCGGCACCGGCAAAGCGATGGACACGTTCGCCAGCATTCGCAACGCGGCCGACCAGAACATTTTCATCGAGAAGGGGCGGTTCAAGCTGGGCGAAATACCGCCGGGCGAAACGCGTTCGGCGAAGTTTCAACTCGAAGTGAAGAAGGCGTACCGGGGCGACGACTTCGGGCTCAAGTTCGCCGTCATCGACGAGCCGCTCGAAGAATTCACCACCGACAAGGTGATGATACCGGTGGCCCCCGACGGGGCGCCGGCGGTCGCGCTCGAGCCCTCGAAGCAGGTCGTCAAAATCGCCGACAAGGCCGAAGTGCTGGCCAGCGCCGACCCGAAGGGCCGCGTCATCGCCAAGTTGCCGAAGGGCGCGGTCGTGAACGAAGTCGCGAAAGGCGGCTCGGTCGCGCGCATCGAATGGGGCGACAAAGACCGCTTCGCGTTCGTGCGCCTGGCCGACGTGCGCGACGCCAAGGGTGCCAAAGTGGCCGCCCCGTCGGGCGTCGAGACGGTGCCGTTTCGGGCGCCGGCGCAAATTTCGCTGAACCTCGACCCGGCGCAGGGAGGCACGGTCGTCGACACCGAGCGCTTCACCTTGTCGGCGGTGGTGAACGACCCGGCGCTGCTCGACGTCTTCGTGCTCGTGAACGACCAGAAGGTGTTCTTCAAAGGCAAGGCGCCCGAAGACCAAGACAAGGTCAAATTCACGACCGATTTCGCGCTCAAAGAGGGCAACAACCTCATCACCGTGGTGGCTCGGCAGTCGCAAGACTTCGCCAGCCGCAAGTCGGTGCTGATTCGTCGGCGCCCGGCCGGGGCGACGGTGGCCCAAAAGGTCGTGCCCACCGCGCCGACTGAGGCGAAGCAGTAAAGCGCAAAGAGCCACCCAGTTTGTTGAAGGGTGAGCGAGGCACAGCTAGGGTCAGCGACATGATTTGTCGCTGGCCCTTTGCATTGGTGGTGGTGTGCGCCAGTGCGGCATCGGCCGACCCGTATGACTTGTCGTTGGCCAAACTGGGCAACCCGCAAGAGGGCGGT
>JBGAIY010000503.1:0-5338 GCA_044225205.1 Myxococcaceae bacterium | reverse complement strand
ATTGCCGAATTTCGCAAGGCCGTCGAACTGGGGCCGAACGAACCCGAATTCGTTTACCGGTTGGGGGTCGCGCTGCTCGAGTCAGAGAACGACGCCGAAGCCAAGGCGGCTCTCGAGAAGGCCATCGCCTCGGCGCCCACCAAGGCGAGCTGGCGGCTGCCGTTGGCCAAGGCCCAATTTCGCACCGGAGACACCGCCGCCGCCGTCGCGTCGATTCGCGAGGTCGTCGAGCATTCTCCGTCGCTGGCCGAGGCCAAAACCGCCAAAGCGCTGATGGACCAGATCGCCGACCCGTTCGCCAACTTCCCCAAAGCGGCGCGCGGCACGCTCGAACGCGGGCTCCAGTGGCTGCAAGTGGCCGACGTGCCCCAACAAGCGATCTTGCAGTTCGAAGAAATTCTGCACGACTACCCCGACCTGGCCGTGGTGCACGCCTTGTTGGGGTTGGCCTATTCGCGCATCGACGATTCGGGCCGCGCGGTCGACGAGCTGCGCCGCGCCGTCGAGCTGGCCCCCAACGACGGCAAGAACCAGCTCTACCTGGGCGAGTTCTACCTGGCCCGCCAGCGCGCCCCCCAGGCGAAAGAACACTTCGAGCGCGCCATTGCCTTCAACCCAACGCTCGCGCCAGCGTGGGCCCACCTGGGTGACCTCGCGCTCGAGCGGCAAGAGCTCGACGGCGCACAGCAAGCCTTCGCCATCGTCAGCCGCCTCGAACCCGAAGACATCAACGCCCGCGGCAAGCTCGCACTCGCCTACCAGCTCCAAGGCAATTGGGCCGCCGCCGACCGCGAGCTCAAGACGGTCGTCGAACAACAGCCCGAGAACCTCGAATTCATGCTGCGCCTCGGCGTGCTCCACACCGAGCGCTTCACCAAGGCCAAGTCGGCGACCGAAAAGAAAGACGCCGCGGCCGAAGCCACCACTTGGCTTGAAAAAGTGCTCGACGCTCAGCCCGAAAATGCCTTGGCGTCTCGGGCACTTGAGCGGGTGAAGCGGCCGTAGCAATCGCGTTGGTCGCACTTCGTTGAATTTGCTGGGCGTTCTTGGCGCTTGCTGAATTTTTAGCACTTCGCTTGCTGAATTTTTAGCAGGCTGCTAAGAATTCAGCACTTCAGTGGAAGCAAGGAGAACACGACGTGGACGACTCCGCGAAACTCTCACGCCGCGAACGCCAGATCATGGACGTGATTTGGAAGTTGGGGCGGGCGACGGTCACCGAGGTGCTCGAAGGGCTCGACGACCCGCCGAGCTACTCGGCGGTGCGCGCGCTGCTGAACATTTTGAAGACGAAGGGCCAGCTCGACATTGAGCAAGACGGGGCGAAGTACGTGTACCGGCCCACCGTCACTGCCGAGCGCGCGAGCCGCAATGCGCTGCAGCGAATCGTCGAGACCTTCTTCGACGGAGAGCCGCGGGCGGCGATCGCCGCGTTGGCTCGGCTGCCCGAAGCGAAACTGTCTGAGAAAGAACTCGAATCGATCAACCGACTCATCGACGCGGCGAAGAAAGAGGGGCGCTGACCCATGTTCCCTGATTTGGCGAAGCTGTTGGCCGCACCGGCCTGGTTGTTGGACTTGCTCGACACTTCTGTTCGGGTGACGGTGCTGTTGGGGGCGGCGGGGCTCACCGCCTACGCCTTGCGCCGTGCACCGGCCCAAGCGCGTCACCAAGTGTGGGCGCTCGCGTTGGGGGCGACGCTGTTGTTGCCGGTGGCGGCGGTCGTGCTGCCTGCTTGGCGACCGCGCGTGCTGCCGGCGCCAGCGCCGGCCACCGAACGGCCGGCCTCGCCGGTGATGGTCGTCGCGGTGCCCGCCCCGCCTATGGGCCACGCCCAGCACTCAGGCGTCACCGTGCACACGGTCACGTGGCCCTCGCCCGCTGACTCGACGGTCGTCGCCTCGCTGCCACTCGCGTCGCCCGACGTCGCGGTCGAGACCGGAGTGCCGACGGTGCACGTCAAGCTCGCCAAAGACGCGCTGACCCCGACGTCGGTTCGGGTCGACAACGCGCTGCCCATTTCACTCGGCACGTGGCTGCTCGGGCTCTGGCTCGTGGGCATGGCCTTGGTCGCCGCCCGAGTGGCGTTCGACTGGGCCAAGGTTTGGGCGCTCAGGCACCAAGCGCGCGCGGTGACTGGAGAGCGGCTCGGCCTGTTCGAATCGCTGCAGACGCGCATGGGGCTCCAGCGGGTGAAGTTGGTCGAATTGAACAACCTCGACCTGCCGATCACCTGGGGGCTCTTCGAGCCCACGGTGGCGCTCCCGGTGACGTCGAAGCAGTGGAGCACCACCCGCCTCGAGGCCGCGCTGTTGCACGAGCTGGCGCACGTTCGCCGCAAAGACGCCCTCACCCAGCTGATGGCGTGGGTCGCATGCTCGCTCTATTGGTTTCACCCGCTCACCTGGCTGGCGGCCAAGCAAATGCGGGTCTTGCGCGAATACGCGTGTGACGACGAGGTCGTGGGTCAAGGCGTTCGCCCGAGCAGCTACGCCGAAGAGCTGATCGGCATCGTTCAGGGCCTGCGGGCCGAAACCGCCGACTCGAGCGCGACGCTGGCCATGGCGCGGCGATCTCCGTTGGGTGCGCGGTTGATGGCGTTGCTCGACCCTCGCGTGCCCCACACGCCGCTGCGCCGGGCCAACGCGGCGTTGCTCAAGGTCGGTGCCGCGGGCCTGTTGGTGTCGCTTGCCATTGTTCGCCCCGCCGTCGCCGAGACCCAACTGCCACGGCTGTCGACCAGTGAATCGTCGAAGCGGCAAGTGACCCGGGCGCCGAGCGTGGCCGCGACCCCTGGCCCAGTTTCGACCGCCGCCCCCACTCCGCCGGCCGCCCTTCAAGGCCCAAGTCAAAACGGGCGCCGACCGCCGGTGGCGACTCCGGCGCCCGTGGCGTCACCGGCTCCCGTGGCGGCACCGGCTCCCGTGGCGGCACCGGCTCCCCTGCCGGCACCGGCGCCCATGGCGACACCGGCGCCCATGCCGACTCCGCCCGAGGCCCTGCCGCCAATGGCCCCGCTCGCTGCTCCAGCCGACGCGACGGAGGGCGCCGACGAAGCGCCGTGCGACCAAGACGAAGACTCAGGTGGGTTCAGCTGGTCGTTTTCTCCGGGCACGTCGTTCAGCATGCCGTCGCCCGACGTGCGGTGGCGCCCATCGACTCGCCGCAACGACGACGAATTGCAGCAGCTCGAGCGGCTCCGCCAAGAAGCAAATGGTGACGAGCGGGTGTTGGCGCGGGGCCTGCTGAAGTTCGCGCACGACGCCGACTTGGAGACCGAGACCTCGCGGCAGGCGTACCTGGCGGCGGCGTCGACGGTGCGCGACGAAAGCACCCGGGTCGACGTGCTGAAGGCGTTTCTGAAAGGCGCTCCCATTTCGGTCGAATCGGGCCGGGGGGTGCTCGTGCACGCGCGGCAACTGCGCAGCGACAATGAGCGCGCGGAGCTGCTCAGCATGATGCACCGCATTCGCGAGAGCGACCTCGTGAGGGGCCCCCTGGCGGCGGCCTACCTCGACGCGGTCGAGCAATTCGCCTCGCAGCAAGAATTCGCCGACGGTTTGCGAGAACTGCTTCACCCGCAAGAAGTCGTGCCCGAAGCCGTTGAACGGGCGCTCGCGCTTTTGCAGCGGGTCACCGACCCCGACCTGCGCCACCGGGTGCTGATCGAAGTGACCGACCACCAAGTCATCACCCCCGCGGTCGAAGCGGCGTACCAGGCGCTGACCGCGAACTTCACCGGGTCGTTGGCCGAAGACTCGCGCGAACGCTTGGCCGATGCGAAAGCCGAAGCCCGCAACGCCGGGCGCCACTTCGCGTGGAACTGGAAGAATGGTTGGAGTTCACGTGGCAACGGCCCAGATCAACGGGCGTTCGACGGCGCCCGAGACGCGCAGGCCCGTCAGCAACAGCAGGCCATGCAAGCCGAGCTCGACCGGGCCTTGGCCCGTGAAAAAGAGAACCTCCGCCGCCAGCAAGCGCAGCTCGCCGAGCGAGCCAAACAACTCAAAGACCAAGCCCGTGAGTTCGCCAAACAATACAAAGCACGCGCCAAGGCCCTCAAAGAGCAAATGAA
Organism: Myxococcaceae bacterium; assembly: GCA_044225205.1. Classification (GTDB taxonomy): domain Bacteria; phylum Myxococcota; class Myxococcia; order Myxococcales; family Myxococcaceae; genus JAEUJT01. Next base: position 1,263 of record JBGAIY010000503.1, on the reverse strand, counting down.
ACAGAAGTTCGGCAAAGACGTCGACGTCGACGTCGACGCCGATGTCGACCTCGACGTGAGCGCCGACAGCGAGTCGCCATGAGCGAAACGCCGCCGCGGCCCTGAGCTTGAGTCAGTCGGGGCGGGTCTCTGGGGCGGCGGCGGTTCGCTCCCGCTCCATGAGCCCCTTCATGAAGAACTCGGCGGCGCGGTAGCTCGAGCGCACCAACGGCCCCGAAGCGACGTAGAGAAAGCCGTGCGCCTCGGCCATGGCCTTGTATTGCTCGAATTGCGCGGGGGTCGCGAAGCGGGCGACCCGCAGGTGATACTGCGACGGCTGTAAGTACTGGCCCAGCGTCAACACGTCGACGCCGGCGTTGCGCAGGTCGCGAAACGTTTGGTCGAGCTCTTCGTCGGTCTCTCCCAGGCCGATCATGACCGAGCTCTTGGTGTACAGCTTTTCGGGGCGCTGCTTGAGGTACTCGAGCACTTGGAGTGACTGCCGGTACGTGGCGCGGCGGTCGCGTACCGTGGGCGTCAGGCGCTCGACGGTTTCAATGTTGTGGGCCACGACGTGGGGTCGCGCTTCGGCGACGGTGCCCAGTGAAGCCTCGACGCCCTGAAAGTCAGGTATCAGCACCTCGACGGTCGTCTTGGGTGACTCCCGCCGGAGCGCCCGAATGGCCGCGGCGAAGTGGCTCGCCCCGCCGTCGGGCCGGTCGTCGCGGTTCACGCTCGTGACGACAATGTATTCGAGGTTCATGGCCTTGACCGCGTGGGCCAAGTTCTCGGGCTCCATGGGGTCGAGCGGGGGCGGCGCGCCCACCTTCACGTGACAAAACCGGCAGGCCCGCGTGCACACTTCGCCCATCAACATCACGGTGGCCGTGCCGCCACCCCAACACTCGGCGATGTTCGGGCAGCGCGCTTCTTCGCACACCGTGGCGAGCTTCAATTCGCGCACGAGGCCTTTGAGGCGCTCGTATTCGTCGCCTCGCGGCAACTTGACTTTGAGCCACTCGGGCTTGCCGGTAGACGTGGCGAGGGGCAGTGAAAACCGATTCGGCGTGGCCATGCCGCTGGTCTAGCGCGAAAGCCTCGGGCCTTCACGCCGAACGGTCAGGCGGGCTACTCGCTTCGTTTCGTTGGCTACAAAACGCTCGGGGCCAGCACGCCCGCGAGGTCGGCGAACTCGAGTTCGGCGAGCGAGACGTCACGCGAACGGGCCCGCACCACTTCGTAGTTTTCGGGGTCGGCCAGCACCTTGGCGACGAGCCGTTGGTT
>JBGAIY010000502.1:0-5345 GCA_044225205.1 Myxococcaceae bacterium | reverse complement strand
GTCGTGAAAGCCACCGCTGGCCACCAACACGCTCGCGACATCGCGGGCGTCTCGGTGGGCGAAGCGCAAGGCCGGGCGGTCGCCGACCGGAGAATTCGACCCCACCACCACGGCCAAGCGCGGCGCCGCCAACACCAGGTGCAACGCGATTAGGGAGGAGACCATGAGCGCCCGTCTACGGGAGTGAGTGAGAACCGCTTGCACCAAACAGCAGCCGATTCTTGGCATGGCAGCGAGGCCAGTTGCTCGTCGCGCAGCGCGTTCACCGACAGAATGACTTCAAGGTCACCCGTCGGTTGGTCGTCAATGGCCCACGCCGGAGACAGCAGCGCCGACTTCGAGCCGTCGGCGGCCGCTTCGTAGAGCACCCGGGGCGGGTGAGGCGGCCGCAATTCGACCACGACGACATGGTTGTACTTCGCGGGCTGCACCTGCACTCGAATGGCGTCGCCCGCGTGAAGCGTTTGGCCGTGCCAGAGCGACACTTCGCCTGGCGGGGTCTTCACCCACAGTTCGACGCCGGGCAAGACCGAGTTGGGCGGGGTGCCCGGTGGCCTCGCGCTCTTGGGCGAGGTCGTTTCGGCGGTATTCGGCCGTTCGGCCAACGCGACGACGAGCACCGCCCCGAGCAACAGGGCCGCCGCCGCCGACAGCGCGAACGTCAGTGGTCGGGGCGTCGGCGTCGGGGGCGCCATGGCCCGTTCGTTCTCGCGGAGCACCAGCGTCGACGGCGTGACGACGGCGGCGAGCCGCGCAACGTGAGCCTGGCAGCGCGGGCACGAACCGACGTGCGTCGCGACCTCGGCTGGTTGTGAATGTGGCTCGAGCGAATAGCGGTCGAGCGTCAGGTAGCTGGGGTGGGTCATGCGTCGGCCCTCAGCGACGCGGCCCGCGCATCGAACCGAGTCAACAGCCGTCGCACGGTGCGGTCTGAGACCCCCAGCACCTCGGCGACTTCGGCGTGCGTCAACCCGTCGAGTCGGTCGAGCACCGCCGCGGCCAATTCGTCGGGTTCGGCCACTTCGACCAACCGGTGGAGCACCTGCCGACTCGCGGTGGCTTCTTCTACGTCTTCGGCGAACTGGCGCGTTTCGACGGGCCTTTGCCGCATCGCTCGGTTGCGCAGCCGGTCAATGCTGAGGCGGGTGGCGCTGCAGTACAGCCACGCCGTCACCGCGCGCACGTCGGTCAACGCGAGCCCCGACTTCCACAAGCGAATGAAGGTTTCTTGGGCCACGTCGTTCGCTTCCTCACTGTCGCCAAGCACACGTCGACACTTCTCGCGCACGAGCGGGAAGAAGCGCCACGCTTGCTCAACGGCTCCGCTCACCCTGACTCCTGGCACCGGTCTTCGCACGACCTTGCCCAGCTGAACGGGCGACGCTCACCAAAGCGGCCAACGTTTTAAAACGCGCCTGTTTTCGGGCTGTTAGCCGCCAGGCTCGGCCCGAACGAGTCGAAATGTCTGCCGTTCGTCGGCCCCGGGCGCCGCTCATCGGCTCCCGCCGGCCATTGGTCGGTGATTTCTGCGCGTCGCCGTGGCGTTCGGCACGTTGCTGGGCATGAAGCGAACGGTCGCCCTCTTCACGGTCGTGCTTGGCGTTGCACTGGTGTTTCGCCTGGTCGGTGGCCGAATGCCGGCGGGCGGCAACCCCCTGCTCGACCCGACCGTCACGCCCGAGCACGGCCAGCTCAACGGGGTGGTGCTCGAGCGCCTGCCCGCCGGCGGCTACGTGTACCTGCGCGTACGCGGTGAGCACGGCCTGCCGGTGTGGCTCGTCACCCTCGAGGGCGCGGCGACGCGTGCACCCACCGTGTCGGCCACGCTGCTCGCGCGAGCCTCGCAATTCCACTCCGCCCGACTCGGGCGTGACTTCGCGCCGCTCCATTTCGCCTCGCTGTCTGTTTCGGCCGTACCCCCCTCACCCTGAAAGAAACCCATGAAGCCAACCCTCGTTGTTTGTTCTCTCGTCGGCCTGTTCGCTTGTGGCGGCTCGCCAGCCGCCGTCGACCCCACCATTGTGCTCGCGGCCGGCACCGCGGCGTTGCAAGCGACCGTCAGCAACGTCAAACCCGGCAAGGGCCTCGTGTACTGCGCGCTGTTCAACGCGCCCGCCGGCTTTCCCGGAGCGTCGCCCATCATCGGGGGGAGCCGGCAAGCGACACCCGACGGCACCGCGGTCGCGTGTTCGTTCGCCCAGCTGCCCGCGGGCGAATACGCCATCTCGGTGTACCAAGACGAAAACAGCGACGGAAAGCTCGACTTGAGTGCGTTCGGCGCCCCGACCGAGGGCTACGGCGCGTCGAACAACGTGTTGCCGAGCACTTCGGCGCCGACCTTCGCCGACTCGAAGGTGACTCTCGGCGAAGGCGAAATCGCTCCCCTCACCATCAAGCTCAAGTGAGACCCACCATGAAACGCACCATTCTTTTCATCAGCAGTGCGCTCACCTTGGGCGCGTGTGGCGCGGGCACCTCCTTGCCTCCCGACTCGGAGTGCACCCGCGGTGTGAAAGAGAGCGACCTCGTTCAAGCGCCCTGGCAAGGGCCTGGCGCCGTCGACGGAGGTCTGCCTGCGTCGACCAACGAGGTGGTGGTGAGCACCACTTTTCTCGCGCTCAAGCCCGACGCCGACTCGTCGGCCCTCTTTCAGCAGCTCTTCGCCGGCGTGGCGGCCGACCTGCAAACCCGCGAGGGCCTGGTGGCGTACAGCGTCGCGACGTCGACCCGGTGCAACACCGCACGCACCTTGAGTGTGTGGGCCGACGAAGCGCACATGTTCAAGTTCGCGACGGCGTCAGCGCACGGCAAAGCGGCGGCGAAGGTCGGCAGTCTCTCGCGCGGCAACAGTGCCGTCACGCACTGGCACGACACCACCAACAACGTCAGCTTCGAAACGGCCTTCACCAAGCTCGGAGCCGCCGATGCGCCGTTTTGAATGCGCCGGGTTGCTCGTGGGCTTGAGTTTCTTCGGCGCGGGGTGCCGAGGGCCGTTCACGCTGCCCAACGGAGCGGCCGCCAACGTGCCGCAGCAGCTCGTGCTCGCGCTCGCGGCCCACGACCAGGTCGCCGCGCAGAGCCTTCTGAAGACCGACGTGGCCTTGACGACCAGCGCGGGTACGGTTCATGGCTCGCAGCCGGTGGGCGCCGCCCTCCGTGCCCTCGAAGTCACCGAGGTGCCCGAAGGTCACCACGACGTGGCGCGCGTCACGTTGGGCGACGGGCGGCTGCTCTTCGTCTCGGCCCAAGCCGACAAGGTGGCGGCGCTCGCGCTGTTTCCCCACGAAGCGAACGCCGAGCGCAGCGTGCAGCTCCAGCACTACCAAGACGCGTGGAACCTCCTCGACGCCGGTCAGCGAAAGGCGACCCTGCAGACCGCCTGGGCCGAAGCCGGTCGCTACCTCGACCCCGGCAACGATGCCCGCGGCATCGAAGGGCTCGACGACACCATCGTCGGGTTCCAACGGTCGTTTCCAGGGGCGAGGCTGTCGTCTCCCGTCGCGGTGGTGGCCCTGCCCGACGGCTGGGTCGCGGCCGACTGGGTGCTCGAGGCGCCCGACAGCCCCGACGTTCATGGGTTCGACGTCGCCCACGCCACCGCCGAGGGGCCGCTCGACTTGGTGAGCGGGTTCTTCACCGCGCGGTAGCGGCCGCCGTTCGTCGGCCCAGGGTCGCCGCTCGTCGGGTCACCAGGCGCCAGTCAGGTGGTTTTCATGAGACGATGGAAAGCGAAGATGGAGCCGAGTGCCCCCACGTCGATTCAATGGCCGGTGAGCAAGCGTTCGCCGCTCCTGCCTCCAGAGATGCGGTGGGTGTACCCACTGGCGCCGCTCGCGTTCGGCGCCATCATGCTGCAGCACCTCGAAGCCCCGACGTTGGCCCAGTTCAGCGAGGCGCTCGTTGGGGTGTACACACCCTTCGTCGCACTGACGATTTTCTTCGAGGTCGCGTACGGGTTGGTGCTGCCGCCCGTGCTCGAACGACTGGCTCGGCCCGCAGCGCGGTTCGGCGTTCACGCGCTGGTCATTGTCGGTGGGTCGCTCGGCGTGGGCGAGTTGATTCGGCCATTTCACAACACCTGCACCGGGTCGGCGACGGGTGAGGCGCAGTTCGCCGTGGCCACGGTGTTGATTTCGACCATCATGGTCGTGCCCGCGCTGTTGATTCAGCGGTACCGCTTGCGGGTACACGCCATGGAGGCCGTCGCCGTCGCGCAGCGCCAAGCGGCCCTCAAGGCCCAACTCGCCGCGCTCCAGGCGCGCACCAACCCGCATTTCTTCTTCAACGCCGTCAACACCGTCGCGAGCCTCATACCCGACGACCCGGCCCTGGCCGAACGTACGCTCGAGCGCTTGGCCGAGTTGTTTCGGTACGCCTTGGAGGCCGGGAAAGTCGCGTCAGTGCCTTTGCGCCGCGAGTTCGAAATGGCCACCGACTACCTGGCGATTCAACAGGCTCGCTTTGGCGACGCGCTGTGTACCAGCGTCACGCTCGACCCTTCGGTCGCAGACGTCGAGGTGCCACCCTTGGTGCTCCAGCCTTTGGTCGAGAACGCGATTTTGCACGGGCTCAAGAACCGGAGCGCCGGTCGGGTCGACTTGAGTGCTCGGCGGCAAGGCGAAACGGTCGTCATCGAGGTGCGTGACGACGGGCCCGGCCCCGGTGCGTCAGAACACCAGGGCACCCAGAGCAGCATGCGCGAATTGGGCGACCGGCTTCGGCTTTTCTTTGGCGAGCCGGGTCGGGTTGCCGTGGCGGGTGCACCCGGAGGCGGCTGCCTCGTGACGCTCGCCGTGCCGATGGAGCGGAAGTGAGTCGCTTGCGCGCGTTGGTCGTCGACGACGAGCCCCCCGCCCGCCGAAGGCTCTCGCGCATGCTCGAAGCCGCGGGTGCCGAGGTCGTGGGCGAGGCGGCTGACGGGGCCAGCGCACTCGCGGCGGTGCAGCACGTGCAACCCGACGTGGTCTTTCTCGACGTGCGCATGCCGGGCGTCGACGGGCTCAGCCTGGCGCAGCGGCACCACGACCTGCCGCCCATTGTCTTTTGCACCGCCTACGACGAGTTCGCCGTGCAGGCGTTTGAAGTGAACGCGGTCGACTATCTGCTCAAGCCGGTGCGCGCCGAGCGGCTCCAACAAGCGCTCGAGCGGGTCGCCCGGCGCCGCGGGGCCCCGACAGCGCAGGCGGTGGCGCTCGAGGCCGTCGCGCCCAGCAGCGGGTCGACGCGCGTGTTGAGCCACGCCCGCGGTGAGGTGCGTTTTTTCGACGCGAGAGACGTGACGCGGTTCTGGGCGAACGAGAAGTACACCGTGTTTCTCGCTGACGGGAAAGAGCAGCTCACCGAAG
>JBGAIY010000501.1:0-5369 GCA_044225205.1 Myxococcaceae bacterium | reverse complement strand
GAGCGCGCGCGGAGACGGGGCGCTCAGTGGCGTTCAGGCAACGCGGCCTGGAGAACGCGAGGAACGCGCAAATGTCGATTGCGCGGAGACGGGGCGCTCAGTGGCGCTCAGGCAGGCAGCGCGGCCCGGAGCACGCCAGGAACGCGCACGTGCGAATGTCGAGCTCGCGCGGAGGCATGCGTGCGGCGGCGAGCGCGTTCAAACCACCGAGGGTAACCGCACCGCGTCGGCACCGCGCGCGGGCTCGAAGCGAAACCCGCTGCGACCCAGCCGAACTTGGCGGTAGAACGCCCCACCATGCGCTTTTTGAACGACCAGGTGCCTCCGTACGACTTGACCTACAACGACGTGTTCATGGCGCCGACCCGTTCTGAGGTCGGCTCGCGGCTCGAGGTCGACTTGGCTCCGGCCGACGGGCTGGGGCTCACGTTGCCGATCATCGTGGCGAACATGACGGCGGTGGCGGGCCGGCGCATGGCCGAGACCGTCGCTCGCCGAGGCGGCATCGCCGTGTTGCCGCAAGACATACCGGTCGACATCGTCGAGAAGAACATTGCCCAGGTCAAAGCCAGCCACCCCGTGTACGACACGCCCATCACCCTCGGGCCAACCGACACGATTCAAGAAGCGCTCAACCTCATTCACAAACGCGCGCACGGCGCAGTCGTCGTGGTCGACGAACGGCACACACCCGTCGGTATTTTCACCGAGAGCGACGGGGTCGGGTACGACCGCTTCACCCAATTGCACCGCGTCATGTCGACCGAGCTGCTGTCGATTGAGGCGGGAACTGCGCTCGAAACCATCTTCGACAAGCTGTCGGCTCGGCGGCTGACCTGCGCCCCGGTGCTCGAACAGGGGCGCCTCGTCGGTGTCATCACGCGCAAAGGCGCGCTGCGTTCGACGTTGTACAAGCCGGCGCTCGACGCCCACGGCCGCCTCAAGGTGGCCGTCGCCATTGGCATCAGCGCCGACCCGAAGCCCCGCGCCGAAGCGGTGCTGCGCGCCGGAGCCGACCTGGTCGTCATCGACGCGGCGCACGGCCACCAGCGAAAAATGCTCGAGGCGGTCGAGGCCGTTCGAAAGCTCAACCCGAGCGTGCCGGTCATGGCCGGCAACGTCGTGACGAAAGAAGGTGTGCGCGACCTGATTTCGGCCGGAGTCGATTTGATCAAGGTCGGCGTCGGGCCGGGCGCCATGTGCACCACCCGCATGATGACCGGGGTCGGCCGCCCCCAATTTTCGGCCGTGCTCGACTGCGCCGCCGAAGCGCGAAAGCTCGGCAAGTTCGTCTGCGCCGACGGCGGCGTTCGCCACCCGCGCGACGTGGCCCTCGCCGTGGCCGCCGGAGCCAGCACCGTCATGATCGGCTCGTGGTTCGCCGGCACCTACGAAAGCGCCGCCGACGTGATGCGCGACAGCGACGGCCGGCTCTACAAAGAAAACTTCGGCATGGCCTCGCAGCGCGCCGTCAAGGCCCGCACCCGCAACGACTCGCTGTTCGAGCGCGCCCGAAAAGAATTGTTCGAAGAGGGCATTTCGACTTCGCGCATGTACTTGCAGCCCGACCGACCGGGCGTCGAAGACCTCATTGACCACGTCATCGCCGGCTTGCGCAGCGCGTGTACCTACGCCGGCGCCAAGTCGCTCGAGTCATTTCACCACCAAGCGGTGATCGGGCTCCAAAGCCACGCGGGCTACGAAGAAGGGCGGCCGGTGCGCGCCAGCTGGTAAGGCGTTCGCCCACAGTGCGCCGTCGGGCCGTGACCCGTCAGGCACGAGGTAGGTGTTGGTGGGTGGGGGCGGTGCTCCTTGAGGTTGTTATGGTTCAAGAATGCCGGGGGAGCAGAAGTACCAACGCCTGCGCCGAATAGCCGTTGGTGGCATGGGCGAAATTTTCTTGGCGAAAGACGTGGCGACCGCGACCACCGTCATTCTCAAGACGCTGCTCCCTCAATCAGGAGACGACGGCGCCGCGGCTCGCATGTTCGCCGACGAGGGCCACCTGGTTCGCCAGCTTTCGCATCGCAACATCGTGCGGGTGCTCGATGTGCTCGAAGAGGGCGGTGAGCCCACCATTGCCATGGAGTACATCGACGGTGAGACCTTGGCGGGGCTGTTGCGGCTGGCCAAGAACGCCCAGCTCCACCGGCCCGTCGCCTTCGCCGCGATGATCGCCCTGGCCGCGAGGGGCCTGCACGCGGCCCATTGCGCCAGCGACGGCGCGGGCCGCCCGCTCGGCATCATTCACCGCGACGTGAGCCCACAAAACATCATGGTGGGGCGCGACGGAGTGGTGAAGGTCGTCGACTTTGGCATCGCCAAAGCGCACGGCAACGCCACACGCACCAAGACCGGAGTGCTCAAAGGCAAGGTCGCGTACCTGGCGCCCGAGTCGGTGCTGGGGCAGGTCGTTGACGCGCGGGCCGACCTCTACGCTTAGGGGGTGGTGCTTTGGGAGGTCTGCGTTGGCCAAAAGGCGTTCTAGGGCAAAAGCGACGTCGAACTGCTCACCAACATCGAGGCGCGGAGCCTGCCGCTGCCCAGCACGCTCGCCCCCGATTTCGCTCCCGAGCTCGAGGCCATCATCTGCAAGGCGCTCGCCCGCGACCCGAATGATCGCTTTCAGAGCGCGGCGGAGATCGCCAGCGCCCTCGAGGCCTTTGTCGACCGGCAGCCCGTCTCGGCTCGGCCGTCGCTCCCTGAGTACGTCGCGCAGGTGCTGAGTCACCAGGGCGCTCGCGGTCACTCTCAGGTTCCCCCCACGCCTCCTGAAGCGCCTTCTTCGACCATCATGCTGCCCCCGACTCCCGTGTCGACGACCAGAGCGCAGCCGGGGCCGCGGGTCACCCCTTTGGGCGAGACCGACGGCTTTCGCATTGGCCACGCGGGCCCACTGGTAATGATGGTGTTCGACGGCAAGGCCGCCCTCGAACAGATGGACTTGCTCGAGCAAGCGCTCGCCACGGTGATTCGCACGCACCCCCGGTACTCGTCGTTCGCGGTCTTGAGCGCGCCGATGATTGAGTCGCTGCCGAAGGGGCTCAACGAGCGAGCCCAAGAAATCGAGAACAGGTTCGAACCCCACATCGTCTCCAAGGCCATGGTGGTCACGCGCACCGGCCTCGCGGCAGTCATGATTCGCAGTTTCTTGGCCGCCCAGAGCCTCATGGCACGCAACATACCCACCCGTGTCTTCAAGACCGTCGATGACGGTGTCGAGTGGGTGCAAGGGCTCCACGAGCAACTGCCGGCCATCAAGTCGATGGCTGGGCTCTCGCTCGCGCTCACCGAATTCGTCACCAAGCCCACCGGTTCGAAGCGCAGCGGCTGACTCGGCAAGAAGCGGGTGAGCGCCGCGTGGCTACGAACCAGGCCGGCCAGTGCGCGCCAGCTCTGAAGACTGGGGCGTCACTCGAGGCGGCAACGGCGAAAGCGAGCGACGAAAGGCCTCGACCGCCGACCGCTCGCCTTCGACCCGCACCGCCTTCGACCGGAGCAGGTTCGAGAGCGGTGCCTGCTCCATCACGAGGCCGACGAGCCCGGGCATGGTCGTGTGCACCACGGCCGTGGCCGCGGGTGAAGCGCGTTCGGAGACGCTGAGCGTGGGGCCGCCAGCAAGCTCGAAGACCCGTTCGCCGTCAGGCGTGTCGACCCGAATTTCGAGCGTCTGTCGAAACGACCCCAGGTACCGTCGCTTCAGCGACAACAGGCCCCACCCGGGGTCGAGGCGGTCTCCCCGCCGCGGGCCACCAGCGAGCAGGGCGCCGCCCCACCGCGCAACTTCCATGACGACCGGTTCGAGCGCGGCGCCGCGGGGCGTGAGCTCGTATTTGGTCTCTCGGCGGTACACCGTCTTGCGAACCACTCCGGCCGCTTCAAGGTCTTTGAGCCGCTTCGCCAACAAGTTGGTCGTCAACCCGGGCATCAACAAGTCGCCGTACCGGCGGGGCGCGAGCAGCAGTTCGCGTACCAACAGCAACGTCCACCGCTCTCCGATGACGTCGAGGGCTCGCGCCAGGCCACAGTGCTGGTGGTAGTTCTTCACGCTATTTCTTTTTAAAGTGAAAACTAATAAAAAGTAAAGCAACGGAGATTCGCGCATGCATCCAACGGCTTCGCTGACGGTGGTGGTGGGCATCGGGCTCGTCGAGCTCGCGGCGGTCATGATGTTCGTCGTCGCGGTGGGGCGGGTGACGCGGCGGTGGGGGGCCACGGTCGTGCTGACGGTGCTCTGGGTGGGCCTCACGGGCGCGGCGGCGGTCTCGGGCCTGCTCGGGCGTTTCGACTTGCGGCCGCCGCCACTCGCCGCGCTCATGCTCGCGACGGTCGCGCTCGGGGTGGGCTTGGGCGTCTCTCCGCTCGGCAAACGGCTCACCAGCTTGCCGTGGTTCGCGCTCGTGGGGGCTCAGGCCTTTCGGCTGCCGCTCGAGCTGTTCATGCACCGGGCGGCGCTCGAGGGCACCATGCCCAGCGCGCTGTCGTATTCTGGTTTCAACTTCGACATCGTCTTGGGGGCGTCGTCGCTCGTCGTCGCCTGGCTCGTGCGTCAGCGCGAACGGAGACTGCTTCTCGCGGGGTGGAATGTGTTGGGCACCGTCACCTTGGCGGTCATCGCCGTCATCGCCGTGCTCACCGCGCCCATGGTCAAGGCCCTCGGCGAGACGCAAGTCAACACGTGGGTCACCTTCGTGCCCTTCGTCTGGGTACCCGCCGTCTGTGTCGTGGTCGCGCTCGCCAGCCACGTCGTCGCGTGGCGCAAGCTGCTCAAGGCCGCGGCGGGGGCGACGGCGGGCACTCCGAACGGAGTCGGCGAAACAGGTTGATTTTGCTGTGGTTCTGGCTCGGGCGGTGACCGGCCGAACCCTTTCGTCGGGTCGGTGACTCTGGGGGCCATGACCGACCTTTCATTTCGTCGCCACACCGTCGCCTCCGCCCCCGTGCTCGCAGCCCACGAACGTCACCTGGGCTTTGTGCCCAATGCCCTCGCCACCATGGCCGAGTCGCCCGAACTGGTGGAGGCGTTTGGGCACGCGAACGCGGCGTTCGAACGAAGCAGCCTCTCGCGGCTCGAGCGTGAATCGCTCGTGCTGGCGGTGGCGCGCGTGTTTGGCTGTGAGTACTGCTTGGCCTGGCACCGGCGGCTGTTGAAGCAACTCGACTCGCGCCTGGTCGTTCCGTTGCTCGAAGGTTCGAGCACCGGCGACGAGCGCCTCGACGCGTTGCGGGCATTCGCGACCGAGGTCGTGAAGACCCATGGCGGGCCGACCGAGGCGACGCTCGCGCGGTTTTTCGCCGCGGGGTACACGAAGCGGCAAGCGCTCGAAGTGGTGCTCGGGGTCGGCTCGCTGACCCTGTCGGCGTTCAGC
>JBGAIY010000500.1:0-5387 GCA_044225205.1 Myxococcaceae bacterium | reverse complement strand
ATGCCCATTTCGGCCTGCAATTTTTCCCACGCGTCGGGGCCGACCAACTTGCGAATCTTCAGCAGCAACGACACCCGGTTCTTGCGCACTTGCCACTCGGCTTTGCTGACGACTTCGAGTTTCGTGAGCACCGTCGCTTCGTCGGGCGCGGGCGTGGTCAGCGTGCGCTCCAGGTCGAGCTGCGCCTTCTTCAAGTCGGCCTCGAGCGGTATCAGCTGCTCGTTCGCGTCGAACGAGAGGTCTCGCACCTTCTTCACCGTGTCGGCCGACAGCCCAATTCGCTGGGCGACCTTCGCCGGTATGCCCGGAGGCCCGAAGAATTCACCCAACAGCCCGCCGCGCAAGTGCATGCCCGTCAACGGCGGGGGAGCCGCGGGCGGCATGGGCGGCAACGGGGCTCGAGGCGCCGCGGTACCGGCTTGGGCCCAGGCTGACGACGAGGGCAGGGCGCCCAACAACAAGGCACTGCCAATGGCGACTGACTTCAACAACGCGTTCATGGTGAATCCTCCGAAGTGTGAATGAGGGGTGAATCGGCTTTTCCCAAGTGAAGTGAGCGAATCGGCTGCGTCGGCCGCGGAGCGACCCACGTCGCCAAGGTGCCGAACGGCCGGTACGACGCGTCGGTCACCCGCAAGTTGCGCCTTGCCGCGGTCGACGAACGCGCCAGCGCCCGCATCGCCCGCCACGACGTCTCTTCGGCGTCGGGGGCCTCGGGTGCCACCACCAGGCGTCGATTCGGCGACTCGACTCCCGGCTCGTCGTCACTCGGCGACACCGCGACCGGCGTCGGTGATTTCGCGTGCGAGCGCACCCACGAGTCGTGCGCCAAGCGCGCCTCGACCACCAGCCCAGCGCTCAACACCCCGAGCGCCGCCACCAACTGCAGCCGCCGCTTCGCTTTCGCCACCGGCACCCGGCGCACGCTGAAAGGCACGGCGCCCTTGAGCCGCCGCGCGGCATTCATCGACTCCGCGAACGCCCGGCACGCGTCACACCCCAGCACGTGGGCGTCGAGACCGTCGGGGCGGGGCAGGGCCTCGTCGAGCAAACACTGTTGAACCTCGTCGCAGGTCATCGCTCACTCCCGGTCAACACGCCGTGCTGGCGCAAAGTCTTCACTGCGCGCTGCAGGTGCACCCGAACCGTGCCGCGGTCGATGCCCATTGAAAACGCCACGTCGTCGAGCCCCATCCCTTCGAGGTAGCGCAGGGTGAAGGCCACGCTCTGGCGCGCCGGCAGGCGACTCAAGGCTTCACCCAACCTCGCGTGGTGCCCGCGTTGCTCGGCCGCTTCTTCGGCGCTGGGGGCGACTTCGGGCTCGAGCCACAGCAACGTCGACACGACTTGCCACACCCGCCGCTGGCGCAAATGCGAATACGCGCGGTGCACGACGAGCCGCCGCAGCCACGCGGCCGCTTTCGTCTCGTCACGCAAGGTCGACCACTTGGCGACCGCGTCGACGTACGCCGACTGCACCACGTCGCGCGCGTCTTCGTGGCTCCACACGAGCCGGCGGGCGAGCGCTTCGAGCCGCGGCCGCTCATTCGCCCACATCGCGTCGCGCTCGGGGGAGGCGAGCATCGCCGCCGAAGGTAACACCCGGCCGATGGTTTCCTCCTTGGTCGTCAACGTCATCGCGCCCGCCTCACGCAGGTCATGACGCACGAGCGGCCGCCTCGGCATACCGGTTCGGGGCGAAACGCGTTTCTTTCAATGAAATCAAGCGGCTGTTCGGTCGTACCGCCTCACCAGGAGGTTCCCGTCGATGCTTTTCTGTGGCAAGCACCCACCCGTGAAGCGAATTGCGCTGTTCAGTCTCTTGGTGTTCGCCCCGGCCGCCCACGCCGAGCTCGTCGACCGCATCGCCGCGGTCGTCAACAACGACCTCATTACCCAGTCTGAAGTCGAGGCCCGCTCGGCCCCCGACATGGCTCGCATTCGCGCCGAACCCGACGCGACCAAGCGCGCCGAAATGCGCAAAGACCTGTTCAAGCGCGCGGTCGACCTGCTCATCGGCGAAAAGCTGATGGAGGCGCAGATCAAAGAGCTCAACATCGAAGTCACCGACAGCGAAGTCGACCTCGGCATCGAAGACGTGAAGAAGCAGAACGGCATCGAAGGCGCGCAGTTCGAACAGCTGCTCGCCCAAGAAGGGTACACGCTGTCGAGCTACCGGGCCTTCATGAAGAAGCACATGGCCAAGCTCAAGCTGATCAACCTCAAGGTGCGCAGCAAGGTGAAGGTGGCCGACGAAGACCTGCGGGCCGAATACGCCAAGCAGTCGCGCGACGAGGCGCTCGACGCCGAAGTGCACACCCGGCACCTGTTGGTGCAGCTCTCGCCCAAGCCCACGCCCGAACAAGTCGAAGCCGCGCGCGTGAAAGCCGTGGCCCTCGCGCAAGAAGCCCGAAAACCCGGAGTCGACTTCGCCGACCTCGCGCGCCGCAAGTCTGAAGGCTCCTCGGCCGCCGAAGGAGGCGACTTGGGGTTCTTTCGCCGCGGCACCATGGTGCCCGAATTCGAAAAGGCCGCCTTCAACCTGCCCATCGGCGGAGTGAGCGACCCCGTGCGCACCAAGTTCGGCTGGCACGTCATCAAAGTCGAAGAGCGCCGCGCCGGTACGCCCAAGCCGTTCGAAGAAGTCAAAGACCAGCTCCGCGAACGAATGAGCCGCATGCAGCTCGAGCACTACACCGAGCAATACGTGCAAGAGCTCCGCGCGGCCGCCGTCGTCGACGTGAAAATGTGAAGACGCTCAAGCCCGTCGTCGCCATTTCCATCGGTGACCCGAGTGGCATTGGGCCCGAAATCACCGTCAAGGCGCTCTCGCACGCGAAAGTTCGCCGCGCCCTGACGCCGCTCGTCTTCGGTGACCACCGGCACGCCGCCCATTTCGCCGAGAGTGAATTTCGCGTCGTCAGCCAGCTGGCGCCGGCCGACTTGAAACCCGGCCACCCCACGCACGAAGGGGGGCTTGCCCAATACGCGTACTTTCGCGCCGCCATCGCCGCGGCGCAGCGGGGTGAAGCCCACGCGCTGTGCACCGCGCCCGTCAGCAAAGAGCGCATCACCCGCTCGGGCATCGCCTTCATGGGGCACACCGAAGTACTCGCCGAGGCGTTCGACTGCCCCGTCATGATGTTGATGGACGGGCCCCGCCTGAAGGTCGCCCTCGCCACCAACCACTTGCCGCTGAGCGCCGTGCCCACAGCGCTGAAGACCGACACGCTCGTGGCCCAGCTGCGGTTGCTCTCCACCGAGCTTGCGCCGCTCGTGCACCGTCGACCCAAAATCGCGGTGTGCGGCGTCAACCCACACGCGGGAGAAGGTGGGTTGCTCGGCCGCGAAGAAGTTCGCGTCATTGGGCCGGCCATCGCTCGGGCGAAGCGGCTGGGGCTCGACGTGCACGGCCCGTTCGCCGCCGACGGGTTGTTCGCGAAGGCCGCGCATTTCCCCTTCGATGTGGCGCTGGCCATGTTTCACGACCAGGGCCTGGTCGCGACGAAGACCTTCGACTTCGCGGGTACCGTCAACGTGACGCTGGGGCTGCCGCTGCCGCGCACCTCACCCGACCACGGGGTCGCGTATGACGTCGCGGGCAAGAAAAAAGCCGACGAGTTCCCCATGGTTGCGGCGCTCTTGAAAGCAGCCGACTATGCGCGGGCCCGGCGTTGAAACTTTCACCGTGAATGCCTCATGGTGACGGTGTGTTGCCACTTCACCTCACGGGCGAATGAACGTCGTCTTTTCGGGAGAACCCATGCACCTCAAGCTCAATAAAACGATGATGACCCTCGCGGTGACGCTGGCCGTGGCCGTGCCCTCGTTCGCGCTCGCGTGTGACGGCGTGCAACACGCCGACACCAAGTCGGTGCGCACCATCACGGTGGCCGAATTGGCCAGCTCGTCGAAAGACAAGAAGGCCGTGCCGGTCGACGTGAATGGCAAAGAGCTGCGCTCGAGCCACGGCGTCATACCGGGCGCGGTGTTGCTGACCTCGGCCTCGCTCTTCGACGCCTCGAAAGAGCTGCCCAAAGACAAGGCCACCAACTTGGTCTTCTACTGCGCCAACACCATGTGCACCGCGTCTGAAAGCGCCGCGCGTCGCGCCATCGACGCTGGGTACACGAACGTCGCCGTTCTGCCCGACGGCATCATCGGGTGGAAACAGGCCGGCCAACCCACGGCGAAGCCGAACAACAGCTGAAGCCGAGTTCGGTTGATCTGAAATGGTTTCGCGACCGATCTCCGTATTCAATCGGTCTCGCCAGCGAAACGCAGATCAGATCACTGAACTCCGGGGTAACGGTTCGACTACGGGTGCGGCTGCCCGCCGGCAGTTCGCACCGCCACGCCTTGAATGATCGTGCAGTACCGCGAGACGACCAAAAAATTCTGGTAGTACGTCTCGGCGGTCACCTGAATGAGCGCGTCGGCGTTCTTCTGGCGGGTCGCGTCGTTCAACGCGTCTTGCATGTTGTTGCCCGACGAAATGGGTATCACCTGAAAGAGGTACCAGAGGCAGTCGGTCTCCTCGACCGAGCCGAGTTCGGTGTACGAACCCGGAGCCACCGGCTTGGAAGACGTCATCATGGCGATGGGGCTGCGAATGCAGCCGCCCAACGCCATCGCCACCACCAAGAGCACAGAAGAGCGTCGCATTCGCGGGCCCCTAGCATGCTTGGGGTAATATTGGCGTAGACATCGCACCCGACTCGCGGTGTTTTGCGCGCCATGCGCTCATTTCTTACTGCTGCCGTGTTGGTGATGTGCGGGTGCGCCTTGCCGCAAGTCGTGCCCGAGGCCCTCAGCCAAGAATACGTACCCACCGGAGAGCTGCAATTGAACCGTTTGGGCGCCACGTTCGACCACGTGCGCGTTCGCAGCCCCACCATGAACTTGGCCAAGCGAACCGACGGCTCGTGGGGCGGCACCTTCGGAGACCGACCCATCGACGTCTCGGTCACCGACACCGCCATTCGCGGCGTCGACCTCATCGTCAACCGGGGCGACTCGAAGCCGGGCCACCTCGTCATCACCGGCCAGTTTCAAGGCAAGATCTTTCGCTTCGAGTTCGACCAGAACCAGGCCCTCATTCGAACGCCCGGCAACTCGTTCACGCTGCCGGGTCGCCAAGTGACGAAAGACGGCGCCGCGTACGGCCCGCGCAACGACTTCACGCTCAAGGGCGAGGCGAGCGTCGAGAACCCGCCGTGGCCGCAAATCGGCTTCGCGCTGCTCGCGGCGTTCAATTGAACCGAAGTACCGCTGGCCATTGGCCAGGCGCTGGGCTTGAAACCGCGGCATGCGATGCCTGCTCGCCGCGCTGTGTTTCGTTTTGGTTGCTTGCCCCTCCACGTCGGGGGGCGTCGGCCCTCAAGGGC
>JBGAIY010000499.1:0-5409 GCA_044225205.1 Myxococcaceae bacterium | reverse complement strand
TTCGCCGGCGCACCTTTCACCCTCTTCGCCTACTGTGTCGAAGGCGGCGGCAGCGACGACTTTCGTCACCCGCGCACGCTCCTCGCGACCGACCCCGGCTTGGCCACCGACGCGCTCAACGTGCTGGCCGACGCGGCGGCCGAGCTGTGCGTGGCCCAACTCAACGCGGGGGCCGACGCCGTTCAGCTCTTCGACACGTGGGGCGGGCTGCTCTGTCGCGAAGACTACCGGGCCTTCGCGGTGCCCGCGCTCAACCGGGTGGTCGCGGGCATTCGCCGTCACACCGCCGCGCCGATTTTGCTCTTTGTCAAAGGCGGCATGCACTTGTTGGGCGTTCTGCGCGAAGTCGACGTCGACGGGGTTTCGCTCGACTGGAGAACCTCGTTCACCGAAGCCCGCCGCGCCCTGCCCGACAAGGTGCTGCAAGGCCAGCTCGACCCCGTCGCTCTGTTCGCGAGCGAAGCGGTGGTGCGCCAGAAGACCAAAACGTTGCTCGCCGAGCTCGACGTGCTCGACCACGGGCGCGGCTGCATCGTCAACTTGGGCCACGGCATTTTGCCCGGCACGCCCGTGGCCAACGTCGCGGCCCTGTGCGACGAGGTCGGTGCCCATGCACGTTGACGTCGCCGTCGTGGGCGCGGGCATGGCGGGCATCGCGGCGGCGCTCGAGGTTCGCGCCGCCGCCCGTTCGGTCGTCTTGGTCGACCCCACCCCTGGAGGTCGTTTGCGCACCGTCAACGGCCTCGAGGTCGGCCCCCAGAGCTTGTTGGGCTCGGCCGACGACACCTGGTGGGTGCTCGAGCAACTCGGCCTCACCCCCGACGTCGTGCCGCTGCCCCGCCGCTTGCCGCGGCTGTTGGCCCGCAACCAACGTTTGTGCGCTCTGAGCCCGTCGCCGGTGAGTTTGCTGACGACCGCCGCGTTGACCTGGGCCGAGCGTTCTCGCTTGGCGGCCGAATGGGTGGGCTTCGGGCGGGCGGCGCCACCCGAAGCGCGCTCCAACGAATCGGTGCACGACTTTCTGAGTCGGCGCTTCGGGCCGTCGTTCGCCACCCACGTCGCGGGCACCGCGCTCACCGGAGTGTACGCCACGCCCACCGAGGCACTCGAGGCACGCACCGCTCTACCGGCGTGGGTTGAAGCAGAGCGGGCCTCGGGCTCGGTGTTGCGAGGGTTGCTGAAGAACGCGCGCGCACACCAGCGGCCCGACCGCCCGGCCTCGTACCGCTTGGCCGAGGGCTTTTCGTCAATTGGCGCGACCGCGGCTCGGCTGCTGCCGCACGTGGCCCACCGCGCGTCGACGTTGCGGCGCGAGCCCGCCGCCAGCGCGCCCGGTGTCACCCGGCGCTGGCGCGTCACCCACGACGTGACCTGCGACGCGCTCGTCGTCGCCACGCCGCCCGGCAGCTTGCCCCAGCTGTTCGACCGCGCCCTGCCCAGCTTCGAACCCGTGTCGATTGCCGTCGTTCACTGGGCCGAGAAGCATTCTGGCGAAGCGCACCTGCCCCGTGGCTTCGGCTATTTGGCCCACCCGCGCGACGGCTTCTATTCGTTGGGCTGCGTCTTCACCGGCTCGCTCGACCCGGGCAAGCCCGGGCACTTCGCGTCATTCGTCGGCGGCGCTTGGCACCCCGAGCGGGTCGAACACCGCGACGACGAGCTGCTCGCGGGCATTGACGCCGACTTGCGCCGGTTGAGCGGCGGCCGAGCGGGCACCATCGTGCACGTCGAGCGGTGGCGAGAAGGGTTTACGCCGCCGCGGCTGGGCCACGCCGCAGACGTCGCGGCCTTGCGGGCGACCCTCGAGCACGACGGCGTGTGGCTCGCCGGAGGCTACTTGGGCGCGGGCACCGTGCGCGACGCCGCCACGACCGGTCGAATGGCGGGCCAACGAGCGGTCGCTCACGTCACTGCACTCTGCGAGGCTCGCGCCGCATGACGGTACCCGTCGCAGTCGTCGGTATGGACTTTCGCGAAGGCCCTTCGCACGTGCGCGCGCTGCTCAAGAGCATCGACGACGCACCCGATTCGCCGAGCCACCGCCTGCGCGAAAATGGCGAAGCCGCGGGCATCGTGCGCATCGAGAGCTGCTCCCGCATTGAATGGGTCGTCTCGGGCACCAACCCCGCCTGGGCCGCCAACCTGTTGCGCGGCGCGCTGTTGAGCCGGTTGGGGTCGCACGCGCTCGGCCGCGTCATGCACGCGAAAGTCTCGCGCGGCGCCGTGCACTACCTCGTGCGCGTGGCCTTGGGGCTCGAGTCGGTCGCCGAAGGAGAGCACGCCATCGGCCGCCAAGTCATCAAGGCGTTCGAAGCGGCCCACGGCCACGGCCGCACCGACCGCACCCTGCACGTGGTGTGGCACGCCCTCGGCCGCCTGCTGCAGGTGCGCAAAGACGCGGGGCACGCTTCGAGCGTCGGCGTACAGTCGCTCGTGGTGAATGAATGCAAGTCGCTGCCGCGAGACCGACCGGTGCCCGTCTTCGGCATTGGCGACATCGGCCGGCAGGTGCTCAATGCCCTCGCGCGTGACGGGCTCACCGCCAACGGCTTCGGCCGCGCGCACCACGCCGAGTTCGCCCACGCAGCCCAGCACGCCCACGGCGCCGTCATTTGCACGGGCGGCCACGCGGCGCACGTCGCCTTGCCCGAGCGGGCCGACTCGCCGCTCGCGGTCGACGTGGGCAGCCCGGCACAGCTGTTGCGGGCCCCCGGGTGGCGCACCATCGGCCTCGACGAGTTGCTGAGCCGCCGAGGGTTGACGCTGAACAACGACGACCTGGCCGCGCTGCAAACCCTGGCCGACGACGCGGCCCAAGCGCTCGAAGAATCGCTCGACGACACGGCCCAACACCACGTGCTCGAAGCGCTCGAGTCAGAACGAAAGAAGTTCTTCGAAGACGACATCGAGGCCTTGGTGGCGCAGCTCCCACCCCGCGAAGCGCGCCGAATTACGGCGCAACTGCGCGGGTTTACCCACCGTTTGCTCGAAGCCACCCGGAGGGCCGGCCGTGCCCAATAGCCCCTTGCGACTCGCGACCCGCGGCAGCGCACTCGCGCGCTGGCAGACCCACCACGTCGCCACGCAGCTCCCGGTGCCCTCGCGCGAAGTCGTCATCGAGACGCGCGGCGACGTCGACCAGTCGCCCATTCTCGCGGGCAAGCTCGAAAAGGGGTTCTTCACCGAAGAGCTCGAGCGCGCGCTGCGGGCGCACGAAGTCGACGTGGCGGTGCATTCGCTCAAAGACTTGCCCACCACCCAACCCGCGGGCCTGTGCCTGGGGGCCATTTTGAATCGGGCCGACGCGCGCGACCTGTTGCTCGTGCACCCCGAAGCCTACCGGCCGTCGGGCGGCCCGGGGTTGCCGCTTCGAGACGGGGCGCGCGTGGGGGCTTCGTCGCTGCGGCGAATGGCCCTGCTGCGCCACCACGCCCCCACCGCGAGCGCCGTGCCGTTGCGCGGCAACGTGCCCACCCGGCTCAGCAAGCTGTCGGCCCACACCGACTACGACGCCATCGTGCTCGCCGCCGCGGGCTTGCTGCGACTCGGGCTCGACCTGACGGCCTTTCACGTCGTCGCGCTCAACCCGAAGGTCTGGGTGCCGGCGCCGGGCCAGGGTGCCATTGCCGTGCAGTGCCGCGAAGACGACGCCGCCACCCGCGACGTACTGGCCGCCATTGACGACACCGACACCCGCCACCGCGTCGAAGCCGAGCGCACCCTGCTGCGCGCGTTCGAGGGAGGCTGTTCGAGCCCGTTCGGCGCCTACGCCCCGAATGCCGAAACCGTGCACGTGGGGCTCGAGCGCGACGGCCGTTGGTTGCACGCCTCGTGCGCACTCGGTGAAGAGACCTTGCCGCTCACGGTCGGGCGCTCAGTTCAGCTGCTCGCCGCGCTCCCCTTTCACGTGCCCACCACCGACGAACGCCATGACCTCCTTGAAAAATTCTGAAACGCTCTTCGGCATTGCCCAGCAACTCATGCCCGGAGGCGTGTCGAGCCCGGTGCGCGCCTTTCGCAAAGTCGGCGGCACGCCCCGCTACTTCGCCCAAGCCGCAGGCGCGCTCGCCCGCGACGAAGACGGCCAGTCGCTGGTCGACTTTTGCATGGCGTGGGGCCCGCTCATTCTGGGGCACGCCCACCCGGCGGTCATTGAAGCGGTGGTCGCCGCGGCGCGAAGCGGCCTCGCGTTCGGCACCGTCAACCGCCACGAGGTGGCTCTGGCCGAGTTCGTGCTCAAGGCGTTCCCCGAGCACGAGCGGGTGCGGTTCACGGTGTCGGGCACCGAGGCGGTGTCGACCGCGGTTCGCCTGGCGCGCGCCTTCACCAAGCGGTCGATGATTTTGAAATTCACCGGCTGCTACCACGGCCACCTCGACGCGCTGTTGGTGAAGGCCGGCAGCGGCGTCGTGACCCAGGGCCTCGCCGACAGTCTGGGCGTGCCCGAGGCCGTCGCGGCGAACACCATCGTCGTGCCGCTCGACGACGAGGCCGCGCTGAGCGCCGCGTTCGCCCAGTATGGCGACCAGCTGGCCGCCGTCATTCTCGAGCCGTTGCCCGCGAACAATGGCCTGTTGCCCCAGCGCAAAGCCTGGTTGCAGGCCTTGCGGGCCCACTGCACCCGCGCCGACACCTTGCTCATTTTCGACGAGGTGATTTCGGGGTTTCGCTTTCACTTCGGAGGCTACGGCCGGCTCGTGGGCGTGAAAGCCGACCTCACCACGCTGGGCAAAATCGTCGGAGGGGGCCTGCCCGTCGCCGCGGTCGCCGGCCGCCGCGACGTGATGGAACAGCTGGCCCCGCTCGGCGCGGTGTACCAAGCCGGCACCATGGCCGGTAACCCGGTGGCCTTGGCGGCGGGCGTCGCCACGTTGAGCGAACTGCAGCGGCCCGGGGTGTACGAGCAGCTCGAGGCCTTGGGCGGCTACCTCGAGTCGCGCTGGCACCGCCGCGCCGGGGGGCTGCAACTGCGGCGGGTGGGGTCGCTGTTCTGGCCGTGGCTCGAAGCGAGCGCCGCCCTGCCCACGACCGCCGAAGCGATTCGCCCCGTGGTCGTCGACCGGTACCACCAGCAGTACCGGCTCTGGCTCGAACGCGGGGTGTACTTGCCCCCCAGCGGGTACGAAGTCGGGTTTCTGTCGACCGCCCACACGAAAGCCCACGTCGACACCCTGCTCGACGCGCTCTTCGGCGGCCACCGGGAGCACGGGTGATGGCATTCAAGGCACTCACGAACCGCATTGAATACGTCATTGCCGGCGTGGCGTTCGCCGTCGTCGGGGTCATGGTGCCGTGGTGGGCCTTTTTCGCCCGCCGCCTCATCGCCGAGAACATGGCCCTGCGCAGCCAGCTCGCCCGCGCCCCGCTCGACTTGAGCGCCGAAGGCAACCGGCTGCACTTCATGCTCAC
>JBGAIY010000498.1:0-5787 GCA_044225205.1 Myxococcaceae bacterium | reverse complement strand
GACGAAGCGTCTGGCCCCGACTGGGAAGCGGGCGACGAGTCGGCGGGTGTCGTCGACGAGGCGTCGTTCTTCGACGTGTCGTGGCCCTCGGTTCAAGAAGGAGAAGCACAATGAAACGCATGCTCATGGCCGTTGGCGTCGTTTGCTTGATGTCGTCGTTGGCGCTTGCCGGTGACAAGACCCCCCCCCCCAAGTGGGGCGGCGACAACGAAGCGAAAGCCGAGAAACAAGAAGAGAACGCCCGCAAGACGCGCATGTTGGCCGTCGTCGGCATCGCCGAGGCGCTCGAGCTGAGCGAAGCCGACGCGCTCAAGTTGTCTGACAAGTTGCGGGTGGTCGACGAGAAGCGCCGGCCCATTCGCGAGGCCATGAACGACGCGGTGAGGTCGCTCAAAGCGGCGGCCGAGGGCGGCACGGCGACCGACGCCCAAGTCACCCAAGACATTCAGCGGGTGCTCGACGGGCGGGTTCAACTCGCGGCGCTCGACAAAGAAATGTTCGCCGAATTGTCGCAGGGCCAGTCGCCACAGAAGAAGGCCAAGTTGGCGCTGTTCTTGGCGAAATTCGGTGAAGAGACCCGGCGCATGAAGGCGATGAGCAAAGGCCGAGCCCTGCCCGACGGGCGCTAGATCAGCTCCCCGAACTTCGCGGGGCCTGTGGCTTTCTTAGCGCGGCTCTTCGGCCCGCTCCTGGTACGCGGGCCGCAGCTTCGCGAGGAGCAGCCTCTCGAATTCGGGCAGCTCCATGCGAAACGTTCGTTGAAACGCTTGAGCGAAGGGCACGTTTTCAGACAGCGTTCGCAGCAACAGCGAAATGCCGCTTTCCTGCCCGAGCTTCACGAGCAGCGTTACCGCTTCGAGCGAAAGGCCATAGTCCATCAGTGCGTGGTCGGCGCGCTCGTGGCCCCGCACCTGGGGCCGAGCGGGCGACGCGGCGCTGAACGCGTTTTGGAGTGGGGCGCCGTCGCCGTGCCGAATGGCCCACCAGGCGATGTCGGCGGGTGACGCCGCAGGTTCGTCTTCGGCCACGTACATGGCGTACCCCTCGGCGAACCAGCGCGGCACGTTTTGCGCGCCCGACCACTGGTACTGCTGGGCGTGGGCCAATTCGTAGTGGAGCACCATTTTCGCCCAGGGGCGGGGCGGCCTCCGCCGAGTTGCCCAATGTACGGAGAGAGCAAATAGACCTGGGTGGGTGACACCGCGAAGCCGCCAGCCCACTCGGGCACCTTGGCGAGGCGTACGTCGTCGGCCCGTTCGATGACGTCGAGGCGAACGCTCCGCCGCAGGCCCCCGAGCGCTTTGAGCCGCGTCGAGTTTTCGGCGGCCTGAACGGCCGAGAGCAGCACTTCGGCGTCTCCGGGCTTGAGCGTCTTGGGCAAGGGCCCCATGTCGATGCGCGGGTCGCGCTCGTCGCTCTCGTCTTCGTAGTGCGGCGGCGGTACGACCGGTGTTCGCCCTTGTCGGCGGAGCGGCCGGCGCGGTGCAACAGGCGCGGGCGCGACCGGCGTGGGCGCCGGGCCGTCGTCGACGTCGTGAATGCTGACGTCGTCGGGCCCCGGTTCAAAGGGCAACAGCTTCACCCCTTTGGGCACGGTGCTCTTGTCGTTGGTGAAGTGCTCGCCTTCTCGGTCGACCCACCGGTAGACCTGGCCAGTCGTCAACAGCGCGAGCGTCGAAAGCAGAATCATGGTGGGGTGGGCTACGAAGTGGCCGTGCCGGCCAGGTTTTCTGCCTGAGTGCGGCCTTCTTCCCAGGCGAGGGCGAGGGCCAGCTTTCTCGCGTCGGCGGCGACCAGCGCGACGCCGGCGTGGCCGGCTTGTTTGAGCACCCGGGCCTGCTGCAACAGCGCACGGGCTTGCAGCATGACGTCGCCGCCTCGGCCCGCCGCTTCGGCGGCCTGCTCGAAATGCTTGGCCGCTTGGGTCGGGTCTTTCGCGTGCACGAACAAGGTGCCCAAGTTCATCAACACGCGGGCCTCGGCGAACGGCCACACGGTCTGCCGCCAGCGCCCGAGCGACGCTTCGTACAGTTTCTTCGCCGTGGCGATGTCTTTGCGGGCCAAATAGGCACCGGCGAGCCGCGCTTCGAGCCGGGCCGTGAGGTTGATTTCGCCGTGCCAGCGGGCCAACTCGCTCGCGGCATCGGCGGCGGTGAGGGCCTTTTCGAAAGCCACCACGGCTCCCATGGTGTCGCCTTCGAGCTCTCGCGACTCGCCCCGTTCGGCTTCGATGAGGGCGATGAGCGGGCCCCCCGCGGCGAGCGCTTCGGCTTGGGCCAGCGCGTCGGTCGCTTTCGAGCGGCGGGCTTCGCTGCGGTGCACCCGGGCCAACGACAGGCAAAATTCAGCCGACGGCGCGCCCAATATTTTCGCCAGGGCGAACGCTTCGTCGACCAGGCTGCGGGCCAGCGCCGCGTCTTGAAGCGAAAAAGCGATGCCCGCCGCGCGCGACAGGGCGTCGACCCGCCCACGCAGCAGGTCGGCCGACGACTGGGTGGCGAACCCGAGCGCTTCGACCCACCCGCGAATCGCGGTGATGGCGTCTCGCGACCGCCGGCCGGCGAGGGCCTGTTCGGTCGCGTGTTTCCACAGCGAGGCGGCTCGGGCGCCGTCGCGGGCTTGGGTGAAGTGCTTCGCGAGGGTCATGGGGTCGACCGCCGTCGGGTCGGCCTTGGCGAGTTCGACGAGGCCGGCGGCGAGTCGTTCGTGCATGACGCGGCGTTCGCTCGACGGCGAGGCCATGACGGCCGCAAAGTGCCGGGGCGAGGCGAAGCCCCACTTTTTCGCGGTGAGCGGCCGCCACATGCGCGCGCCGACCGCCGCGGCCAACGTGCTCGCGGTGAGCGCACGCGGCCAGGCCATGGTCACCATGCTCGCGTCGAACGTGTCACCCGACAGCGGCGACGCCTCGATGGTGCGACGAACGTCGAGCGGCATGGCCGCCAGCCGCTGGGTCAGCAGCGCCTGGTCGTCGAAGGTGGGCAGCTCACCGACCAAACCGACGAGGTTGCCGCGCGAGCGCAACTGACCGCGGTCGTCGAGCAGCCACAGCCAGTCGATGAGCGGGCCCGGCAAGCCCCGCGAGACGTGCATGAGCGACTCGAGCAGTCGGGCCGAGGGCGACGTTTCGAGCAGCGCGCCGATGACGTGGCCGACCTCGGCGACGGCGAGGGGGTTGAGTTCGAGGGTGGGGGCGTTGCCGAGGCGCTCGGCGTGCAATTCGGGGGGAGCGAAGCCCACCGTCAACTCTTTGGGGCCGGGGTGGGTGATGAGCTCGCGAAACACGTCGAGGCTTTGGGGGTCGAACGTCTCGAGCGCGTCGAACAAGAAGAGCACGGGGCGGTCGGGGGCTCCCGCGCGAACCACCGCGCGAACGATGTGCGCGGTTTGCCCCGGAGTGAAGCTCTGCGGCATTTGCGAAATGCCGGCCACCACCATGGCGCCTTCGATGGTGGTGCTCGAGACGCCGAGCTTTTGAAGCGCGGGCCGCAAGTGGGCCGCCCGTTGCTCGAGCGGCACCCCGCACATGACGCACATCAGCTCGGCCAAGGCGCTCAACGGCTGGCCGCGCAGCCATTCGGCCCCTCGCACCTGGCCCACGACGATGCCGCGCTGGCGCGCCCGGTTGGCGATTTCGTTCATCACCGTGGTGCGACCGGCCCCGCGTTGGCCTCGCACCACCACGGGGGCCACCACGCCCTGGGTCAAGCTCGTGAGCCGCTTCTCGAGCGAGCCCAACACCTGCTCGCGACCGACGAGCGTCGCGGCGGTGCGGCGCAAATGGGTGCGCCGGCCGGTCAGTTCGAGCGCGTCGGGCACCGAGCTCGGCTTGGTTTCGACCGCGTCGCCCAACACCTCGGCCAGCGCTCGGTCGACGAGCAGCACCCCGGCCCCGACGCGGGCGACGAGGGCGCGGGCCCGGGTGGGGTATTCGCCTTCGGCGGGAGCGTCGGGGGGCGTGGCGATGACGCCTCCGACCAGGGCGGCCCGAACCGACGCCGTTTCTCCCTTGAAGCGGGTCGCTTCGTCGGCGACCGCGTCTCGCATGGTGAGGGCGGCCAGGGCGGTGCGGCCGCTCGAGCCGGGCAGGTCGTCACCCGCGAAGAGAAACACGATGCTGTCGTCGTCGATGGAGTCGAGCACGGCGCCCCAGGCCTGGGCCGACTCGAGCACCCGCGCGGTGGCGTTCTTGAGCAGCTCGCTGCCGCGGCGTGCCCCCAGCACTTCGACGATGAGCAAGGTGCCGCGGGTGTTGCTCGAAGCGAGCTGGGTGCGGCCCAGCTTGAGCGCTTCGAGCGTGGGCAACGCCACTCCGACGGGCACCGACGCCGACTTGGGCTTGTTGTCGGCCCGCATGGCGAAAAAATCGTCGGCCGCTTCGGCGGCGACGGGGTTCGGAGGGGCGACGGTGGCCTGCGGAGCGACCGGGGCGGTGATGGGCGCGTTGGCGGGCGAAGAGGTCGACGCCGTCAACGGCCGCAACCCGCTCAGGGTGACCGGCTCGGGGCCCCACTCGTCGACCGACGGCGGGGGTTGTTCGGTCCACGCGGCGGCGGCCGACTGGGGGGCGACCCGCTCGGCCCCGGCCAGCAAGGCCTTCGAGAATTCTTGAACCGTTTGAAAGCGCGCCTTCTTTTCTTTGGCGATGGCCTTCATGACGGCGTCGCACAGCCCAGGCACGTCGGCCAACTCGGGCCGGAGGCTCTGGAGCGGGGCGGGGGTGGCCGTCAGGTGCATGCTGACGACCTTCGACACTTCGTCGGCGACGAAAGGCGGGCGCCCGGTCAGCAGCTCGTACGCGACGCAGCCCAACGCGTAGAGGTCGGTGCGCACGTCGAGCTCGTCGGCGAGGGCTTGTTCGGGCGCCAGGTACGCGGGCGTGCCCACGACCATGCCGACCTGGGTGAGCTTGTTTTCTTTGGCCGAAGACTCGCTGCGGTCGGTGAGGCGGGCGATGCCGAAGTCGAGAATCTTGGTCACTTCGGTGCCGTCGCGCTTCTTGCCCAGAATGATGTTCGGCGGCTTGAGGTCGCGGTGAATGACGCCCATGGCGTGGGCTTCGGCCAGCCCGTCGCACACCTGCCTCAAAATTTGCACGGCGCGCGCGGGGGGCAGGGGCCCGGCCGCGACCAGCTCGTCGAGCGTCTGGCCTTCGACGTATTCCATGGCCAGAAACGGTTGGCCGTTGGCGGTCTTGCCGAAGTCGAACACCCGCACGACGTGCGGGCTCTCGAGTTGGCTCACGAGTTCGGCCTCGCGGCGAAACCGCGTCCACATGTCGGGGTCGGAGGCGAGCGAGCGCCGCAGCAACTTGAGCGCGACCGGGCGTTTGAGGTGAACGTGCGCGGCCCGGTACACCTCGCCCATGCCGCCGGTCGCGAGGTGCGACTCAATGCGAAACCGGTCTTCGACCACGGTGCCGGGTTCGAGCAGGTTCTCGTCTTCGTCGGCGTGCGGCGGCTGGGGCGGCGGCTCGATGATGCTGCCGTCTTCAGCGCGTTGGAGCCGGGGAAAGGTCTGGGTCTTCGGCCGAATGCGGGTCGACGCGAAGACTTCGGGCCCGTCGGCCGCGTGGTCGAGCTGTTTCATCAGCTCTTTGACGGCGTCGGTCGACTCGTTCGACAGCCGAACCATGACCCCGATGTTGCCGTGTTCGTCGAAGTCGGGCTGTTCGACAATGGCCGTCAGCTCGAGTTTGGCGCGCGCCCCGACGATGAGGTCGAGCGCGACCAAGCGGCCGTTGTCGAGCTCGTCGGGCCAGGGCACGAAACACTGCCCCTGCGCCAG
>JBGAIY010000497.1:0-5416 GCA_044225205.1 Myxococcaceae bacterium | reverse complement strand
GGCAACACCAAGTCGGCCGGCACGCGCACCTGCTCGCGCCAGGTGCCCTCGCCTCGCGTCGCGCCCAACAACAAGGTGACGCGGTCACCGACGTTCAGGCTCGAGACCCCGTGGCCCACGGCCG
Organism: Myxococcaceae bacterium; assembly: GCA_044225205.1. GTDB lineage: Bacteria > Myxococcota > Myxococcia > Myxococcales > Myxococcaceae > JAEUJT01. Next base: position 5,292 of record JBGAIY010000497.1, on the reverse strand, counting down.
CGACCACCCCCGCCGCGTCATTGCCGGGCACCGCCGGCAGTGGAGGTGGCCGGCCATACCGCCCGCGAATGCGCATGAGGTCGGAGGGGTGAATGGCGCGGGCGGTGAGCCTCACCACCACCTCGCCAGCGGCCGCAACCGGCGCCGGCTCGTCGACCACCCGTACGACGTCGCACGGCTCTCCAAATTGCGCGAATTGAACGACCTTCACGTCAGGCCTTGGTGTACGTCGTCGCTCGACGCATGCCCTTGGTCTTCACGCTCTTTTCAGAAACCAAGCGGCGCAACGCGTCGGCCATTTCTTTCGCGGGTACGTGCGTCGACGCGCGAATTTCTTCAGACCGGCTGCCCGGGTGCGAGTCGATGAACGACAGCACCTTGGCCATGGTGGCCTGAATCTGCGCCTCGGTTCGGCGAATGCGCCCCTGCGGTTTTTTCGAAGGTTTGCTCAGCGACGCCACCCGACCACGACCGCCCACGGCCCCGCCGCTCGTCAGCGCGTTCACCGCTGCGTCGACCGCCGCCTGGCGAATCAATGCGGTGATTTCGGCGACAAAAGCTTCAACCCGGCTGCGAATTTCGTGTTCAACGTTGGTCATGCCCCGGCTGTTATCATGAATTGCGAGACCTGCCCGAATACTGTTTTAAGCAACAACCACATTTACCTTTGATTTTCTGAAGGTGAATTCACGTGTGGGGGTTTTGGAGCGCTTTGCGGCTCGAGCACCGCGTTGGCCTGATCAAGTGAGAACGCATCTTCCCATTTTGATACGACGATGGTCGCGACGGCGTTACCGACCAAATTGGTCAGCGCGCGCGCTTCAGACATGAACCGGTCAATGCCGAGCAGCAGCGTGAGCCCCGCGACAGGTACCGTGCCGGTCGACCGCAACGTCGCGGCCAACGTGATGAAGCCGCTCCCCGTGACGCCGGCCGCCCCTTTCGAGGTCAACAGCAACACGAGCAGCAACGACAGTTCTTGCCCCAGCGTCAACGGCACGTCGAGCGCTTGAGCCACGAAGCCGGCCGCCAACGTCAAATAAATGCAAGTGCCGTCGAGATTGAACGAATACCCGGTTGGTACCACCAGGCGAACCACGGTGGCGCCGCACCCCATGGCTTCGAGTTTCGACATCAACCTCGGTAACGCCGATTCTGACGAAGACGTGCCCAGCACCAACACCAATTCGTCTCGCAGATAGCGCAAGAGTCGAAACATCGACACGCCCACCAACCGCAAAACGGTACCGAGCACCACGAAGACGAACAGCAGCGCGGTCGCGTAGAACGTGAGCATCAACCCGAGCAGGTTGCTCAACGTGCCGACCCCGTAGGTACCAATGGTGAAGGCCATGGCGCCGAAAGCGCCCAGCGGGGCCAGCTTCATCACCACGCCGACAATGGCGAACAACGCTCCGGCCAAAGAATCGAGCGCTGACAGCAGGGGCTTCGCTTTCTCGCCCAGCCCCGCCAAGGCGACGCCGGTCAAAATGGCCAACACCAAGACCTGCAGCACGTCGTTGCCGACGAATGCACCGACGAAGCTGTCGGGTATGGCGGCGAGCAGGTGCTCGACCACGCCGCTGGGGTGCGGAGCCGCGAGGGTCTTGTCGAGCGTCGAGGTGTCGAGCGCTTCGACCCGCGCGTGAATGCCGTCTCCCGGCCGCACCACGTGCACCATGGTGAAACCCAACGCCAGCGCCACCGTGGTCATGAGTTCGAACCACAGCAGTGCCTTGGCCCCCACCCGCCCCACTTTTTTGAGGCTGCCCATGCCGGCAATGCCGGCCACCACCGTCGTGAAGATGATGGGGCCGATCAGCAGCTTGATGAGCTTCACGAAGCCTTCACCCAATGGTTTGAGCGCGACCCCCCAGCTGGGCTTGAGCCAACCGACGAGAATGCCGAGCGCAATGGCCACCAACACCTGCAGGTACAACGCGTGGCTCTGGCGCTTCTTCGCTTCGGCCCCTTCGTCGCTTTCGAGCGAGTCGGTCGGCATGCCCATGACCAAAGTCTGACACAGGCCGTCAGGCCCCGTGACAACTCTTCTCGGTCACCCTCGGCTGCGGTAGACCGTCGCGCATGGGCGCACAGTGGAAGCACAAAGGCCGAACCGAGAACGCCGCGGCGAAGGGCCGAATCTTCAGCAAGCTCGCGAAAGAAATCATCATCGCGGCGAAGAACGGGGCCGACCCCGAATCGAACCCGAAGCTGCGGTTGCTCGTCGAGCAAGCCAAGAAGGCGTCAATGCCCCGCGACACGCTCGAGCGCGCCATCAAAAAAGGGTCAGGCCAGCTCGACGAAGGCGTGGTCTACGAAACGGTCAACTACGAGGGCTTCGCGCCCCACCGAGTGCCCGTCATTGTCGAGTGCCTCACCGACAACAAGAACCGAACCGCGACCAACATTCGAAACATCTTTCGCAAGGGCCAGCTCGGCTCCGTCGCGTGGGACTTCAAGCACGTCGGGCTCATTGAGGCGACCGGGCCCGCCGGCGCAGACCCCGAAAACGCCGCCATCGAAGCGGGCGCGCAAGACCTCGAGCCCGGCGACGAAGGCCAAACCCGGTTTTACACCGAGCCGCACGACCTCGACGCCGTCGGCAAGGCGCTCACCGGCCAAGGCTGGGCCATTCACAGCTCCCACCTCGCGTGGAAAGCGAAGAACCCCGTCACCGTCGACGGCGCCGCCCGCGCCGAAGTCGAAGCCTTTTTGCACGAGCTCGACGAAGACGACGACGTGCAGAACCTCTTCGTCGGGCTGGCCTAAAGCCCAGTTGCGGTCTGCCCAAGTTTCACGCCAACAGCCCAATCAACAACCCCAGCGCCAGCAGAGGAAACGCGATGCTGCCGAAGCGGTCGACGCGCTTCCACCCGTTTTCGTGGCCCAGGTAGTTGAGCGTGAGTGACACGACCGTGCCCACGAGCGACAACAGAATCATGCCCAGACAACCGAATACCGTTTTGTCGGTCAATGTTGCGTAATTCAAATCAGGCAATTGGCTGTTGATGGCGAGCATGCCCGCGGCGCCGGCGAACAGCGCACCGACCGAGACCGACACGCGAGGGCTCGCGTCTTTCGGCCGAATGAAGAACGCGCACCACGACACCAGCACCGAAATCAACAAGGCGAATACGACTTTGAAAAACCGCGCCACGCCACTGCGCTTGGCGTCGACGCTGACCACGTATCGGCTGAAACGCGTTTCGGGGCCCGCGGCGATCGACGTATCGCCGTAGTTCGACGCGTAGGTGTGGTCACTCACCTCGTGGCGAATGGTCTGCGAAATGTTCCACCCCGCGACGGTGACGTTGGGGTCGATGCCCTGGTTCGCGGCGTCGGCGACGAACACGGCGTGCCCCGAGTCGAGCTCTCCGTCTTCGATGGCGATCTCGAGCGTGTGGTCGTCGAGCGGGTAGCGGCGCAGGTCCCACTGGTGGTGAATGGTCGCGTTGATGCGGGCCGCCGCGTAGTCTTGCCCGTCGGGCAATTTCTTTTTGATGACGTTGGTCTTCGAATTGACCCTGCCGTCCATCAGCTCGAATGAATCGAGCGGTGAGGTCGTGCGGCCGCTCGACCGAAACCACAACCAGAAGTCGATGGTGAATTGGTTCGCCTTGAGGTCAATGCTGGTGACCTGGTCGACGTACACGCCAATCGTTGTTACCGCAGGCCCGGCCGGAACAGGAGCTGCCGGCACTTGAGCCACCCACGTCAAAGCCAGAATGCTGAGCACGCCCGAACGGTACCCGGCCCCAAGGCCAATGTCATCGAAACGAGCAGCGGTGCCCCGCGCACCTTCAAATGTAACCGAAGCGCCGCCGCAGCGCCCATTCGACCCCCACCAGGCCCACCATGGCGGTGAGCCAGTACCAGCGGTCCCACAAGGGTTGGTCTTTCGAGCGCCCCACCTCGACCAGCGCCGGCTCGTTGAGCGGCATCTCGCGCACCGACACCGAGCTGGGGCCGTCGAAGGCCTGGCCCTTGGTCGCTTGGGCAATTTCGCGCAGCAACGGCGCGTTGACCCGGGCGTCTGACAGCTCGGGGCCGACCGCGCGAACCGCGACCGCGTCGGTGCTCTCTCCCAACGAATGCCCGTCTTTCGTCGCGCGGCCGACGACCTTGTAGGCCCCCGCCGGTGGAGCCGGAAATTCGACGCGGGCCACGCCGTCGGCCCCAGCCACCGCGTGCTGGCTGCCCACCACTTTGCCGTCGTCGGCCGAACGCAATTCAACGTCGATCTCGGCTCCCGGCGCCGCCGAGTAATCAGACGTGCGGGCGATGACCGAAATCGACACGGGCTTGCCGGGTTCGACGCTCGGCGGGTCGGCCGTCACGCCCAGCGTCGTCAGCTCGGGGTCACGCACGAGCCAGCGAATGGCGTTGCCCCAAAAGCGCTCGTACGCGCGCGACGGAGCGCCGTTGGCGTGCGAGGTGAACGCCCAATACCAGCTCGAGTCGGTCATCAACGCGAGCGAACGGCCACGGCCGTATTCCCAAATGGCCAAGACGGGCGAATTGACCGCGTTCACGGTGTGGGTCGGGTGCTCGAGCAACACCGTGGCCCCGTCTTTGGCCCGGGTGATGTTCGCGCCCGGCAACGGGGGCAGCTCCTCCCATGCGGCGAGGGTGGTGGTCGAACCGGTCGCCAGCATCGTCACCGGGTGCCGCTGGCCCTCGGGCGTCAGCCGCGGTTTGAACACGCCCGGGTCGTTCAACCCCGCCGCTTCGACGGGCAACACCGCCGCGAAGGGGTTCACCTGCGCCGGAGAATCGCCAAACGACCGGTCGCCGCCCACGTACGCCAAGGCGCCACCGTTCTTCACGTATTCGCGCAAGTCTGAATCGTACTGGGTGAGCGCGACGCCGCGGTCTTCGTTGCCAAAATTCAAAATGACGATCAGGTCGAACGTCGAAATCTTGGTTCGAAAAATCTCTTCATGGGGAAAAGGAATGAGCGAGAGCTCGGTGCGGTCGTTGTACGCGCCCGACTCGTCGGTCGAGTTGCGTAAAATGTAGAAGCTGATGAGGTCGACGTTCGCGTCTTGGCGCAACAACCCTCGGAGAAAGCGCTCGTCCCACGTGGGGCGGCCGGCGACCCGCAACACGCGCACCCGGTCGCGAATGACCTTCAGTGAAAACGACCGCGAGTTGTTTTCAGCGACCACCTCGTCGGGGAAGACTGGCATCGACACTGTGTAGACGAAACGGCCGGTCTGGTCGGGGCTGAAGGTGAACTTCACCGTCTGGGCGTCGTCGTCTTCGGCAAACAACACCGACCGCGTGGCC
>JBGAIY010000007.1:0-47607 GCA_044225205.1 Myxococcaceae bacterium | reverse complement strand
GACCCGTTCGTGGAGCATCAGCGCGAGCAGCCGGCGGCCGTCGTCGCTCGACACCGCAACCGAGCCCGACACCCCGAGCTTCGTCGCGTCGACTTCGAACCGACTGGCGTCGACGGTGGTGGGGTCGACCTTCACCAGGTACTCCGTCGCCTGGGTCGCGGTCGCCGCGTGACTCCCGAGGCGAGCCTGTTCGGCCGGCACCGCGTCACTGCCGATGACCACGCCCCCGGTTCGAGCCAAAAACGCTTCGAGCACGTCAGGCGAGTCGGTCGTGACAATGAGTTCGTTGGCGACGAATGACTCCGTCACGCCCTTGGGGTCTCTCACCGTTGCCAGCGGCCTGGGGCCCCACGCGGTGGCCTTGAGAGAACGCGACGAAGCGAGCGCCGGGTCGACCGTCACCTGCACCAGCGGCGCCACCTCGACCGAGGCGTCGGCCACGGCGCCGCTGTCTGTCGCCGTGCGTGAACCCGCAGGCGAGCACCCCACTGCGGCACACAGCACCAACGCTGCCCGAATGTTTCGAACCATGTGTGACTCCTTTGTGAGACCAGGAGTCATTGGAGGAACCGAGCCAACGCCAACCGCCCGTATTTGCAGCGAACTTGACCCATTGGTGACCTCTGAGGTCACTTGGGGCGTGACCTGCGAGGTCACTCGCTCGGGGCCGCTTCGGCGTCTTTGAACACCACGTGGTGCTTGCGAATGAGTCGGTAGAGGTACGCGCGGTCGACCTCGGCTTCGGTGGCGGCTTCGGCCACTCGCCCACGGTGCCGTTCGAGCAGAGCGACCAGGTACGCGCGCTCGAACGCCCTCACCGCCCGCTCGCGCGCTTCACTCAGCGCCCCGAGCGCACCCGACGGGCTTTGGCCCACGGGCGCGACGGTGACCTCGGTGTCGGGCGGGGGCTCGCCGTCGAGCACGACGCACCGCTCGAGGTAGTTGCGCAACTCACGCGCGTTGCCCGCCCAACTGCCCTCGCGCAACTTGTCGAAGAAGGCGGGGCTGAAGAGCGTTTTGTGCGTGCGCGGGGTCGCCCCCAAGGCGCGCAGCAGCTCTTCGGCAATCGCGGGTATGTCTTCGGCGTGCTCTCTGAGCGCGGGCATGGTGACGCGCACCACGGCGAGGCGAAAGAACAGGTCGGCCCGAAACCGATTCGCGTTGACGGCCTCACGCAGGTCGCGGTGCGTCGCCGCGACAATGCGCACATCGACCGGGAACCACTTGTTCTGGCCAATGCGACGAACCTGTCGGTCTTCGAGCAGGCGCAACAGCTTCGGTTGCAGCTCCAACGGCAGTTCGCCCACTTCGTCGAGCAACACGGTGCCGCCGTGGGCTTCTTCGAAGACGCCGACGCGCCGCTGCACGGCTCCAGTGAAGGCCCCCTTTTCATGGCCGAACAGCTCGGCTTCGAGGAGCGCTGCGGGGAGCGCGCCGCAGTCGACCACCAGAAACGGCTTCGACGCCCGCGCGCTCGCTTGGTGCAAGGCCATGGCCGCACGGGTCTTGCCGGTGCCCGTCTCTCCCTGAATCAAGACCGTCGCGTCGCTGCGAGCGGCTTTTTCGAGCACCCCGAAGACCGACCGCTGGGCCACCGAATTGCCGACGAGTTGCCCAAAGCGGTTGTGCGACGTCACCGGCACGGAGTCGGTGCCCGGCATGAGCTCGAAGCCGAGCGTCACGGCGCCCAGACTGAGCCGCGCGTCGTGGTCGAGCACCGCCTCCATCACCCGAACCCCGTCGACGATGGTGCCGTTCGTGCTGCCGAGGTCACGCACCGTCACCCGCTGCCCGTCAGAGGCCAGTTCACAATGAAACCGTGACACCGTCGGGTCGCTCAGGTGCACGTCGTTCGACTCGTGCGAACCGATTTGCACTCGGGCGGCCGACGAGCGCAACAACACGGCGCCATCGGCCCCGGTGAGCGTGAACTTTCGAATCGACCACGTTGGGGTCGTGGCGCCCATGCGCAGCGTCGCGTTGTCTGGCGGCACGGCGATGCCCAGCGACTCGAACGTCGGCGAGTCGACGATGGTCGCAGTTGACGAAGTCAGTTCGTTCGACTTCGAGCGGGTCTTCATGACCGCTTTGTCTAGCACGGGCCCCCAGCGACGGCGGGCCCCCAGCGACGGGCACTTCGTGTAGAAATCGGCGTTGACCATGAGTCACCCCGCCCCGCCCAAGCGCCTGTCGTTTCTCGACCGTTTTCTCACCTTGTGGATCTTTCTGGCCATGGGGTTGGGCCTGCTGTTGTCGGTGACGGTGCCCCATTTCGCGGCGGCGCTGTCTTCATGGCAGGTCGGCACCACGTCGATACCCATCGCCGTCGGGCTGATGGTGATGATGTACCCCCCGCTCGCGAAGGTTCGGTACGAAGAGTTGCCGCGCGTCTTTCGCAACCCCCGCGTGCTGGCGCTCTCGCTCATTCAAAACTGGCTCGTCGGCCCGGTGTTGATGTTCGCCCTGGCGGTGCTCTTCTTGCGCGACCACCCCGACTACATGCTGGGGCTCATTCTCATTGGGCTCGCGCGCTGCATCGCCATGGTCTTGGTGTGGAACGAGCTCGCCAGCGGTGACGCCGAGTACTGCGCCGGGCTCGTGGCCTTCAACTCCGTCTTTCAGGTGCTCTTCTTTCCCCTCTACGCGTGGGTCTTCGGAGAGGTTCTGCCCCGCGCGCTCGGGCTGCCAGCGGTCGCCATTGCCATTTCAATGGCCGAGGTCGCCAAGACCGTGGCGCTCTACTTGGGCGTGCCCTTTGTCGCGGGCTTCGTGACCCGGTGGGTGCTGCGTCGCGTGAAGGGCGACCGTTGGTACACCGAACGCTTCGTGCCGCGCATCGGCCCGTTCACCTTGGTGGCGTTGCTCTTCACCATCACCGTCATGTTTTCACTCAAGGGCGACACGTTGTTGCGGCTCCCGCTCGACGTGGCGCGCATCGCCGCGCCGCTGCTCGTCTATTTCGTGGTGATGTTCTTGGTGTCGTTCTTCATGGCGCGCCGGGCCGGAGCGCCGTACGCCCAAACCGCGACGCTGTCGTTCACGGCCGCGTCGAACAACTTCGAGTTGGCGATTGCGGTGGCCATTGCCACCTTCGGCCTCGGCAGTGGAGAAGCCTTCGCCGCCGTCATCGGGCCGCTCGTCGAGGTGCCGGTACTCATTGGGCTGGTCTCGGTGGCGAAAGCACTCGAGCGCCGGCTCTTCACCCAGCCCGTGGGGGTTGCGACATGAACGTCACGTGGAAACCGCTCTCGAGCGACCGCTATGCCGACGCCGCGCGACTGCTCGACGACAACCACTTGCCCACCGCCGACCTGAGGCCCGACCGGGTGTGGCTGCTTGGGGCCTTTTCAGACCGCCACTCGTTGCTTGGCACCGCCGGGCTCGAAGTCGTCACCCCGATGTTGGCGCTGGTTCGGTCAATGGCTGTGACCGCCGAATCGCGCGGTCATCGGCTGGGTGACGAGCTTCACCGCCGGGTGCTCGAAGAAGCCCGCCGCCGGGGCGTTGCGTCGGTCTTCACCTTGACCCAGACGGCGGAGCCCTTCTTTCTGCGTCGCGGCTACCGGCGCGTCGAACGGGCAGACGTGCCGGCGGCCATTCGAGCCACCGCGCAGTTCAGCGACTTGTGCCCGTCGAGCACCGCGGTGTTGACGCTCGACCTGGGCCCCGCCCTTCAGTGACAACCGGCTTCGGGCGCCGGCTCTTCACCCAGCCCGTCCCCGTCAGGGCCTGATTGCAGGCGCAAAATTTGCTCACCTCGATTTCGGTTGGGTGATGAACGAAATTCGTGGCGCGAGGTATTCACCGTCATGAGAACAAAGTCTGTCGGGCTCTTGGTTTTGCTCGGGTTCACCGCACTCGCTGGGCAAGACGAACGTGACAAGAAGGCTGAACTCGAGAAGGAGATTCCGCCGGCGGTCGCCGCGTTCAAAAAGGCGTGCGGGTGTGAGCTGAAGTTTGACATCAAGTGGGCGACCTTCAAGACCCACAGCACCATGCGCGCGGTGCACGGCATCATCGACAACGTGCAGTCGAACGCGGCGACAGTCTGCAAAGACGCAGAGGCCAAAAAAGCCATCTGTCAGATGAAGACGATGTCGATTTCTTTCGCGCCCCTGGCCGAAGACGCGCACTCGAACCCCGACCCGACTTTCGACCCCGCCTCGGGCGTCATGACGTTGAAGACGGAGGGCATGTCGGTGCCCGACCTGGTTTTCATGGCGCGAGAGATTCTCGACAAGTGAGACCGACGCCGCTGCGTGGCCTCGTGGTTGAGAGCTCGCGTGGTCGTTCGCCCAGAGCCAGCACCTTCACGGCCCGGTCACATTCGGAGGGCTGGGCCGAAACGTGGGGTCAGACCCAGCGGCCGTTGGTGCCGTCGTTGGGGTAAGGTGCCCAGCTGCCTGGAGTTTCAGGGCCGCGGGTCAGGCTCGGGTAGGCGCTCTGGGCGACGAATTCGCCCCGCAAAAACGAGATGTCGTCTCGAGGTGAGGGCTGACCGATTCGCTGGTTGGCCGGCAGTGAGGCGCGGCGATCCTGTACGGTCACTTGCCTGACGTCGTAGGTGACGCCGCCCACGGTGATTCTCCCGGTGGTGGGTCGCTCGGGTATGAACCACCACGCCGACTGGTCGGGCCGTTTGAGCAAGATGGAACTCGTCGAAGGCCGCAAGTTGTACAGCGCCCGGTAGTCGGTGCATGCAGCCAGCGCTGCCCTGGGCGCGGTGAAGACAAGCTTGGGGGCGACGATCCGAGTGAACATGATGAGGTATCGCTGCTTCGAAGCGACTGTTGTTCTCATGTTCTGAGAATCGCGCCCCGAGGTGCCCTGATTCACGTGCTCATTCGCTTTTGAAACGTGCGCCCAGCGTCTCCAACTGCCCAACCGCCTCGTCGTTGAGGGCCTCGCATTGGCGTTCGCTCAGGCCCAGCACCTTCACGGCTCGTTCATATTCGAAACCGTCGCCCCGCTCGGTCGACTGCACGACGGGCAGGTCGTCGGGCCCGGTCGCGATCGCGGGAGTGACTCCCCAGCCTGCGTCGACCGCGAGCTTCTCGGCGATGAGCAAGATGGCCACCGACGGGTGGGCGTGCCCGTCAACCATCAGCGAATGGTGGTGGCGAGCCACGATTCGAACCTGCATGGGCAGGCCCCACGCCTGAAGCATCGAATCGGTAAAGCGCTCGTGCACCTGCTCGATGACCAGCCAACGGGCGGGTGTCAGCTCGGGTGGTTTCTTCGAGCGGTTCAAGAACTCGCAGACTCCGACGACCCCGACCGACAGGCCCACGTCGTGCAAAAGGCCAATGAGAAACGCATTCTCCGATTCCATGGAGGTGAGGCGAGCGACGGTTCGCGACAACCACGCCACGGCGACGCTGTGGCGCCGAATGCGCTCGAGGGTCGGCTCGAAGCCGGGCGCCCGCATGACGGTCATCAACATGGCCGCCTCCATCACCACGTCGCGCACTCGCTCCAGGCCCAGGCGAATGAGCGCCTGCTTGAGGGTCGAGCAGCCCGCTGGGCCCGCGAGCGCCGAATTGGCCAACCGGAGCACGCTGCCGGCGAGCAGAGGGTCACGCTCCAAGACTTTCACGACGTCTTCGATTTGGGCCTTGGGTCGCCGCGTCAGTTCGGCAATTTCGAGCGCCGCCGACGGAGGTCTGGGCCATTCGAACCCTGGCTTGGCGAACAAGCCGTCGAGCCAGTCTTGGAGCGCTCGTTCTTCTTCAAGGAGTGAAGGCGTGTCGTCGTCGATGCGGTGGGTGCCTCGACCGAAATTCGGGTTGTTGCGGCATGCGTCGAACGCCATCTGGCTGACTGTTGCAAAGAGCGATCACCGTCAGCCCCCGGCGGGCGCGTCAGAGCGCTGGCGACTGGCGTCAAACCGGTGACGGCTCGAAGGCCGAAGACGCCTACGGTAGAATACAGTGGCCCGCATGCGCCCTCACGCCGCAGGCTGGCGGGTCGCCGCCGTGGGCTAGCCTGCCAGTCGTCGCATCACCGACAGAAACCCTCTGGCCGTCTCATCACGCAATGCGTGCTCGCGCCGAGTGACAATGAAACGCCCCCGCACGGCCACGTCACGAATCGCCTCGGGCGGAGCGGCGAACGCGACCGCCGCCAAGAGCGCCTCTTCCGGTGCTCCCAGCAGCGAGGGGTGCGACAAGTCCAACGTGATGAAGTCGGCTTCGGCGCCGTGCGCGAGCGTACCGAACGACGGCTCGAGCCCCAGGCTCCGCGCGCCATTGACGGTCGCGCATTCGAGCAGCGAACGGCCTTGGCCGTCGACCTCGTGACCGCCACGCGCCGCCGCCAACACGTTTCGCTTCAGGCGCTGAAGCCGCAGGTGGCCCTCGAGCTGCCGCCCCTCGTCGAGCAGGTCGATGTGGGCTTGGCTGTCAGACCCGAGCGACACCGCCACTCCCGCTCGAAACAACGCGTCGGCCGGCACCACGCCGTCACCCAGGTTGCGCTCGGTCGACGGGCACGCGCACACCACCGCTCGGCGCCGAGCCAGCGTGGCGACTTCGTGCTCGGTCACATGCACCGCGTGCACGGCGGTCGACTTGTCGTGCAACACCCCACACGCCTCGAGCAGCTCGACCGGCCGGAGCCCCGTCTCGGCCAGGCACGCCGCGATTTCGGCGGGCTGCTCGGCCACGTGCAGGTGGGTGACCTCGTTCGCCGCCACCTGGGCAATGACCTCGAGCCACGAGCGGGGCACGGCGCGCACCGAATGCGGCGCGAAGCCGACCGACACCAAGTCGTCGCCTCCCACGGCGGTGCGCAGCGCCTCGACGCGCTTGAGGTACGTGTCGACGTCGGGGTCGATGAAGCGGCGTTGGCGCGGGTTCGGCGGCGTTTGAAACCCGGCGCGGGCGTACCCCACCCGCAAGAGCACCACCCGCAACCCCACCTCGCGCGCCGCGCGAATGACTTGCTTCGCGAGCAACGACTCGTCGTCGTATGGCGTGCCGTCGGGCTGGTGGTGCAGGTAGTGAAATTCGCCCACCGTGGTGACGCCGGCGAGCGCCATTTCAATGAACGCTTGCCGAGACACCGCGTACACCTCTTCGGGGGTGAGCGAGGCCGCGGCGGCGTACATCATTTCGCGCCAGCTCCAGAAGTCGTCGGCGGCGTGGCCCTGGGCGAGAAATTCGGTTCGCCCGCGAATGACGCGCTGAAACGCGTGCGAATGCCCGTTCACCAACGCGGGCATCAACAACAAGCCCGGCATGTCGATGACCCGCGCCCCCGACGGCACGCGGGTCTGCACCCGGCCCTCGGCGTTGACGCACAAACTGCCACCCCGGGTCAGTCGCCCGTCGGCGAAGAGCCACTCGGGGTGGTAGACGGTCGCGCTCACTTCACCAGGGCTAACAGACCAATCACGCCCAAGACCAGCGCGGCGATGGAGTCACCCGCGATGAGGCCTCCGCCGAGCAACGACATGGTCGACATGTCTTCGGGCAGCTCTTCGCCACCCGCGACCGCTTTCTTGGCCGCGAGGTGCTTCGAGACGGCGTTGTAGGCCGTCGAAAACGAGCCGCCGATGCCCCACCAGACGATGGTGCCGAACTCGACGAAACCCGCGAACGACGACGCGTACGGAGACGGCAACAACACGCAGTCGACCATGAAGTCGAACGCGTTGCCTTTGCTGGTCTTCGACCAGGCGATGTACTTCGCGTGGTTCTTCAGCAGTTTGCGGGCCACCTCGAAACACAAGCCGATGGCCACGCCGACCAGAATCGCCGGTATTTGGTAGCTCTTCGGGGCCGTGATGCCGCGCAGGGCGCCGACGAACTTGAACGTCATGGCACTCTGCCACTGCGCGACCTTCGCGCCGGGGTTCGAATAGATGTCGACCTTCAACACCGGGTAGGCCGACATGAAAATCTTGGCCATGAACACGGCGAGCACGGCGCCCAACGCCACGCCGATGACTTGGTACCGAAACTGAATGGTGCGGTTCGTGCCCAAGCGCCAGCCGGTCGACCGGTCTTGCTGCATGTCACCGCCGATGCTGCAGACAACGAAGACGATGCTGCCCGCCAACAACCCGGCGATGGGGTCGACCAAGCCCATGGCCGCCATCGACACGATGCTGAGCACGAAGGCGGTTGAAATGGGGTTGGAGTCGGTGATGCCGAAGCTGATGCCGTTGACGAGCATCATCAAGAAGCTGAAGGCGACGGCGAAGAGCACCCAGTGCAGCGGCACGTTGAGCAATTGAGTCGAGACGAGCACGACGGCGACGCCCCAAAAGGCGATGTACGCGGTCAACCGGTTGCGGTTGGTCTGCTTCCACTCGTCTTGGGGGGCGACGGCGGCGGGGGCGGCCTTTTCGCGCAGCTTGGCGACGGCCTGCCGAATGATGAGCGAAATGTCGATGATGGCGGCGCCCATGATCATGCCCAGCGCCACCAGAAACGCGAACTTGCGATACGGGTCGTTGGGCCCCAGCCACCCCTGCTCACGAAACCACGGCGTCAGGTATCGCAGCCCGAAGCCGTACACGGTGGCCGGCACCGTCATGCGCGCGCCGATGATCATGGCCGCGCCCACCGTCGACGTGCTGAGCCCAATTTCTTCGAGCACCGCCAGGGCGGGTACGCGGGCCATGGCCAACGGCAACGCCGCGCCCAACCCGATGCCGCTGAACAATTGGCCGACGCTCCGCTTGAGCAACTTCACGTCAGTGAGCGCCCGCAGAATGTTGGCGACCGCGAGGCCCGACGGGTACGTCAGCTGCAGCCGGTCGACCAGAATGGGCGTGTAGAGCATGCCCACGCCCACGCCGAACATGCCGATGCACAAGAAGTAGAGAATCAACTTCCACGTCTCGGGTTCGGGCAGGCCCAGCCAAATCATGGCCTGCATCAGCACGCCCATGGCCGACATCGACGCGACCGACGCCGCCGCGGTCTGCATGTAGTTCGCGCCGTGCTTGCCTTCGGGCCCGTAGAAGTACGTCACGGTCGAGCCCAGAATGCCGGCCAGCACTTGCCCGCCCACGAAGAAGCCGAGCGAGAAGTTCATGTAGCTCGCGGTGATGCCGCCGAGCGGGCCCAAAATGAACACCGCGATGGCCGCCAAGAAGACGTAGTAGCCGACGCTGTTGATGGGCAACAGCCGCGGCAACAGCCCGAGCTTCGGCGCCGGCGCCCCGACTTTCTGATCAGCGACACTCACGGAAACGGTTTCTGCACTTTCTGGAGTCATGAACCCTCGAACCGGGCGCGGACCCTATGCCAAGCCACCCCCTCACCCGTAGGTGCACCAATGTTCAGTACCGAGCAGGCCTTCAGGGGGCGCCCACGTCGGGAGCCGCGGCATACACCCAGCGAGCGAAGAAGGGGCGCAGGTCTCGGCCGCTCGCCGCCTCGAACGCCGCGCGCAGCCGCTCGCTCGTCACCCGCTTTTCGCCCGAACGCAGGTACGACTGCACACCTCTCCAAAAGGCGTCGTCTCCCAATTCGGTGCGCAGTGCGCGCAGCACGAGCGCCCCGCGAAAATAGGTGACGCCGCGCGCCTGCAAGTCTGCGTCGGCCAGCGCGCGCCGGGGCGCCCCGGGGGCCGCGAGCGACAGCGGGGCATCACGGCCGGCGGCGTGGGCCTTGGCCGAACGCGCTTGCCACGTCGCGACTTCGCGCTCGAGCGCCCCGAGCCCCTGCGTCTTTTCTTTGACCGCCCCCACCATGAACGTGGCGAAGCCCTCATTGAGCCAAAAGTCGTTGAAGTCGAGGCACGAGACCGACACGCCAAACCACTGGTGCGCCAGCTCGTGCACCACGAGCCAGTCGTCGGTCGGGTCGTTGACCAGGTCGGCGACCACGCCTTCGCCCAACAACGCCACGTTCACCGCTTCTTGAGCGGCGTCTTGGTGCACCAAGACTTGGGTGTATTCGTGGGCCGGCAAGTCGACGCCCGTCAAGTCGCGCAGCGCCCGGAGCGCGACGAGGGTCGCCTGCATCACCGCGCTCGCGTCGACCCCCGGTGGAGCCAACACCCGCAACTTCACGCCGTCGACCTCGCGCGCCAGCTCAGCGAAGTGACCCGTCGCCAGGGCGAACAGAAACGGCTGGGTCGGCTCGCTCACCTCGAACGTCGACTCCACGCGGCCGTCAGGTCGCTGGCGGGTCGCGACGTGTCGCCCCGAGGCCACCGTCGTGGTCTGCGCCGGGCTCACCACCGTGAGGCGCAGCGTCGCCCGCGCAGCGGCACTCTCGAGCGTGGGCACCCACGTCGACGTCGAGTACCCGGCCCAGAGCTGGTCAGCAAAAAACCTCGGCGTTTCGCGGTCGGTGTGCGCTTCCCAGCGGGCGCCGATGGTCACCGCCTCGCCGTTGATTTCATTGGGCAAATGAATGCACAGCCGCCCGGCGCGGTGCTCGAAGGGCACGGCGGCGCCGTTGACGGTCACCTCGCGCACCCAGGCGAGCTTCGCGTGGAGCGCGACGTTGCGGGTGGGGCGACTCGCCGTCACCGTCACTTCACCGTGACCGTGCAGCGAGCGCGGCGCCAAGCTCACCTCGAGCACCACGTCGTGCGCCACCACGCTCGTCGAATCACTGCCCTCGCAGTCGCCGGGCGCGGGGGCGCGAGCGACCGGAGCCGACGACGCACACCCCAGGGCGACGCAGCACGCCAACACCGCTCGAACCATGCCTTCGCTATGTCAGGCGACCCACCCCCGCGCAACCATGGTGCTTTTTTCTGAGTTTCGCCGCGCCCCCAGGGCCGTTACATGGCCCACCCCATGAGCCCCTGGCGCAAGCGACTCGCGGCGACGTTCGGCGTGGTAACGGTGGCGGCGCTGGCCGTCTTGGCCGACGCGTGCGTGGGCTTGGGTCACCACGCCGAAGGGGCGCGGCTTGAGCGCATGCGCCAGTCGCCCCAATGGCACCTGGGGCACTTCGAAAACCCCGAGCCCATTGTCAACGACTGGCAGGCGATGTTGCACGGGCTCGCCGCGGCCAGCCCCGACACCGAGCCGCGCGTACCGCTCGAGGTGCAACCCGTCGACCCGGCGGTGTTCGCCGAGCCCCCGCCGAGCGGCCTCCGGGTGACGTGGCTTGGGCATTCGACGACCCTCATCGAAATCGACGGGCACCGGTTTCTCACCGACCCGGTGTGGAGCGAGCGCGTCTCTCCGGTGACGTGGCTCGGCCCCAAGCGGTGGTACCCGCCGCTCCTTTCGCTCGACGCGCTGCCGCCGCTCGACGCGGTGCTCATTTCACACGACCACTACGACCACCTCGACCACCGCACCATCATCGCCATGGCGCAGTCACCGAAGTTCGCGAACACCCGCTTCGTCGTGCCCTTGGGTGTCGGGGCCCACCTCGAATACTGGGGAGTGCCGGCCGAGCGAATCGTCGAGGTCGACTGGTGGCAGCGCGTGCCCCTGGGAGACTTGGAAATCGTGTCGACGCCCATTCGGCACGCGTCGGGCCGACACGTGTTCGACCGCGACGCCACGCTCTGGTCGAGCTACGCGCTGGTCGGCCCGGCCCACCGCGCGTTTTTCTCGGGCGACACCGGCTTGTTCAGCGCCTTGCAAGACATCGGAGACCGACTGGGGCCCTTCGACGTCACCTTGCTCGAAATTGGCCAGTACCACCGCGCCTGGCCCGATTGGCACATGGGCCCCGAGCAAGCCGTGTTCGCGCACCGGCTGTTGCGAGGCCGGGTCTTCGTGCCGGTGCACTGGGGGCTCTTCAACCTCGCCTACCATTCGTGGACCGAGCCCATCGAACGCAGCGTGGTCGCGGCCCAGGCGCAGCACGTGGTAATGGTGGCACCCAGGCCAGGAGAACGCGTCGAGCCCACGACGGTGACCGAGTCGCGCGTGGCCCAGTGGTGGCCGACCTTGCCGTGGCAAACGGCCGAAGAGCACCGGGTGACTTCGGGCAACGTCGTGCTCAAAGGCGAGTTCGCGACCGGGCGGCCCTGAGCCCGGCGTCGGCCGTCACATCGTCTTCTTGAGCAGCTGGCCCAGGCTCTCGTTCAAATTGCTGAGCGTGATGACCTCGTCGACCCCGGCTTCGCTCAAGGCCAGGTCTCTGACCAAGCGAGAACGCACGAGGTCGACCAATTCGGAGCGGGCCGCGGTGACCCGCCGCGCCGCCGTGGCCCGGTGAATGTTGTAGAGCCCCGCCAACACGTCGATGCTGAGGCCGTCGAGAAAATACTGGCGCAGCAAATTGCGCTGCTGGGTCGACAACGAGCGAAAACTCTCATTGAGCGCGCGGGTGAATTCGGTGCCGTAGGCCCCGCGCATGGCCACGAGTTCGGCCGCCGGCATCGGCAGTTCTTCGGCCTCTTCGGTGCTGACTTCACGGCGCTGCCGCCGAGCGCGCTTGAGCGCTTCGTGCACGGCGATCGACCGTACCCAGCTGCCCAAGTCACCGCGCCCCGAATAGGTCGCAATGAGCGGCCCCGACTCGCGGGCGAACAGCTCGAAGCGCATCCACCCGAGAATGTCGTCGATGAGCGAGTCAGACAGCCGCATGCGTTTGAGCGCGCGCCGGGCCTGGGTGAAGTACTCGCGCTCGAAGTGGGCAATGGCGGCTTCATGGCCTTGGCCGCACGCCCAGGTGAGCGCGAGGTCGACCCAGTGCACCCGGGCTTTGCCGACGGCCCGCCGACCCTCGAGCGCTTTCAACAAGGCCGTTTGCTCGGCGGTCGACAGCCGAATGCCAAATGACTTCAGCGCTCCCAGCGCCGATTGGGCGTCTTCTGTTCCGTGGCTCATGAGGTTGGCCGAGGCTGCACCGAGCCCAATTCATAAACCAAGTGGTGGCCAGTGTCGCTTTCGCTCACCGACCCGGGTGCGCTTTGAGCCAACGCTCGACCTTCGACACTTCGCGTTGAATGAGCGGCAGCTCGGTCGTTCGCAAACCCTTCAACCCCTGGGTGATGAGCTCTTTGGCCCGGGCCACCTGTTTCGGGTCGCCCTTCGGTTGGGCGTCGTACAAAGCCATGCCCAAGGCGCACTGTATTCGGCCGGCCTCGAAAGGCGGCAACCCCGCCGAATTGGCGACCGCCGTCTCGAGCTCGGCGAGCGAAGGGGCGCGGCCCAAGGCGGCCAGGGCAACGTACCGGCCAAAGAGCGTCTCGGCGCGCGCGGGGTGCTTGGGCATCGCCGTGCTCCAAAAAGAGTCGGCCCGGTCGAACAGGGGCAGCGCCTGTTCGAAGCGACCCGCCTCGAGGTGGGTGAGGCCCAGGTCGGTCAGCGCAATGGCGAGGTCGCGGTTGAGGCCCCCGCCGTTCGCATGCTCGAGAATTGAAATGCCGGTATCGAACTCGGTCACCGCGCGGTCGAGTTCGAGCCCGTACAAATAGTCGTCGCCCAAATTGTTGTGCAGAATGCCGACGTTCGGGTGCGGTTTGCCGAGGCCGTATTCGGCCGCCTCCACGGCCCGTCGGTGCGCTTCGATGCCACCGGCCAAGTCGCCCTTCATCGACAGACCGTTGCCCAGGCTCGACAAAGCGAAGGCCGTGCGGCGGTCTTTTTCGCCATAGAGCTTGAGGCGTCGCTGCGCCGCCGCTTCGAACAGGGGCTCGGCTTCAGCCGCGCGCCCGAGCTGGGTGAGCGAGCCGCCGACCATGAGCAGCACTTCGGTCTCGGCCCAGGCGTCGGCGGCCCGCGCGGTGGCTCCCAGCGCGAGCGGTTTCAAGAACACCACCCGGGCATGCTCACCGCGCCAATATTCGGTCGAAACGAGGCCGGCCCACGCCGTGGCCGACGTGAAGTCGTCTTGCACTTGCTCGGCGAGCCGAATCGCCTCGAGCGCGCCTTTTTCGGCGGCTTCGTAGTCGGCCGTGCGCGCCTGGGCGAGCGCGAGTTGGGCCAACGCCGGGGCGACGAGCGTCGCTTGGTTGCCCAGCGCTTCGGCCTGTTGCATCGCGGCCTGCGCCAACGGCAGTGCTTCTTTGAATTTGCCGGCCGCCAACGACGCGCGGGCCCGAGCGAGGGCATCGCGAAAGGCGTCGACGTTCGCCCCGCTCGGCGCGACCATGGGGGCGGCGCGCGGTTCGGTGCAGCGTTCGAGCGGCGTGAGCTGCTCGCTCGCCGCCACGGCGTTGCGCACGACGGTCGCGTCGGCCTCGGTCAATTCATTGAGCAGCGCTCTCGCTTCACGGGCGCTCTGGGTGAGGCAGGCGAGCTGGGCGCCGAGCCGCTCGAGCGGCACCTCTCTTTGAAACCACCCGGGCTCGCACGCCCGGTGGCGGGTGGCGTCGAACTTCGCGGCCCAGGCGTCGAGGTTGGCGTCGACGCGGGTCAGCGCTTCGCCGGCGTACGAGAGCCCGGTCTTCTCGAAAGCTTTGCGCACCCGGTCTCGGTGTTCGGCGTTCCACGGCACTTCGAGCTGCGAGGCGACCGCGGCGCATTGTTGGGCTTCGGCCCGGCGGCCTCCGACGGTGTACGAAGCGACCGTGGCGAGCACCGTCACCGATATGGCGGCGGCGGCCCACCGGGCTCGGCTCGAACGACTCGCCCGCAAGGCGTCGAGCAGCGCCGTCATCGAAGGGTAGCGGGCGGCGGGGTCGGCCGACATGCCGCGCCCGAGCGCCCGTTGAACCCCGCGCGGCACCCGCACGGCCCGCTTCGGCGGGCGGCCGGGTATGGTGCCCCACAGCGCTTCGTACAAACTCACGCAGAACGAAAATTGGTCGGCGCGCTCGTCACAGCGGCGGCCGAGCCGCTGTTCGGGCGCCAAGTACGCGGGCGTGCCCCGCGGAGACGCCGAAGACGAGACGCGCAGCTCGTCGGTCGAAAAGCTCGCGAGCCCGAAGTCGGTGACCCGCACCCGGCCGTCGTCGCCCACCAGAATGTTGGCGGGCTTCACGTCGCCATGGGTAATGCCCGCCGCGTGGAGCGCCGCCACCCCCGCGCCGGCTTCGAGAAAGACGTCGACGACGGCCTGCCAGCGGCGCGGCTTCGCTTCGACCCATTGGCGCAGGCTCTGGCCGACGACCAGTTCCATCGCCAAGAAGACTTGGTCGAACGCCTCGACGACGTCGTACACCGGCACGAGGTTCGGGTGGGCGAGCTGCGCCATGACCTGGGCTTCGCGCAAAAGCTGTTTCGGGTCGGCCCGGCGGTCGCGCACGCACTTGAGCGCCACCCGGCGAGACAGCCGCGTGTCGTGGGCCGAATACACGACGCCCATGCCGCCGGCGTCGAGCGGCGTCTCGATTTCGTACGGCCCCACCCGGGTGCCCGGCCGCAACACCGCGGCTTCGTCGTCGAGCGACAATGAATTGGTGCTGCGCGACTGGTCGGTCGACGAGCGCGACCAGGCGGTCTTCACGACCAACGACACCAATTCGCGACAGTCGCTGCAGGTGTCGATGTGGTGTTCGACCGCGGCAGAATCTTCGGCCGACAGGGCGCGCGCCGCAAACGCGGCCGCGGTGTCGGGGTCGATGCACGAATCGTTCACCACGGCGGCGCAGCGTAGCGCTTTGCGTGGGTCTGTTCACCCGTAGTACGGGCGGAGCATCAGAAACACGACGACTCCCGTGACCGAGACGTAGAGCCAAATGGGGTGCAACAGCCGGGTCACTTTGGTGTGTTTCGCAAAGTCTTTGCGCCAAGCGAAATAGAACGCCGACAACGCCAACGGCACGATCACCGTCGAGAGCACGACGTGGCTCGCCAGAATGAGCAAGTACACCGTGCGCACCGCGCCCTCGCCGCCGAACTTCGTGTCGCCGTGCACCGCGTGGTACGCGAGGTAGCCCACCAAGAACAGCGCCGACGCCGCGAACGCCAGCACCATGAAGCGCCGGTGCCAGTCGACCGCACGGCGGGCAATGGCCAGCCGACCCGCCACCAACAACACCGCCGCCGTCGCGTTGAAGCCGGCGTTCACCGCCGGCATGAAGCGCAAGTCGACCGAGGCGGTTTGCGCGCCCCCATGAATCAGCAGCAGCCACGCCAACAACGCCAGCGCCGACACCGACACCACGGCATTGAAAACGAAGAAATTTCGGTCACTGCGGGGCGCGGGCGACGCTGGTTCGAGGCGCATGTGCGCCCCATACGCTTTTTGCCTCACCTGCACACCTCCCACCTGTGCACGACACTTCACACACCGAGAAGCTCCATTGCCGAAAACGGCAGATCCAGCGACAGTAGAGCGCAATTTCTTCGCGACAATTTCTCTCGAGGTGGCCGATGGTTGTCTCTCGTCGATTCAACCGAGCGCTCGCGGTTTTCGCGTTCGCGCTCAGTTCGGTGGCATTTGCCGACGGTGAAACCTGCACGCCGAAACCGGCGCTGACGCTCGAGCGCCACTTGCGTCAGGTGTACCTCGACCTGGTGGGGCGACCCCCGACGCTCGAGGAGTACCGCTTCACCCAAGCCAAGGGTGCGATTCTGGCCGAAGACATTCGCGAGCTGATGACGCGCGAAGAATTCTACGGCCGCATGAAGGGGTACCACCGGGCGCTGTTGCGGGCGAACATTTCAAACAGCATCTACACCGAAGGCCAGTCGCGTTTGTCGACGACGGGGGCGGGCTTTCAGCCGCTCGGCATTCGCTCGGTGCCGTCACAGCCGCTGCGCGGCCAAATCGGCACGGGCTGCGACGCCTTCATCATGCAAGACGACTGCAACGGCAGCCGGCAAGACCCCCTGCTCGAGCCCACGACCAAAGTGTGCCGTGACGCGGCGGGCGTGCCGATGCCGGTGTCGGTCGACTACAACTCGAACCAGTACGACTGCCAGCTGATCAGCGGCGCGGCCGACTGTTCAGCCGCCATCGGCCAGGCCGACGCCACGGGCCGAACGCTGGCGGCGAAGCACGCGTTCTACTGCGACATGCGCCGCTTGGCCGACAACTCGCTCAAGCCGTACTTCTGCTTGCCCGACGCCACCAAACCGCAGACCGCCGCGTTGACGGTCGAAGAACTCGACACCGACGGCCGCATCGTGGCGTTCACGAACCCCGCGCCGCTGCCTGGCCAGCTCACCCGCCTCGACCGCTGCACGCTCACCATGAGCCTCGACGCCAACAAACTCAAAGGGCACTACGTGCCGCAGGCCGGGTGCATTCAGCGAGAGGGCGTCGTCAACGCCACCCCCCCTTATTGGGACACGAGCGGCAACCCCACCGTGCCCATGTGCGCCATCGAAGCGCAGACCCGCGACGTCAACCCCTTCACCATGGAGAGCTGCGAGACGACCCGCTTCACCGGCGACCGCACCTGTGGGTGCGGCGTCGCCTCGCGGCGGTGCGACCAAGGCAGCGGCCTGTTGTTTTCACAGCGCATCGCCTCGGTCAACGAAGAGCCCCTGCGGCTCATCGACTCGGTGCTGCGCCGCGACGAAGACTACTTCACCATACTCACCACGCGCCGCTCGTTCGTCGACGGCACGCTGTCGCAGATGCTGCGCGAAAACCAAAACAACACCGTGTGGTTGGTGACGCCGGCCACCTCGCGCGACGCCATACCCAACGTGCCCGCCACCAGCACGAATTGGACCGAGTACACCCGCGACGAGCAAGCGTCGGGCGTACTCACGACCCCGGCGTGGCTCTACCGTTTTCCCACCCAGCGCTCGCGGGTGAACCAGTTCTACGGGGCTTTCTTGTGCAAGAGCTTCTCACCTCCGGCGGGCACCACGGCACCTCCACCCGAAGACGCGTGCAACCGTGAAAACAACTTGGCCAAGCGCTGCGGCTGCTCGTACTGCCACGCCACCATCGAACCCACGGGCGCCCACTGGGGCCGCTACGGCGAGCGCAACGCGACCTACTTGAACCCGACCGCGTACCCGAAGTTCGACGCCCGCTGCCGCGACTGCGCGCTGAGCGGCGACACCACGTGCAATGGCGAATGCAGCAACTACGTCATGCAGGCCTACGACGGCGACGGCGCCAATTCGCTCGGCCTGCTGCGCACTTACCTGTACCGAACGAGCGACGAAGAGGCGAACATTTCGGGCGGCCCGAGGCTGCTCGTGCAGCGCATGCTGCAGACCGGTGACCTCGAGCGCTGCGCCGTCAAGAACGTGTGGAACTCGATGCTCGGCCGGCCGATGACCGCCACCGAAGAATCGATGTACTTGAAGACGCTCACCGACGGCTTCACCGCGAAAAACCACAACCTCAAAGAGCTGATTCTCGACGTCGTGAGCACCGACGCCTACCGGAGGGTCGACTGATGAAGCCCAGCGCGACGTTTTCGAAGTTCGCCCTGGTCGGCCTGGGCCTGGCGGCGTTTGCCCTGGGCGGGTGCTCGAAAAAGAGCACGCCGGTCGACCAGAGCGCCCAATTGAGCCCCGTCGACATGGGCGCCCACCCGCCCATGGTGCAACTGCCCGACCCCGAAATGAACGGGGGCCACGTCGGCCGCGCGCCGCGCCGCATCACCGTGGCGCAGCTCAAGCAGAGCATTCTCGTCACCACCGGCACCCAGTGGTCACAAATCGACAACCTCGCCGCTTCGCTGGGGCAAGCCGACTTCGCGCTCACCGTGTCTGATTCGACCGAACCCAACCTGGTGTTCGCCAAGTTTCTCGAAGACGGCGCGCGCGAGGTGTGCATGAAGGCGTCGACCGCCGACCTGACCCGGGCGCAAGCGGCGCGGGTGCTGTACCCCGAAATCGCGAACAGCGAAGCGGGCACCAGCGGCAAAGACTTCACCTTGGTGCCCGACGCCAGCATCAAGAAGAACCTCTCGACGCTGTCGCTGCGCTTCTGGGGCCAGCCCATGGCCGCCACCGAACTCGACCAGTGGGCGACCACGTTCAAGACCATTGCCGCGCGGGCCAAGACCGCGAACAAACCCGAACAGGCCTGGGCCGCCATGTGCATCGGTTTCATGACCGATTCGCGGTTCATCACTTACTGAACGACGGAGCCGAACCATGAAGAAAAACCTCACGCTGCCCCGTCGAACGTTCATGAAAGCGGCCGCCGGTTTCGCCGGCGCCAACCTCTTCGGCGGGCTCAGCTTTCGCGCCTTCGCCGACGCGGCCGCGCTCGCCCCGGCCGACCATTGCTTCGTCTTCGCCTACTTCGCCAGCGGCTGGGACGTGCTGCTCTCGCTCGACCCGCGTGACCCGGCGGTCTTCACGAACGAGCGCATCGCCGAGACCGGCATTCAGCCGGGCTACAGCCTGTTGTCGACCGACACCAGTTTCCCCACGAACGTGGTCGACAAGACGGTCATCACCGAGCGGCCGGGGGCGGGGCCCAGCAACATCGTCTTCGGGCCGGCCATTGGGCGCATGGCGAACCACTACGACCTCATGAGCGTGGTGCGCGGCATCAACATGAACACGGTCGCTCACGAAGTGGGCTTTCGCTACTTCTTGACCGGCAAAGAGCCCAACGGCTCGGCCGCGCGCGGCTCGTCGACGGCCACCGAAATCGTCGGGCAAATGAAACCCGTCGTGCCCGTGCCGTCGATCGCCTTCAACATTGAAACGTACAACGACCGCTACCCCGGCTACGCCAACGCGCTGCGGGTGTCGTCGGCGAACGACTTGCTGTTGACGCTGTCACCCAGCACCACGGTGCTCGACTCCGAAATCGAAAAGCAGCTCATCACCATGCGCGGCCAGAAGGTGACCTGCGAAGCCGACCTGTACGACTCGCGCGGCCTCGTCTCGCAATACCAAGACTCGCGCGGGCAACTCAAAACCGTGCTCGACGCGCAGCTCGACGCGTACTTTCGCTTCGAGCCGAACGCCGCGGGCAAGCCGGCCATCGAAGCCGAAAAAGCCGCCTTGCGTTCGCGCTACGGGCTCAGGCCCGAAGGCGGGAACGACGCGCGCAACAGCTCGGCCGCGCGCGCCGCCCTGGTCGCCACCGCGCTCAAGAAGGGCGTCAGCCAGTGTGTCAGCATCAACATCACCGGCGGGCTCGACACGCACTTCGGCACCCAAGTCACCCAGGCCCAAAACCAACGCGCCGGGTGGAACGCGCTGGGCGATTTGGTCGAAGACCTGCGCAACTCGCCGCACCCGGGCGGCGGCTCGTTCATGGACCACACGACCATTCTTTGCTTCTCTGAATTCAGCCGCACCCCGCGCATCAATTCGTCGGGCGGGCGCGACCACCACCTCACCAACTCCTGCATGATTCTCGGCAAGGGCATCAAGCACAACTTCGTCTTCGGCAAGAGCGGCGACGTCGGCTTGTCGGCCGGCGTCATCGACTACAAGACGGGGTTGCCCGACCCCAACGGCGAGGTCATTTTGCCCGAGCACGTCATCGCCACCGTGTTGGCCAGCGCCGGGCTCGACTACAGCATCACCCGGGTCAGCCCGTTGCTCGGCTTGCTGGCCACGTAACTCCAGGTTGGCCGTGCGGTGAAATGCAGTCATGATGGGGGCGGTGGGCCGCGCCTTTGGGCCGGGGCGCGGCTCACCTGGTTTCGCTTTCACTTTCATTGAGTTGATTCGTTTTGGTCTTGTGCCTGCCCGACCCCCCATGACCCTCGAGCCCGCCGTGAGTCGAAACGCCTTCGCGTTCGCTGGGTGGTGCGCCACCGCGGCGCTGGTGCTCTCGTGCAACCAGGGCCAAGTCTCCGAGGCGCTCGTCGCCAAGCCGTTCGACGCGGTGAAGGTGAGCACCAGCCTCGAGCTGAGCGCCACGCCCGCGTTCGCCGACGAGCGCGGTGGCGGTGTCTTCATCGACTTGGCGGGGCGGGTCGTACGCGTGCGCCAAGACGGCACCCGCGGTTTGCTGGAGTCACACCCCGGCAACACCGTCACTCCCGGGCGGGCGACCGCGGTGTGGCCCCTCGGCCCGTATTCGGCCCTGGTCGCCACCGACAAGGGCCTGTTCGTGGCCGAATCGGGGTGGCTCATTGCCCCTCCGTGGCAGGCCCTGTTGCCGCCCGAAGGCCTCGTGGCGACCGCGATTGCCGACAACGGCGTCGGCTGGCTCGCCCACGCCAATGGCCTGTTTCGGCTCGACGGCGGAGAACTGAGCGAGCTCAAAATCAACGGCGCTTCGGTGACGGGGTTGACGGCCATGGGCATCGCCCCCGCGCCCAACGGCGGCACGGGGTTGTGGTTCGCCCAAGGCGCCAAGGTGTCGAGCGCCGCCCAGACTTCGAAGTTCGAATTCACCGTCAAAGACAGCGGGTTGACCGCCGACCAATTGAAGGGCGGCGTCATCGGCATGGCGGGGCTTGGGGCGGCTCCGGGCCAGTTGGGTGAATTGTGGGCCATCACGCCCAAGTCGCTGTTTCAATTCACCCCCGCCACGGGGTGGAGAAAATACGAGCTCGGCCGCGCCCCCAAGCAGGTCATGTCGTCGGGCCGGGTCGCCTGGTTTCAGTCGGGCGACGGGTTGTTTCGCTACGACGCCGACGACCAGACGTGGGGCGAAGCGAAGCAACTCGACACCGTGCCCTCGCTGCTGGCCGTCGATGCCGCGGGCACGGCGTGGGTTCGCTCGGGGCCCAGCACGCTTTCCGTCAGCCCGGCCCCTCCCGTTCGCATCGAAGGCCTGTTTCAGAACATGGAGGTGTACGACCCCGAGCTGGTCGTGCAAATCACCTTCCCCTCCAGCGCGAAGGTGACGTCGCTCAACTGGTCGTTCGACTCGGGCGCCGGCCGCGCCATCACCCTCACCGACGGGCAACCCGGCACGGGGCCGCAAGCGTCACTCACGTTCTACAGCCTGGGCGGGGTCGAACCGTCGGGCGCGGCCAAGACCGTGTCGTTCGCGGCCCTCGAAGACGGGCTGCACACCCTGAGCGTGACCGCGTTGGTCGACGACCTGGTCGCGACCCGACTGCTGCACTTCAACTTGCACGCCTCGGCCACCGCCGTCGTGTCGTGGGCCAAAGACATTCAGCCCATTGCCGAAGCCCGCTGTTTCAAGTGCCACACCACCGGCACCATGCCCGAGCTCGGCACCTACGAAGAATGGAAAGGGCAGTCGCAGAACATTCTCAACGCCGTGCGTGACCGCCGAATGCCCGCCGACGGGCCGCTCGACCCCGCCGGCATTGCCGCCATTCAGCGCTGGGTCAACGGAGGCACCCAACCGTGAAGCGAGTCGTCGTGTTCACCGCGGTGGCGCTGTTGGGGGCCGCGTGCCCGACGAAACCGCCCACCATCACCCCACCCCCACCGATTGACGAGTGCGCCAACCTGCCCCCCATGACCGCCAGCGCCTTGCCGCTGCGCGTGCGCGTCAAGGGCGCCACCACGCTGTCGGGCGGCGGCGGCACCGGCCGCTACACCTATTCGATTTCGACGAACACGAGCGGCGGCGCGTTGAGCGGTGACCGCTACGTCGCCGGGCCCACGCCAGGCGTCGACACGCTCACCGTGAGCGACGACTGCGCCAATTCGGCCAACATCGACGTCGACGTCGTGGCCTCGTTCGGGGTGCAGCCTTCGCGCGCGACCATCAAGCCCGGCACCCACCTCACCATTCAAGTCACCGGCATGCTGGCGGCCCCTGAATTCAAGGTCAACGGCACCCTGCCCTCGGGAGGCAGCGTGAGCGCCACGGGCGACTACGTGGCGGGCCCGAGCGAAGGGGTCGACCTCATCACCGTCGAAGACCCGACGAGCGGCGACCAAGCGCTCGTGCAGTTGACCGTGTCGCTGGCAGCCCGGTTTCGCCCCACTTCTCCGCGGCTCGCGTTGCCGGTGGGCGCCTCGGTGCCAATCGACTCGCTCGACGGGTCGGGCGCCGTGACGTGGAAAGTCGTGTCGGGCCCCGGCCGGGTCGACGCCCTGACGTACTGGGCCACCGACGCGGGCCCGGGCGACGTCGCCACCCTCGAAGGCGCCGACCAATTCACCCAAGAAAAGACCGAAGTGAAAATTCGCGTGCTCACCGAGTTGAGCCGGCCCAACCGGCCTCAAGGCCGGCGCAGCGACGTCGCCACCAGCATCACCGGCGACTTCGACGGAGACGGGTTTCGCGACCTGGCGGTCGGCTTTCAAGAGAGCGATTTGGCCAAGCCGCAGGGCGGCGCCGTGTTTATTTACCGGGGCGGTGCGAGCGGCCTGTCGGCCCAACCCAGTTGGACCATTCTGGGCGCGTCTGACACCGCCAACTTGGGCGCCGTCATGGCCGCGGGAGACCTCGACGGTGACGGCAAAGACGACCTCGCGATTTCGGCTCCGGGCGCCGACATCACCGTGGCCGACTCGGGCGCGGTGTTTCTGTACAAAATCACCGCCGACGGGCCGCAGCTGCTGCGCCCGCCGTTGACCGGGTTGGGCGCGGCGCGGTTCGGCTCGTCGCTCGCCATTGCCGACGTCGACCAAGACGGAGACAACGACTTGCTCGTCGGCTCGCCGACGGCCGACTTGAGCACCGGCAACCAGCGCGGCGTGCTCGACATTTTCGTGCTGCAGAAAGGCCAGCCGATACCCGAAGCCGGCGCCATTCGCATCGGCGGGGTCGACCTGAACGTCGACGGCACGCTCAAGACGAATTCGACCGGTTTGCGCGCGGCGCGTGGGCTCATCGCCGCCGACCTCAACGACGACGGCAAAATCGACTTGGCGCTGCTGTCGGCGGTGAACAACTCGTTGCTCAACGGCACCGCGCTGGCGAAAGCGCAAATCGCCGTGCAGGTGCACCTGAGCCGCGGCACGGCGGGCCAACCATTCAACGCCACGCCCGACCTCTTCGTGCTGCCCACCAACCCCGCCGACAGCAACGAAGGCAATTGGCGGTTGGGCTTCGTGCCCAAGACGGCGTCGTCTCCGCCCATGTTGCTCACCGCGGCCGACTTGGCCGACTCGCCCAACTTGAGCGCCGACGGAGGCACGAGCGGGGGCACCAACGCGGGTGGCGCGCTGTTGTTCGATTTGACGGCGCAAAAACCCACCGGCGCCGCGCCGACGAGCCCGCTTCAGCTGGGGCCCACCAACGCCTTCGCCAAGGTGTACGGAGACCAACCCAACATCAACGCGGGGCGGAGCTTCGCGGCGACCGACCTCGACCAAGACGGCAAGCTCGAGCTCATTCTGGGGGCGCCGTACGCGACCAACAGCGTCGTCGACGGCGGCACGACCGTGAATACCCCGCTCGCCGGCAAGCTGCTGGTCTACCCGCTCGGCACGTATTCACCGGGCACGGTGGTGAACAAGCCCACCATGGCGCGGCCGGGCCAAGCGCGCGCCGACGTGCTCGGCACCACCCTGACCACGTGGTCATACACGTCGGGGGCCACCGCGCTCGTGACGGTGGCGGGCCGCGCGTCGACCGACCTCGGTGACTTCACCGGCCGAATCGACGCGTTCACCGGCACCGGCAACCTCGCTTCATGGGCGGTGACGTCGTCGCCCATTGCGAACAAGCCCGCCTCGCAGCTCTTCGGCGCCGCCATCGACCTGGCGCCCGTGGCCGGCGTGCTGCGGGTGGCGGTGGGGTCTCCCGGCGTGTCGGGGCCCGCGCCCGACAATTCAGGCAACGACGTCGACGCGGGTCAAGCGCTGCTCTTTTCGGCGCCCGACTTCGCCGACCCGCGGGTGGTCGCCGAAGGCACGTCGAACGCGCCGTACCTGCGCGACGGGGGCTGGGTGGCCTTCGGCGGGCGTGGCGTGGGCGTCGACGTGGCAATGACCGACTTCAACGGTGACGGCTTGCCCGACTTGGCCATTGCCGCGCCCAACTTCACTCCGCCCACGCGCCTGGCCGACGGCGGCACGTCGGTGCCCGACTACGCGGTCAACCGGCCGGAGTGCCTGACGGCGGCGGCGCAGTCTCCGGGTGGCGCCTTCATTCACCTGGGCCGCAGCGACGGCACCTTCAAAGAAGCCTACCGGGTGTGGGTGCCCCGCGACGTCATCGGCGCTGACGGGGGCGTGGCCTACCAGCGCACCCAATTGGGCCGTCAGGGGCTCGTCGGAGGCTTCGACTTCAACGGAGACAAGACACAAGACCTGCTGGTGACCCGCGGCAACGGGCTCGAAATCTTCGCCGGGCGCCCGCCCGACGACCTGGGCCTGGCGAAGGTGACCATGGCGTGCGACTCGCTGCTGTCGCTGCCGGCGTTGGGCACCAACCAGTACGGCACGGCTCCCGCGGCGCTCGGCGACTTGAACGGCGACGGGTGCGACGAGGTCGGCATTCGCTACACCGACAACAACACCCGCTCGGGCGTCATCATCGCCTTCGGGTACGGCAGCGCCTGCGACCAGACCACCGCGTCGTGGCTGCGCATTTCGGGAGACACCGAGACGGGGCTCACGAACTTGCGGCTCGGCACCGCCCTGGCGCGAGCCGGCCAAATCATGGCGAACGACGCGCGCGACTTCGTCGCCATCACCGCTGACTTGTTTTCGTACAACGGGTCGTCGCAGGCCACGATTCTGCTCTTCGACGTGGCCGAGCTGGTGGCGAAGCGGCCCGCCTCGGGCGAGCGGCTGGTGGCCGCGCTCGGCGACGGGTTGACCCCAGTGCCCACGGTGTATTTCGAACGGTGCCCTGGC
The DNA here is from genome assembly GCA_044225205.1 of Myxococcaceae bacterium. GTDB lineage: Bacteria > Myxococcota > Myxococcia > Myxococcales > Myxococcaceae > JAEUJT01. Next base: position 22,160 of record JBGAIY010000007.1, on the reverse strand, counting down.
CTGGGCCGAATGCTGGCCAGCGGCGACGTGAATGGAGACGGCAAGCCCGACCTCATCGTCGGTGCCACCGGCGCCAACACCAACGGCGACGGCACGGGCGCGGTGTTCGTCTTCACCGCGGGGTCGATGGTGCCGGGCCCCAACACGCCGTACCTCACCGTCGTGTCTGATCAACGGGAGCGCGCGGCCTTCGGGCAAGACTTGGCGATTTCACCCAAGTCGGGCGTCGTACCCGCGACGCTCGGCATTGGCGCACCCCAGAGCTACCGCAGCGGCACCGCCAACGGCACCGCGTACCTGTTGCCGCTCGACTTCTGATTCAACGCGACGCACGCCCGGCCGGCTTGTTCAACACGGGCGCGCGGCGTTCGGCCCGGTGCGGCTCACGCGACCGCAAGTCGACCGCGAAGATGCCGGTACCTCTCACCAACACACCTTGTTCACGGCAACGCGAGGCGGTCGACCAAGACGCGGCGACCCCACGCCCATCGCGCGTCTGTGAGTACTTCTCTCAAGTGCGACTCCGGTTCGAAGCCACGCGAGGCGGTCGACGCTCGCGGCCCCGCGCCCATCGCGCGCCCGTGAGTACTTCTCTCAAGAGCGACTCCGGTTCGAAGCCACACGAGGCGGTCAACGACGCTCGCGGCTCGCGCCCATCGCGGCAGATCGGCGCCCGGGAGTGACCGCAGCGGCCCCGGTTCAGCGCGACGCGCAGCGTTCGCAGGGGCGAGACCGTCTTCAATTCGCGCTGTGAGTCATGACCAACAGTGTCTGTTCGACTCGACGCACGGGCGGCGCTCAGTGTCATGAGGTCGCGAACGCACCGTGTCTCTCGACTCCTGTTCATGGTGCCGGCGCCCGCCATGACGAGCGCTACGACGCCGCCCAGGGCGCCACGCACCGGGTGCGCTGAGGCTACTGAATGCCTTGAGCGCACGGGCTCGACAGTTTGAGCAACGACTCGGCGCACCCCACCCGAGACAGACTCCAGCTGAAACTCTGGCCTTCGGCGCAGGTCGGCAGGTTCTGCAGGCAGTCGGCGTACGTGCCCAACCATTTCTGGTCGTCGGCGCTGCACTTCGACAAATTGCTCTCGCACCGAGTGACGCGGGCGTTGTCCCACCGGGTCGAAGAGACGCCGCACCCCGTGCCTTTGCTGTTCGCCACCTCTTCGGCGCCAGCGATGTGCGAACAAGGCGTGCCGCAGCCGCTCAACGTCGACACCGCGACCGTTGCCAAAATGGAAAACCATGTTGAACGGTGGGTCATGACAATTCGTGCTCCTTGGGGTGTCGGCGAACCAAGGTCACTGATACAGACCTCGGCCATGAAAACCAACCGCGTTGTCCTTTTGGCCCTGGCCGCGCTCGTCTTGATGCTGGCGCCCGCCGCCTGTGGAGACGGCCCCGGCGACGACACCGACGGGGGCACCACGACCGACGCGGGTCAGAAGAATGACGCGGGCGCGCGCGACGCAGGCGGCTCGGCCGTCGACTCGGGTACCCCGCAAGACGCCGGCGGCGCGGTCGATTCGGGCACGCCCGTCGATTCGGGCACCCCCGGGGTCGACGCTGGAGGCCCGCTCGATTCGGGCACTCCGTTCGACGCCGGTACGCCAGGCCAAGACGCCGGTGCGCCCGGCCAAGACGCCGGCACGTCGGGCCAAGACGCAGGCTCATCGGGTCAAGACGCGGGCTCGCCACCAGCCGACGCGGGCTCGCCGCCGCACGACGCGGGCACCGATGCGGGCACGCCAGGGGTCGACGCGGGCACTGACGCGGGCGCTCCGGTCGACGCCGGTTTCGACGCGGGAACCCCACCGGTCGACGCCGGTACCACCGAAGACGCGGGCACGACCTTTGACGCAGGCGTCGTCTTTTTTGGCTGCACCGACGACCTGTTCGAAGACCACACCGCAGACCTGAGCACGACGACCATCTCGTTTCCCTCGAATGGGCTCAACTATTCACCGAAGTGTCTGTTGATCAGCCGCAACCACAAGGTGAATTACTCGGGTTCGTTCATGGGCCACCCGCTTCGGCCCGGTACCCCGACCGACGGCACCGCGGGTTCACCGAACACGCCGATACCGTCAAAAGACTTGGGCACGAGCCAAGAGGTCACCTTCACCGAGGTGGGTGACTACCCGTACTTCTGCCTGTACCACGGCCCCTCGGGCATGGCGGGCGTCGTACGAGTTCGCTGACGGGCACCCGCCAATGTGCTCCACTTGAGAGCGCATGCGGGTCTGGCTGTTGCTCTGGGGTTTGGTGGCGGCGTCTTCTCCGTCGCCGGCTCCGCCGTCGACCGCTTCACCGGTGACCAAGGTCGCGGTGGTCGACGTGTCGCAGCCCGACGCCATTTTCGAAGACGTCTCGCGGGGCATCGCCGACGAAGTGGTCGAAGCGCTCAAAGCCACGGGTCTCCAGGCCGTGCGAATCGACGAGCGTGACCTGCCCGAAGCCGGTTGCCGGTTGGGCCCGTGCCTCGGCGAAGCCGCCAAGGCCCAGCAAGCGCAAGTCGTCGTCATGGTCGATTGCGCCGAAAAGAGCCCCACCGTCAGCACGGTTCGGCTCGCGGCCTTGTGGGCGACGAACGGAGCGCCGGTCGCCGTGTCACGCTACGACGTCGAAGCCGAGCACAAGAAAGTGCCCAAGCCCTTGCGCACGTTCGCCGTCGACGTGGCGAAAGCCAAGCGTTGACGCGTCGGGCCCTGGTGGGCTCTGGTTGCTTGCCATGAAACACTGGGTGCTTGCACTGGTGGTGCTCGCGGGGTGTGTCGGTGCCCCGGTCGTGCCCGAAGCCAAAGGCGAATTCAAAGCGACGGGCTCGGTGCACTATGGCGGCCGCGGAGCCGCCTTCAACAGCGCCCGCGTCGTCGCCCCGTACCTCAACATGGCCAGGCACACCGACGACAGCTGGTCGGGCAAAATGTTCGACGTGCCGTTCGACTGCACGGTGAAGGGCGACGTGGTGCGCGGCGGCGAAAAGTTCTTCATGCAGCGAAAACGGTCTGACTTCGACGGCACCGTGCTCATCGAGGGCGTCATTTCTGACCACCGCTTCACGTTCGAAGTGAGCAACGACTCCATTCGTTCTCACACGCAGCGCGTCGACGCCAAGTTCACCGGGCCTGAGAAAACAGGCCGCCACAAGCTCACCCTGCACGGAGGCGGCGGCGCGTTGGTGGTCGAAGGCGAAGCCACGAAAATGGCCGACCTCGCCTGGCCCCAAATGGGCTTCGCGCTCATCGCCACGTTCGACTGGTGAAGCGGCGGGCTACGCTTTCCAACTCGGGGGCAGGTTCTTCTCGATTTCAATGGCGCCGAAGCGCGACGTCGACGTCACGCCGCGCTGCTGGGCCCACGCCCACATTTTCGCCAGGCCCTCTTCGAGCGTCGTTTCTTTGCTCGAACCGAACACCTTTTGAAATTTCGAGTGGTCAGAATACGCGTGTTGCACTTCGTTGCGCGCGGGCAAGTGGTTGAGCGGCACCGACACCTTGGCCAACTTGAGCAACGTCTCGGCGAGCTGCTTCACCGAGTAGACGTGGTCTCCACCGACGTTGAAGACCTGGCCTTTGGTCGCCTCCATCGTCACGCAGCGGGCCATGGCGGGCACGATGTCGCCCACGTAGCTGAAGGCGCGCGTCTGCAAGCCGTCGCCGAAGACGCTCAAGGGCGCCTTCGCCATGATTTGGTTCATGAAAATGCCGACGACGTTGCGGTACCGGTCGCCCAGGTTTTGAAACTCGCCGTACACGTTGTGCGGCCGAAAAATCGTGTAGTCGAGCCCGAACATCGACTTCGCGGCGGCCAGGTCAAGTTCCACCGCGAGCTTGGCCACGCCGTAGGGGTCTTCGGGGTGCGGGGTGTTCGACTCGCGCAGCGGCAGTTCGCCGACACCGTACACGGCAATCGACGACGTGAAGACGAAGCGCTTCACTTCGTATTTCACGCTCGCGTTGATCAAGTTGACCGAACCGATGAGGTTGTTGGTGTAGTTGAAGCGGCGAATGAAGTGGCTGAGCCCTTCGGCCGCGTACGCCGCCAAGTGGTAGCAGTAGTCGAACCGGTGTTCGGCGAAGAGCTTTTCGACCAAGTCGTGGTCGGTGATGCTGCCGACCACCAACTTCGCTTGAGCGGGCACGTTCTCGCGAAAGCCGCCTGACAAGTCGTCGAGCACGACGACCTCGTGGCCCAAGGCCACCAACTCGCGGGCCAGGTGGGCCCCGATGAAACCAGCACCGCCGGTCAACAGACTCTTGGGCATCGCTACTTCCTTTCTCGGGGGCGAATGGCTAGCACCGTTTGGTGCACGCCACAGGTGCAAACGTTCACGGTCGACTGCCCCGTTCGCGCGCCAGCGCGCTGTAGTAAGCCCCCGGCCGTGCCTCGGCTCGCCTTCGTGGTGAACAACCCCGACTTCTTGGTCTCGCACCGGTTGGTGTTGGTGAAGGGCGCGCAGGCCGCGGGCTACGACGTGCACGCCATCGCTCCCGAAGGCGCGGGCGTCGCCACGCTCGAGGCGCTCGGCGTACCGGTGCACCGCTGGCAGCTCGACCGCAAAGGGCAGCGAGCCACCGAAGAAGCGTTCACCGTGGCCCGGGTCGTCGACCTCTACCGGCGGCTCAAGCCCGACGTCGTGCACCACGTCACCATCAAGCCCGTGCTGTACGGCAGCGCGGCCGCGCACGCGACCGGGGTGCGAGGCATCGTCAACGCGGTCTCTGGCTTGGGCTACATTTTTCTCGCGAGCGGCCTGGGGGCCGAGCTGCGCCGCCGCGCCGTCGCCGCCGCCTACCGCGCCGCGCTCGGCGCCGCCCGAACCCAGGTCATTCTGCAAAACGACGACGACGAGGCCGACCTCCGCCGCTTGGGCGCGTTGGGGCCTGGCGCCCACGTCGTCAAAATTCGCGGGTCGGGGGTCGACCTCCACCGCTTTTCGCCCAGCGCCGAGCCGACCGGCACGCCCGTCGTGGTGTTGCCCGCCCGGTTGCTCAAAGACAAAGGCGTCGTCGAGTTCGTCGAAGCCGCGCGGCTGCTCAGAGCGCAGCGACGCGACGTGCGCATGGTGCTCGTGGGAGGCCTCGACCCGGGCAACCCGGCCGCCGTCACCCAAGCCGAGCTCGACGGGTGGTTGGCCGAGGGCGCGGTCGAATGGTGGGGCCACCGCAACGACATGCCCCAGGTTTTTCGCGAAGCGAACCTCGTGTGTCTGCCGTCGTACCGCGAGGGGCTGCCCAAGGCGCTGCTCGAGGCCGCCGCGGCCGGCCGCGCCATCGTCACCACCGACGCCCCCGGCTGCCGCGACGTGGTCGACTTCGGCCGGCTCGGCCCACTCGTGCCCGTGCGCGACGCGGTTTCGCTCGCGCGTGAGGTCGGTCGCCTCCTCGACCCCGCCGTGCGTGGCCCGCTCGCCCAGCAGCTGGCGCGACACGCCGCGGCCCACTTCTCAGAGCAACAGGTGCTCACCCAGCACCTGGCGGTCTACGACCACCTCCTGAACCCCACATCGGCGGCCAGGGTCAGACCTCGCTGAGAGCGTCGGCCAAGCCCCATCGCGGGCCCGACCCTTTTCTGTTTGATGCCGTTGAAACCGGCGCAAATAACCCAAAATAATTCGGCATTTTGAGTAGTGCCGACATTTGGGTCGTGCTGGGCAAGACACACTTGTCACGGGTCAAGAAATCGGTCGCAATGCGTCACAGCAGCTTGGGCACGGGGCTGATCGCAGATAGGGTGGCGCCGCGTTGAACGGGCGGTGGTCGGCGCGTCACGAAGTCTCCACAACGAATGCAAACGTACCTCCTCAGCTTCGTTGCAGCGACCTTGGCGAGCGCGCTCTTCACGCCGCTTGCCCGACTGGTGTCGTTTCGCTTCGGCATCGTTTCTCGGCCGGGTGGGCGGCACATTCACGGTCGGGCGATACCGCGCTTCGGTGGTCTGGGCATTTTCTTGGCGGTGATGACGACGGTGCCGCTGTTGTGGGGGCTCGGGCACTTGACGGCCGCCCTCGACGCGCACGACTTGATGATGGGCGTGGGCTTGCTGACCGGCGGCGGCGTAATGTTTCTCACCGGCGCGGTCGACGACGTGCGCGGGCTGCGAGCGCTCTACAAGCTGTTCATGCAAATCGCGGCGGCCGTCATCGCCTGGTACTTCGGCTTTCGCATCGACGTGGTCGACCTGCCGCTCATCGGCCAGTTCTCCATGGGCGTCTTCTCGTTGCCCGTCACCGTGTTTTGGATCGTCGCCATCATCAACGCGGTGAACCTGATCGACGGGCTCGACGGGTTGGCGGCGGGCGTGGTGTTTTTCGCCGCCATCACCAACTTCGTCGTCGCCTACCTCATGGGCACGGCGTTCGTCGCGGTCGTCATGGCCATGCTCGCGGGCGCGGTGCTGGGCTTTTTGTTCTACAACTTCAACCCCGCCCGCATTTTCATGGGCGACTCGGGCAGCTACTTTTTGGGCTTCACGTTGGCGGTGTGCAGCATCGCCGGCCCGCTCCAAAAGGCTTCGGCGGCGGTGTCGATCGCCGTGCCCATCGTCGCGTTGGGCGTGCCCATCATCGACACGCTGCTCGCCATGGTGCGGCGGTTTCTCGAGCGCCGCCCGCTGTTTTCACCCGACCGGGGGCACATTCACCACCGCTTGCTCGACATGGGCATCACCCACCGGCGCGCGGTGCTGATCATTTACGGCGTGACCGTCGCTCTTTGCGTCGGCGCCATCGGCATCGCTTTCGGCCGGAGCTGGGAAGTCGGCGGCGCGGTGCTCGGGGTGAGCGCGGTGCTCTTCGGGCTGATTCGCTTCATCGGCTACTTCGAGTACCTCGCGGTCATTGCCCGCCAGAAGCAGCGCATTCGCAGCCGTCACGTCGAGTGGCTGCGCAAAGTCATCATGACCTTGCCCGGGCAGCTCGAGCGGGCCAACACCGAAGACGCGGTGCTCGACGTGTGCCGCTGGCTCGCCCGCGAAGCCAAGTTCGATTCGATCGAATGGGTGCAGCGCCAAGGGCCCCACCACCGCTCACTCAAGACCTGGCCCGGAGCCGACTACACCGACATGGACGAGCGCGACGCCTCGACCGTCACCATGCCGGTGGGTGCCGAGCACGCCGTCGTCTTTCACTGGCGCAGCGAATACGGCGACGTCCCCCCGCAGATGGAAATCATGCTCCAGCTCGTCGCTGATCAGCTCGAAGCCCACCTGCGGCGGGTCGGTTCTGAATGGGTCGCGCCGGTCGCTCCCGAGTCGGTGCCATTGCACGCGACCATACCTTCTACGTCGGTGTGAGCTTCGGTCGGCCCCCGCTCTTCGAAGTCGTTTCGCGAATCGGAGACCCCGCCGGTGAACGCGAGCTCCGTTCGCTGCTGCCGGCACTCGACACCCGGGCCCTGGTGAAACAAAGCGCCCGCCACGGCCTGAGCGCGCACGTGGCCGACGCGTTCGCGCGCTTGGGGCTCGAGCTGCCTTCGTTCGACCACGAAGCCCTGGCGCGCGACGCCCGGCAGACCGTGGCCCAGGCCGCGAAGAACCGGCGGCTGTTGTTCTCGGTCATCGGCGCGCTCGCGAAGCGTGACCTCGTGCCGGTGCTGCTCAAAGGGCATGGCCTTGCGACCCGGCTGTACGACGCCCCGCTCAACCGCCCCAGCACCGACGTCGACGTGTTGGTGCAACCGCCAGACCTGCCCGTCGTGCGCGAAGCGCTCGAGGCCTTGCACCTGCACGCCCAGCCCGACCCGGCCCTCGCCGACGTTCACCTCGAGCACCACCACGAAGCGTTCGCGGGGCCGGCCGGCTTGGTCGAAGTGCACTTTCGCCTCTTCGCCGGCTTCGGCATGGCGACGTTCGACGACGTGGGCGTCGAATTGCGCTCGCGCCACGCCCAACTCGAAGGCCACCCCGTGCGCTACCTGAGCCCCGAAGACGAATTCGTGTACCTCTGCGTGCACGCGGCGAATCACGCCTTTTTGCGCGCGTCGTGGCTGGTCGACTTGCAGCAGTACGTGCGCCGCACCCCATTGGCCTGGGCCACCGCGGCCCAACTCGCGCGCCGGCTCGAGTTCTCGGTCGCCTACGCGTCGGCCCTCGAGGTGCTGCGCACCGTCATGCGCGTCGACCTGCCCAAAGAAGCGTGGCTCGGCTTGCCCACCCACCGCGTGCGCTCGGCCATTCACCCCTTGCTCTTCTCGGCCGAAAACCTCGCGTCGGCGGCCGTGGCCGACAGCGCCCAGGGCTCGGCGGCGGTGCGGGTCTGGCTCAGCGATTCACCGCGCCGCGCGCTGAACGAGGTGCGCCACGGGCTTTTGCGCCTGGGGAGGCGTGAATGGGCCAAGCGGCGACGCGGGGCCCCGCGCCGGCCTGACTGAACTGGCCGGGTGACGGCCTTCGGTCGAAGGCGGTTGCTCCCGCCGAGTTGAGCGTTGACGACGGGCCCGGCCCCGAACTCACGAAGCCGGAGGCGAATTAAGCGTTGCGGCGATGGCGCGCACGACGGCTCGGGGGCTGAACCGTACGGCTTCGGCCATGACCCAATTGAGCACGCCGTGCACTCCGAGCACGTCGCCCCGCATCATCGTGTCATAGGCTTCGCTCACCACGTCTTCGGGTTTGGCCACCCCAGGCCGCTTGAAGAGCACCGAACGGTCGTTGCCCGAGCGCTTCGCGAACTCGGTGTGGGTGGCGCCCGGGCAGTAGCAGGTCACCGTCACGCCCGACTCTTTGAGTTCGTAGGCCAGCGCTTCGGAAAATGACACGACGAAGGCCTTGGTCGCGTAATACGTGGCCATGTACGGCCCCGGCTGAAAGGCCGCGGTCGACGCGATGTTCAAAATGCGCCCCGACTTTCGCGCGGTCATGGGCTTGGCGAACAGGTGCGTCAACCGCAAGAGCGCGGTGCAGTTGAGGTCGACCATTTCGGCTTCGCGGCCGACGTCGAGCTCGAGAAACGGGCCGTTCGAGCCGAACCCCGCGTTGTTGACCAGGTATTCGACTTCGAGCCCTTTGTTGCAAACCGCATCGAACAGGGCCTGGGGAGCGGTGGGGTTGCTCAAGTCGAAGGGCATGACATGGGCCTTCACCTTGTGAAAGCGCAGGTGCTCGGCGACGGCCTGGAGGCGGGCCTCGTTGCGCGCCACCAGCACGACGTCGTGCCCATCACGCGCAAAACGCTGCGCAAACTGTTCTCCCAAACCCACTGACGCTCCGGTGATCAACGCGACTCCAGCCATGGCCGCTCCTTTTTTCCGTCGTCGAAAGTGAGGTCGGTGTAACTCGCACTCGAGACCAATTGGTCGAAAATTGACCCACCCCTGGCCTCGAAAGGGTTCGCTTGAAATTGGCGCCGAGCAGAGGTCATATGCGACAACGGGGGTTGCATGGTGTTTGGTAGCGCGAGCGAGGCGGCGCGAGCGAGGGCGTCAACACCCAGCAACGACCCTCACCAAACGTTGCGCGTGCTGTTGGTCGAAGACAACGACGACGACGCCGCACTCGTCGAACGCACGGTTCGCAAGTCAGGGTGGAACATCGAACTGCTGCGGGTCGAATCGGCGCAGGCGTTTCAGGCCGCGCTCGACGACCAGACCTGGCACGTCATTCTTTCTGACTTTCACTTGCCGTCGTTCGACGCGTTCAGCGCGCTGAGGCTCGCCCAAGCCGCGCACACCGACGCGCCGTTCATCATCGTTTCGGGCACCGTCGGTGAAGACTCCGCGGTGGCCGCCATGAAAGCCGGCGCCCACGACTACGTCATGAAGTCGAACCTGACGCGGCTCGTACCGGCCATTGCGCGCGAGCTTCAAGAGGCGGCGAACCGGCGTGAGCGGCGTTCGCTCGAAGAGCAGCTGCGACAGGCGCAAAAGCTCGAGGCGATTGGGCAATTGGCCGGTGGGGTGGCCCACGACTTCAACAACTTGCTCACGGTGATCTTGAGCTACGGCACGCTGTTGATCAACGACTTGCCGGCCGACGACGTGCGCCGCGAAGACCTGAGCCAAATCATCGAATGCGGCCGTCGCGCCGCAGAACTGACCCGGCAACTGCTCGCGTTCGGCCGCCGCCAAGTCTTCGAAATGAAGCCGGTCGACCTCAACTCGGTGCTGACCAACATCATGAAGATGTTGCGGCGCCTGCTGCCCGAGAACATCGACTTCACGGTGACCCCCACCACCGACTTGTGGCGGGTGTTGGGCGACGCCGGTGGCCTCGAGCAAGTCATCGTGAATTTGGTCGTCAACGCCCGCGACGCCATGCCCAACGGCGGGCGCATTCTCATTGAAACGACGAACGTCGAATTGACCGAAGGCGAGGCCTCGGCCTGGGGAGCGAAAACCGGCCCGGCGGTGCTGCTGCGCGTGAGCGACACCGGCTTCGGCATGAGCCCCGAGACGCAAGCCCGCATCTTCGAGCCGTTTTACACGACCAAAGAGGCGGGCAAGGGCACGGGCCTGGGCCTGGCCACGGTGCACGGCATCGTCAAACAGCTCGGCGGCACCATTCACCTCGAGAGCGCGGTGGGCCAAGGCACCACCTTTCGCATCTACTTGCCGCGCAGCATCGAACCGCAACGGCTGCCGCACGCCACCCAAACGCCCAAGCCGTCAATGGGCAGCGAGCGGGTGATGGTGGTCGAAGACGAGCCCGGCTTGCGCGCCATGACCTGCCGGGTGCTGAAAACCGCCGGCTACCACGTGTCTGAAGCCGGCAAGCCCAGCATCGCGCTCAAACTCGCCGACGCGGCCCCGGTCGACCTCGTGTTGACCGACATCGTCTTGCCCGAAATGAATGGCCGCGAGCTCGCACAAAGGCTCAAAGCCGTGCACCCGTCGATTCGGGTGCTCTACATGTCGGGCTACCCCGGCGGCGCGCTGACGCCGCAGCAGCTCGCCGACGACGGCGTGCCCTTCATGCCGAAGCCTTTTACGCCCGAGGTGCTGTTGCACCGCGTTCGCGAGGCGCTCGACGCTGGGCGCCTGCGCGAAGGCAAGCTGGGCACCTGACCTTGGTTTGAACCGCGCAGCCCAGGGCCACGTCAGGCCAAGCGCATGCCCGGCACCCGGTGGGCGGGGTGGTTGACGCCGCTCCAGTACTGCGCAAGGCAACGCGCCGCTTCGACGAACTGGTTGAAGTCGACGGGTTTGGCCACGTAGCTGTTGGCGCCGGCCTCGTAACATTCGACGACGTCGCGCTCTTCGAGTGACGTCGTCAAAATCACCACCGGCAGCAACCGGGTGCGTTGGTGGCCGCGCAAACGGCGCAGCAATTCGTGCCCGGTGAGTTTGGGCAAGTTCAAGTCGAGCAGCACGACTTCGGGCAGGGCGACGGGGTTTGGCCCGTGCAACTGGTCGAGCGCCTCGAGCGCGTCGTTCGCAATCACCAACGTCACCGCCACTTGGGCCCGCTCGAAGGCCCGCTGCGTGAGCTCGACGTCATCGGGGTTGTCTTCAACCAGCAAGACGACAGGGCGCGACGCGGTCATGGCAACAGCCGTTCTTTGGGAAAAGCGATGGTGAACGTGGCGCCTCGGTCGACCTGGGCCTCGGCCCAGATGCGGGCCTCGTGCCGTTGCACGATGCGGTGCACCGTCGCCAAGCCCATGCCCGTGCCGGGAAAGTCGCGCTCGCTGTGGAGTCGCTGAAACGGCGAGAAGAGCCTCCGCGCGTACGCCATGTCGAAGCCCACGCCGTTGTCGCGAATGACGAAGCACTGTTCGTTGCCGACCACCGCCCACCCGACCTCGAGGCTCGGCCGTTGGGTCCGCGCGGTGAACTTCCACCCGTTGCCCAGCAGGTTCTCGAGCGCGACCCGCCACAGCCGGGCGTCGCCGCGCACCAGGTGCCGCTCGCCGTAGACGACCCGAACCGGGTGCGCCGGGTGGGTCGCCGCCAAGTCGAGCGCAACGGCCTGCGCCATTGCCACCAGGTCGAGGCAGTTGCTCTCGAGCGGCGTTCGCATGACCCGAGACAGGCGCAACAGGTCGTCGAGCAGCGCGCCGGCCCGTTGAGCCCCCGCTCGAATTCGGCCCAAGTCGGCGCGGCCCCGTTCGTCGAGAGCTTGCTGGTCTTCGAGCAAGGCCAAGCTGAACCCGTCAATGGCGCGCAACGGCGCCCGCAAGTCGTGGGCCACCGAATGGCAAAACGCGTCGAATTCTCGATTCGTGGTCTCGAGCTGCGCCCGCGCCGTCGTCAATTCGCGATTCTGGGCGTCGAGGGCGTCGCGCAGTTGCTCGCTGTGAAGCTCGGCGTTGCGCCGAGCGACGACCGCCGCCACGCGCGCTTGCAGCTCTTGGGCGTCGAACGGCTTGATCAACGTCTCGGTCACTCCCGCCGCGGCTTCTTCGGCTCGCGACGCCGCGTCTGGGCGCGCCGTGACCATGATGACCGGCAACTCGGCCGTCTCGCGCGAGTGTCGCAGCGCCGCCACGATTTCGGGGCCGGTCAGCCCAGGCAGCATGAAGTCGCACAACACCGCGTGGGGCTTGAGCGCCTGCGCTTGCGCCAGCCCCGACGGCCCGTCGAACGCCACCGCCACCCGGTACCCGTCGCCCAACGTCTTGGTGATGAAGCGACTCATGTCAGCGTCGTCTTCGATGACGAGCACGAGCGGCCGACCGAACGCTCCCGGCGACGGGCTGACCTTCGCGGGCGTCACGGCCACGGGCGGCGCTTCGTCGAGGTCAGCCCGCGGGCCCACCGGCGTACCGGGCGGGGCCGTGAGCGGCAGCTCAATGGTGAACAGCGCACCGCCTTCGGGCGCGCTGGCGACCTCGATGAACCCTTGGTGCAGCTCGGTCAACTCGCGGGCGACGCTCAACCCCAGACCGGTGCCTCCGTGCTTTCGCGCGGGCCCGCCCTCGACCTGCCGAAACCGCTCGAAGACCAACGCGCGGTGCTCGGGGGCGATGCCCGGCCCCGAGTCGGCCACTTCGAACACCACGCGCGGCGCGGCGTTTCTCGTCGAGCGGGCCAACCGCACGCCGACGCGCACGGTACCGTGGTCGGGCGTGAACTTGACGGCGTTGCCCACCACGTTCAAGAGCACCTGGTCGATTCGGTCGGGGTCGACTTGCGCGACGACCGGCTCGGCCGCGTTTTCGACCAACAAGCGCAGGCCCCGCTGCGCCGTGACCGCCTCGAACGAACGCACCACCCGAGTGAGCAACTGGCGCGCGTCGACCTCGGCGTACGCCAGCGTGAGGTGGCCGCTCTCGAGCTTCGAGGCGTCGAGCAGGTCGTTGACGTGCCGCAACAACCGCCGCGCGTTTCGCTCAATGACTTCGAGGTCTTCACGTACTTCGGGCTCGAGCGCCGTCTGGAGCACCCGCTGCGCAGGGCCCAGAATCAACGCGAGCGGCGTGCGCAGCTCGTGGCTGATGTTCGCAAAAAACTGCGTTTTCAATTCGTCGAGTTCGCGCGTCTTTTCGTACAGCCGGCGCAACTGGTCGTTCGCGTCTTTGAGGCCCCGGGCGGTCGCGGCGGCTTCGCGGGCGCGCAGGGCGAGGTCGCGCCCGGCCCGCCCTTCACTCGACGTGTCGTCGAACGACAACGACCACTCGCCCCGGCCGAGCACCAACGACGTCACGTCTTCGACTCGGTGAATGATGTATTCGACCTCGCCGGCCTTCAACATCGGCACGTTGACCGGGCTCCAAAACCGGGTCTCGAGCCCGTCGCCGCGCCGCAAGTCGTACCGCTGCACCGGCATGCTGTCGGCCGCCTTGGTGCTCAGCACGCGCTCGAGTGAAGCGCGCAGGTTGCGCACGCCTTCGGGGTCGGCCGGGTTGTCGGTGAACACGTCGAAGAGCTGCCGACCCACAATGCCCTCGCGGGTGGTGAGCGTCGCCGCGTTGTACGCGTCGCTCACCGCGACAATCTCCAACTTGGGGCTCAGCACCAACACGGCGGCCGGCACCGCCTCGAAGAGCTGCTGAAAATCAATTGCCACTCCCTCGCCCCTTTCGCCGCCCTCAGTCTGCCTACACCGTGCTGCGGTGGCCGACTTCAAAATTCGTCGAGGGCTGAAATGCGTTGTTCCAAATCAGCCTGGAGGCTTGCATCTCTTCGGCCATGCGGCGTTTCGAGCGCTTGCTGCCAGGTCGCCCTCGCTTGTTCGTTTTGACCCCGAGACGAACGGCCTCGCGAAAGCAGGGCACGCTTTCGCCAAAACGCTTTTCGTCGAGGTACCAGCGACCGAGCGAAAAGTGACCCATGGGTGAGTCAGGAAACTCGCGAACGAGCTCTTTGAATTGGGCCTCTCGGTCTCCTGCCATGCGGTTTTTTACCACGCGGTTCATTTTGTGCCCCTCGATTCGCGACTGTGCTGTGACGTCGGTTCATGGAGTCTCGTGCGAACCCCCTCGCCCTCGCCCGTGCGGCGAAAGTGGCCTCGCGGCTGATCAGCGCCGCGCCCACTGAACAAAAGAACGAAGCGCTCACCGCCATGGCGCAAAGTCTGCGCGCGGGGGCGAAGGCGATTCGGCGGGCCAATGCGCTCGACGTCGCGGGGGCGAAGAAGGCCGGCAAGAACGCCGCTTTCATCGACCGGTTGGTGCTCGACGAGGCGAGGGTGAGAGCCATGGCGGCCGCGCTCGACGCCGTCGTCGCGCTGCCCGACCCGGTCGGGCAGGTGACCGAGACCTGGTCTCGCCCGAACGGCCTTGGGGTCAAGCGCGTTCGCCTGCCGCTCGGCGTGGTGATGATGATTTACGAGTCGCGCCCGAACGTCACGAGCGACGCCGCGGCCCTGTGCTTGAAGAGCGGCAATGCGTGCATTCTGCGGGGTGGCTCCGAGGCCTTCGCTTCGAACCAGGCCATTGCCCGAGCGCTGCAAGGCGGCTTGCGCCAAGCGGGCTTGCCGACCGAAGCGATTCAGCTCATGCCCACCACCGACCGCGAGTCGATGCTCGAATTGCTCAAGCTCGACGGTCTCATCGACCTGTGCATACCGCGCGGCGGAGAGAATTTGATTCGCTTCGTCGTCGAGCACGCCCGGGTGCCGGTCGTGAAGCACTACCAAGGTGTGTGTCACGTGTACGTACACGAGCAGGCCGACTTGGCCATGGCCGAGCGCATCGTGCTCAACGCCAAGACTTCGCGGCCGGGCGTGTGCAACGCGGCCGAATGTCTGTTGGTCGACGCGGCCATTGCGCGAACCTTCTTGGGCCGGGCGGGCAAGGCGCTGCGCCGCGCCAAGGTCGAGCTGCGCGCCGAGCCGCGCGCCCGGGCGGCCCTCGCCGCGGCCCGCGTGCCCGCCCGCGCCGCCGACAGCGCCGACTTCGGCAAAGAATTTCTCGCCCTGATTGTGGCGGTGACGGTCGTCGACGGGCTCGACGCAGCGCTCGCCCACTTTGCGCAATTCGGCAGCGAGCACACCGAGGCCATTGTCACCAATTCGCTGTCGGCGGCGCGGCGCTTCACTCGAGAGGTGTGCGCGTCGGCGGTGGTGGTCAACGCCTCGACGCGCTTCAACGACGGAGGTGAATTGGGGTTGGGCGCCGAGGTGGGCATTTCGACCTCGCGGCTCCACGCGTTTGGCCCCATGGGGCTGCGGGAGCTGACCTCGCAGAAGTTCGTCATCGAAGGTGAAGGCCAGGTGCGCTGAGCGTTGAGCGCGTTCTTCGCCATCGACCTCGACGAGCCGGTGCGCGGCGCGGTCAGCGCGTTGGTCGGCCGCCACCGAGACGCGGCGCCTGACGCCAAGTGGCTTGGGGCCCACAAGCTGCACTTGACGGTGGCCTTCGTGGGTCACCCTCGACCAGACACGTTCGACGCGTTCATGGCCCTGGCGGCGCCGGTCGTTCGCGCCCACGCGCCGTTCACCCTGGCGCTGCGTGGCGCCGGCACGTTCGCCACGGCTCGCGCGCCCTCGGTGCTCTGGCTGGGAGTCACCGGCGCCCTGGGGGCCCTCGCCGCGCTTCAGAGCGCCCTCGACCGGGCGGTCGAACCGTTGGTGGCGCCCGAGCAACGGCGCAGCGGCGCGTACCGACCACACGTCACCCTCGCCCGCGGCCGTGACCCCGCCGCGCTCGAAGCCGTCGCCCTGGCGCTGCGCGACTTCGAGTCGCCGACGTTCACCGTGCGGGGCGTCACGTTCTACGAGAGCACGCACGCGCAGTACCGGGCAGTCGGCCATGGCCCACTCGCGCCCCTGGCGGAGTGAGCGCTTCGCATTCTTGTAACGCCGGCCGACGTGCGCTGGAGTCGCTCGCGATGACGGTGTCAGCCGCCAACATGTTCGAAGCATTCGTCGCTCGGTTCGGCCAGTTCGAGGGCACGGTGTACCAGCCCATGCTGCCACCGTTCATCGACCCCATTCGGTGGGTCGGCTACCGAAAAAAAGCGCGCCGCTGGCCCACTGGCACTTGGTGACGGTGGGGCTTTCTGAATTCGACGCCAAAGAAACGACCGACCGCGTTCGCAGTGGCTACGGCGTTGAACTGACGCTGAAAGTGCCCGCGCTCGAGCGCGACCAAGACAAGCCACCCGCGTGGGCAGCGAACTTGCTGCAGAAGGTGGGGCGCCTCATTTTCTGGTCAGAACAAACACCTCGGCACGGTACCTTCATTCGCACCGACCGCACCGAGCCGTGGGGGTTCAACAACGAACCGATACGGGTCGTGGCGCCTCGTGAAGGCTTCGGTCTTGCTGCGCGGCCGCTCGAATTCGCATCAACCGAAGGGCCGCTTTCAAAGATGCACCGAGGCCTGCGAACCGCTCGACCTGGGCATGACGAAAGACCGCCGGCCGGCCACCCGGAGAGCTGGGGCAACCCGCTGGTCGACCTGCTGTCGGCCCTGTACTTCGAGACCGACACCGACTTGCCTGAGGTCGAAACACCCAATGGGCGAGTCGACGTCGTTCGAGTCATGGGGCTGACGACCCAGGGCCCGCTCGAGCCCGCCCTGCTTCGAGCACGCCAACAATTCGCCGACGGGTTCATGCGCCGAAGCCTGGTGGAGCTCACGGTGCCAGACTGAACGAGGCAGACAGCGAACGTCACCGTCGAATACATTTCGCGGCCCATGACCCCCCCACACCCGACGCTTCAGCGCGCCATCGAGAAGGCGCAGAAGACCGCCCGGGGCAACCGCGTCGAACTGCCATTGAGCGGCGGCGTGTTCACGATTTCGTGGCTCGCGCCCGACCCCGCGGCCTTCAAGAAGTTCGAAGAGCTCGACGACGTGCGTGACGAGCTCGAAGAATGGCTCCCCCTGGGGAAAGCCGACGGCCAGTGTCTCGTGGTCAACGCGAAAGCCCCCCACCGAGTCGCCGTCTTCAGCGACGGCTTTCAACCGCTGGCCGATTCGCTGGGCACCTTCTTCGCCGAGACCCTGCTCGCCAAAGGCGAAAAGTCGCCCTTTCAAAAGCTCGAGAAGGCCGTCGAGCGCGCCGAATCACTGATGGAGCGCGAGCAATGGCAACCGCTCGTCACCTTGTTGACCGAGGCGCTCGCGGCGTACCAAACACTGCCCGACCCGAAACGAGAAGACGTGGCCGACAACGAAGACGCGCTCGGCAACGGGTACCTCATGTTGGGCTACGCCGCCCACCAACTGGG
This sequence comes from Myxococcaceae bacterium, assembly GCA_044225205.1. Lineage (GTDB taxonomy): Bacteria > Myxococcota > Myxococcia > Myxococcales > Myxococcaceae > JAEUJT01. The sequence continues at coordinate 4,596 of JBGAIY010000007.1, read as the reverse complement.
TGACGACGCGCTCGCGCTTCGGGCCTACACCTTCGGTCTTGCGTTTCTCAACTTCGTCTGTGGCGGCAACTTGATGCAAATGCACCTCGACGCCCAGCGGTACGACGCCGCCATTCGGTTGGGCAGCGACCTCCTCAAAGAATGGGCGCGAAAAATCTCCTTCGACGAGGAGTCGGCGATTCGCGGTCGGCTCCTCGCCGCGAGGTGGCTGTCGGGTGACGGCCGCACCGCGCAAACCGAGCTCAAGCAGTGGTGCAAAGGCTCAAGAGCAAAAGACCGAACGCTCTTGCTCGGAGTTCTGAAGGAAGCGCTGGCCAACGCCCCAGAATCACTCGCGGCCGCGAAATCATTGATTTAACTAATTGAAATTGCTTGAACTTTTAGCCTGCTGACGCCCTTCGTGCGCGCGGGGCGACCCGATTTCTACATTCGCCAATGAATCAATCGCTGGGTTGGGCCTTTCATTCGGGAAGGTTAACCACTGTTCGCGACAATTACCTACATACGCACTCTGGAGTCTGTATGCGGGCATTTCTTGTCTTGATGACGTGCGGAGTCGTGAGCAGCGGGTGCGTGGCCGACGACGACGTTTTGGCCGAAGTCACCTCGCCGCTCAAGGCGCCGACCTTGGTGACGAGTACCGGCCGGTTCGGCATCGTCACGCGCAGCGGCCCCTCGTGGAACGCGTGCGTGTTTCGGCCTGAGAACCTCACCGTCGCCACGTCGGGCGGCGTCGAGAGCCTCAACTTCAAAGCGACGAAGCCCGCGTTTTCGACTTGCACGCCCGTGCTCACGCAGAACGGCCAATACTCGTACACGCCGAGCGGCCAACAGAGCAACCTCACCGAGCTCAACGCGCACGCCATGGTGCCCGCGGGAGACCCCACGACGACCCCGTACCGTTCGAACGCCGACGGCACCGCCAACCCCAACGGCACGGCGATGACCTACGACGTGCGCGTCTACGCGCAGGTCTACAATTTCGCCGACTACGACAGCCGCAACCCCGTGTGGCGCGACCTGCCCCAGCGAACCTTCGGCTCGATGCGCTTTCGCATCATCATCACCCAGGCGATGACCGACGCGGCGACGGTCGGCTCGGTTTCGCTGACCGAAGACTGGCAGCCGCTGGCGACCCTCACGGGCGGCACCATCAACGGTCTCGAGCCGACGCTCACGAATGACGGCCATTTGATGATCTTCAACTCCAACGCGCCCGACAGCCTCTGGTACACGGTCAACCCAAATGCGGGTGCGCGCACGGGCTGGTCGTCGCCGCGTGAAATCACCCGCCTGTACGCCGACACCACGGTCATCGGCGGCCGCACCTTGCAAGAGCGCTACCCCCTCGCGCGCAAGCAGCTCAAGAGCAACTTGGGCGAACTGTATTCGGCCGGAGAGTCACTCAAGGGCGCTTACCCGTGGGTGAGCTGGGAGGGCGCCGACCTCTTTTACATGTCGACCACGGCGTATGACCAAGCGACCCGCGCGAGTTGGTCGGTGGTCGGCGAATCGACCGGCGGCCAAATTCGCAACATCGACGGCGCGTTTCGCGAAGTCGCCTCCGACAACAAGCTCGTGCTGTTCACCGCCGCGCTGGCGACCACCTCGACCATGTGGAGCCCCTTCAAGCAGCTCGCCCGGCCCGCGTTTCCCACTCTGGGGGAGCGGCCGGCGGGCTTGTTCTTGCACTCGAACGGCAACGCGTCGGCACAGGTGTCTTTCAAGGGCTTCTTCGACGGGGCGTACGTCACGCATTTGGCCATGAATCGAGCGTTTTCGAAAATCACCACCTCGACGCCGCCCGACGCACAATTCGCAGCGAACCGCACGCCCGACACGTCGGGCCGCAACGCCTACGGGTCGTTGGTTTCAGAGGCGCGGGTGGCCATTTTCAACACCGCCGACGCCCTCACCGAAGACTTCGTGGGCGACCACATTCGCTTCAAGCCGCAGTCGGGCGTCAACGTCAGCTACGACGCCGCCAGCCTCGACACCAACACCTTTTCAATCGAGCTGGCCGTGAGGCCGCTCGCCGACCTGAGCCAGAATTCGGCCGACGCGTGGTTGTCGCTCGTGTCGATACCGGGCGTGGCGAAAATCGTGCTCGCGAAGAATCGTCAACTCGAGGTGACGCTCGACGGGGCCGCGCCGTACCGTTCGGGCGCCATTGGCACGGCGTTGCCGCTCAACACCTGGTCGCACGTCGCCCTGACGTGGAACAAGGTGACCGAGCGGCTCTTCGTGTACGTCGACGGCACGCCCATTGTGAGGGTGTCGGTGCCGGGGTTCGTGAGCGGTGCTCCCACCGGGGCGTTGAAGCTGGGGCCCTCGGCGCTCAATGCGGCGTACGCGAGCGGCGCCACCGAAGTGCTCGGGCTCGACGAGGTCAAAATTTCGAAAGTGGTGCGTTCGGCCGACGAAATTGCCGACTCGGCGTACCGACCGCTGAGCCAGCGAGGGCTGCCGGCGTTGACGCTCGACTCGGCGGTCAACCCGCTCGACCTGCGCGTCGCCGAGACGACGTTCACCCAGCCGGTGGCGCAATTGGGCAGTTTGCTGTTTCGAGACCCGCGCCTGTCGAGCACCGAGACGGTCGCTTGCGCGACCTGCCACGACCCGTCGAACTTCTTCACCGACGGCAAGGCCAAAAGCACCGGTGTCACCGGCGTCGCGCTCGACGTCACCACGCCCACGCTCATCAACCGCGGCCTCGGCCGCTCCCAGCATTGGAACGGCAAGTTCGCCTCACCGGGGCTGCAGGCGTGGGCCCCGCTCACGGCACCCAACGAAATGGGCCTGACGGTGTCGGAGGTGCTGACGACCTTGCAGAACAACAGCGGCTACCAAGCCCGCTTCACCCAGGTGTTCGGAGCGGCGCCCTCGAAAGCGAATGTCGAACTGGCGATTTCGGCGTTCGTCAACTCGATTGTCTCAGGCAAGTCGCGCTACGACCGCTTCACCGCCGGAGACACCGCCGCGCTGTCGAGCGACGAGCTCGCCGGCAAGAACCTCTTCTTCGGCAAGGCGCGTTGTTCGGCCTGCCACACCGGCGTCAACTTCAGCGACGACCTGTTTCACGACACCTCGTTCTTCACGTCGGGCTCGGTGGGCCGCAAGCAGGTGACGGGCCGCAGCGTCGACGACCGCCGCGTCAAGACGCCCACGTTGCGCAACGTCACCAAGACCGCGCCGTACCTGCACGACGGCTCGAAGGCGACGCTCGCCGAAGTGCTCGAGCTCTACGTTTCAGCAGGCGCCGGCTCCACGCCGAACGAAGATTCAGAGCTCAAGCCGCTGACGCTGACCGCCACCGAGAAGAACCAGTTGTTGGCGTTCTTGAAAGCGCTCGAATCGGCGCCGACCTACGCCTTTGCGCTCGACCTCGACGAGCCGTTGCCGAACAGCCAGCCGCCGGCCATCGCCTACACGACCACCACGTTCACGTTCGTGGTGGGGCGGGCCATTACCGCCGTCACGCCGACGAACAGCGGGGGCGCCATCACCAGTTGTTCGGTGTCTCCGGCGCTGCCGAGCGGGCTCACCCTCAACGCGGCGACGTGCGCCATCACCGGTACGCCGACCGCGGTCAAAGGCGCCACCGCCTACACCGTCACCGCGAAGAACTTCGCGGGCTCGAGCGCGAAAACGTTGAACATCACCGTGAACCAAATCGCTCCGAACATTTCGTATTCGCCGAGCGCGCTGGTGCTCACCAAGGGCGTGGCGATGACCGCCAAGTCGCCGTCGAATACGGGCGGCTCCATCACGTCGTGCACCGTTTCGCCGACGTTGCCGGCGGGGTTGTCGCTGTCAACGGTGTGCGTGGTGAGCGGCACGCCGACCTCGACGAAAGCCCAAACCGCGTACACCATCACCGCGACCAATTCGGCGGGTTCGAGCCCCACGACGCTCACGTTGACGGTGAACGAACGCGCCCCGGCGATCAGCTATTCGCCCGATACGCTCGTGCTCACCAAGGGCGTGGCCATGACCGCCAAGTCGCCCGCGAACACCGGGGGCGGCATCACGTCGTGCGGTGTCACCCCGGCCCTGCCGACGGGCTTGTCGTTGTCGAGCGCGTGCGTGCTCAGCGGCACTCCGACCGTCACCAAAGCCCGAACCGTCTACACGGTGACCGCGAGCAATTCGGCCGGCTCGAGCCCCACCCCACTGACGCTCACCGTGAACGACCCCGCGCCCGCCATCACCTACGCGCTGTCGACGCTGAACTTGACCAAAGGCACGGCGATGACCGCGCAGAGCCCCACCAACTCGGGAGGCCCCATCGTGTCGTGCACCGCGAGCCCCACCCTGCCGACGGGCCTGACGTTGGCTGCGACGACCTGCAAACTGTCGGGCACCCCCACGGTCGCCAAAACCACCACCACCTACACCATCACCGCGACGAACTCGGGCGGTTCAGACGTCGCCGCGCTGAACATCACCGTCACCGACAACTCGCAGCCGAACTTGGTGCTGACGGCAGGGGCCTTCACGCTCACCGCGCCCCAGTCGCAGGTCGCCAGCAACTTGCGCTTGACGATGCAAACCGACGGCAACCTGGTGGTCTACACCACCGCGGGCACGGCGCTG
>JBGAIY010000496.1:0-6382 GCA_044225205.1 Myxococcaceae bacterium | reverse complement strand
GACCGGTATGACGAAGATTTCAGCGTCGATGGGCATCAACGTGGTGGCGTCTTTGACGGTCACGTTCACGACCGCGCTCGCGGGCAACGTCAGCGTGCCCACGTCGGTGTCTTGGGTGGGCGCCGCCACGTCTCGCTCGATGACCTTCTGCCCGTACGAATGCACTTCGACCACGTAGGGTTGGCCGCTCGGTACCTTGACGCTGAAGGTGCCGTCGGCGGCGGGCACCACCTGCGACCACGGCGTGCGTCGGTCGGCGGGGTCGGCGGCGTGACCTTGGCTCACCAGCACGCTCGCCTCGCTCGGGCGGTCGAACGTCGTCGAACCGGCCCGTTCGACCCGACCAGACAGCGTCACGTGGTTTTCGCCCAAGACCTGCTTGCGCACCTCGAGCGCCAGGTCGACCGCCTTCGAGACGCCCTTGCTGTCGGCCACGGCGATGAAGCGCTCGAACACCTGGTACCCGCGCGGAGGCACGATGGTGCGCTTGAGCCCGGCCGCCGAGACTTGGTCGCTGTTGAAACCCTCGAGCGTCGAATCGGTGCAGCTCGCGGTGGCAATGGCCGAGACTTCGTTGTCGTTGCTCGCGCCCGCCGCCGCCAAGAACGGAAACGGCAAGAACGCGTTGTTGATGGTGAGCAAGTCGAACGACGGGTGGGTGAAGCCCGAATTCGGGCCCGGGGTGAAGGGCAGCGCTTCGCGGCCAGACCAGTAATAGCCGTCGACCGTGGCCCACAATTCGCTGTCGGTCGTGCCGTTGACGACTTCGGTGCGAATGCGAACGCCCGGGTCGCACGCCGTCATTTCGTAGCGGGTCGACGCCACGACGCCGGGCCTCCCGTCGAGCGCGCCGCGAACCTGCACCGCCACCCGCGCCGGCCGCTCGTCGATGATGCGCAGGCTCGTGTAGTGAATCGAGTCTCCGGGCAAAATGCCCACGACTTGAAAAATGTTGTTGATGACGTCTTTCTTCTGGCCGGCGGGGGTGATGTCGAGAATCGAACCCCCGTTCGGGTCGAGAAAGTTTTGGTGCCCGAGCCCGGCGATGACGACCTCGGCGAACGCGTTCGACAACTTCACGTCACCGACGGTGCCGATGGCGGCCCAGCCCCCCGGCCGCTCGGTCGCGACGTTCGACATGGTGACCACCGACAGCCGGTCGGCGTTCGCGCCGTCACAGGTGAAAGCCACCTTGGGGCAGGGCGGCTTCACCGTGCAGGCCTCGTCTCCGCCGAGGCAGCTGTCTTTGGCGCAGCCAGCGCCGGCACCGAAGAGCAATGCGCCGAGCACCACACCCGTCCATCGAATCATGGCCAACCGTCCAATCCATGTGAGGCGTGACAAGAATCACCTATCAAGTCGAGGTACACCTGCGGCTTGTTGACTTTGAGTTCGGGCATCGTCTCGAACGCCTTGAGCTCGGTCAGCTTTCTCGTGGCGGCGTCGAGGTACGCTTTCGCCGTGTTGATGACGACGAGCTGCCCGTCGTTCGGCACGAAGCCCAAGTCGGTCTTGAGCCGCGCGGTCGTCTCGAGAAAATGCCCGTAGAATTTCACCTGTTGGGTCAGCAATTGCAGCTCGTACTGGGGCATTTGCGCCAAGGCCCGCTCGTACTGCGGAGCTTCTGACGAGACTCGGTAGAACAGAATGGCCACTTGCCGGTCGACGCGTTCGCCCCACTTCTTGCGTACGAGCGGGTGCCGCGCCCAACTCAACACGGCTTGAACGAAGTGCAGGCCACCGCAGGGGTGGGCGTAGATGCCCTGTTTTCTTTTTTCGACCGAACGGGCCCCTTTCACGAGCCCCGCCTGCAGGTCGGCGTCGTCGGCCTCGAGCTGGGTCAAGGCGTCGTCCATCACGGCTGAAATCGACAACGGGCCGGCCCCGGTGGCAACGGCGTCGCCCGGTTTCAGGGTGGGCTGACAAGACGTCGAGTGTCCACGCCGAGTCGTGCCAGTAGTCGGCACTGGTCGGCACGTGGCGGTAGCCCCGCTCGAGGCTGCTCAGCAATTGGGCGAGCGTGACCGTGCCGCCCCAGCGGGTCGAATAGCGCTTGGTCAGCGGCACCCGGGCCTGCACCAAGGTTCAGAATCAAATTGTGTGCGGCTCAATGGGCGTACTGTCGGTCGTAGCGGGGCATTTCGCGAAAACCGTAGCGGCTGTCGGTGGTTTCGCCCCCGTCGAACGCGGGGTTTCAGCAAGTCACCGACGAGCACGTCGTCGGCGCGCCGCCCATCGGCCGCGAGGTACGAGGGCCGAACGCGGTCATGCCGTGGGCCAGGGCCCAGGGCAGCCGCCGCGCTGGGTCGGCCGCCCAGACGAGACTCGCGCCCTGAGCGCTACGGGTGACTGCCCGCGCGGGCCGACGGTTTGGCTTCAGCGGCACTCACCCAGACAAGAAAGGTGATGATCGACCCTGAAGCATGCGAACGACGGTATATACACGGCCGGCCGGTCGAAGAAGTGCAACAGGGAGTTCGCCGTGGTTCACGCAGCGCAGCGAGTCAAAACGGCGGTGCCCGGTCGCCTCGGCGTGGCCTTGGTGCTCTCGGTGGCCGCGTCGGCGTCGGCGCAGTACGTGGCGACGCCCATCGGCGTGCTGGTACCCGGCGCCTGTTGCCGTTCACGGCGGTGATCGCTGGTGGCCGACGGCGGCGTCGACCCCGACCGTGGCCGCGCCGTCGTCTCGCTCGGCATGTCGTTTCCCTACTACGGGCAGACGTATTCGCAGATCACGGTGACCGCGAACGGCAGCGCGTTTCTGGTGCCCGACAGCGACCCCAACGCGAATTACCTGCTCAATTTGCCCATACTGAACACGACCGAACTCAACGGCGTCGTCGCCCCCTTCTGGGACGATTTGCGAGGCAACAACCCCGGGAGCGCCGTTCGAAAACAGGTCGTGACCGGCGCGAACGGCACCGGGGTCGCCATTGAATGGCACGACTGGAACCGCGAATTCGGCACCTACTCGCTCAACTTTCAAATTCGCCTGTGGGAAAACGGCATCATCGAGTTTTTCTACGGCACCATGGCCGGCAGCGGCGCTCAGGCGACCGCCACCATCGGCATCGAGTCTCCGACGGGCGGCGCGGGTACCTCGCCGTTCACCTGTGGAGCGATTTGCGACCTGTCGACCTTGAACCCCGTCAACCCCGACGGTGGCGCGGCCCCCCCGGGCATTTCGTACATCAAATTCGGGCCTCCCCCGGGCATCGACCTCGAGGCCAGTCAGCTGCGGGTGACCGCCTTGACCGACGACGCCGGCGTGTTGTCGCTGTCGACCGAGCTGCGAATTCGCAACTTCGGCACGGTGGCCTCGAACGCGTTTTCGTATCGGCTCTACTTGTCGCAAGACACCATCGTCGACGTGGGCGACCCCGAGTTGGCTCCTTCGCCGTGGCCGGTGCTGTCGCTCAACCCCAATGAGAGCCGGCTCGTCACCGCCGCCGCCACCGTCGCCAGGCCCGACGCGGGCGCGTACTACGTGCTCGCGTACGTCGACTCTGAACACGTGGTGAACGAACCCGTTGAGCTGAGGGCCAACAACACCGCCGCGACGTCGGTGCCGTACAGCGCGGGGGTCGACTTGGTGGCCGAGGGGGTGACCGCTCCGCTCACCGCCGGCCCGGGCGACGTCGTGAGCGTGCCGGTCTCATTCACCAACCAGGGCTTCGAAGCCGCGGGCGCGGTGCCGGTCAAAGTGTGGGCCTCTGCCGACGCGTTGCTCGACGCCACCGATCGGCTGCTGTTCACCACCACCATCGACGTGACGGGGGGGCAGGCCGTGCGGCAAGCCCTGTCGTTTGCAATGCCCGCCGGCATCGCCGCCGACAATTACTTCTTGGCCCTGCAGCTCGACGACGACCCAGGCGTCATCACCGAGTCGAGCAAGGCCAACAACCTCGTCTTCAGTCAGACGCGCTTGACCGTGAAGCAGCCCGACCTGGTGGTCGATTCGGTCGTCGTGCGACGGCCGGTCGCGCCGTACCCAGTCAGCGACCTCGCGTTCTTCGGAGAGCCGATTCGGCTCGACGCCCAAATACGCAATCAAGGTGGGTCGGTTGCGAATGGCGTCACGGTGCAGTTCTACCTTTCAGACAACGCGACCCTGAACGGCCTGTCAGACCCCAGCGTCGGCAAAGTGAGCGGCCTCACCATCAACCCCGGAGAATCAACGCTCGTGACCTTGAGCGCGAACGTGCCGACGGTGTCGGTGTCGAACCAGCCGCTCAAGACCCAGTCGTACTTTTTCTTCGCCGCCGCGCTCGCCCCGGGGCTCAGCGAGCCCGACACCTCGAACAACCTCGCCGATTCGGTACCGACCTGGGTGCGCCCGCCCGCCGCGAACATCACCCCGGTCAACGTGCGTGGGCCCGCGTCGGTCGGCGCCGGCGAACTCGTGCCGGTGTCGAGAACACTGGCCAACGTCGGCAACCGCGCCGCCACCCATGTGAAGTACCGCTACTACTTGTCGGCGAATCAACAAATCACGACCGAAGACACGCTGTTGCCGATTCAGACGGCCCTGGGGTTGGCCAACGAGCAATACGTCGACTTGGCGGTGAACGCGCAAGACGCCGCGAACGAGTTCGTGTTGCTGCCCAGCTCGTTGCCGAACTCGACCCAGTACCTGGGCGTGCTCGTCGACCCCGACAACGAACTCGACGAGACGGCGAAAGACGACAATGGGTTCGCCGGGCAAGCGGTGAGGGTCGTGGCGCAAGACTTGGCGGTCTCGACCCCGTTCTTGCCCGACGCGACGGTCGGCCAGCCCTTCGACGTGGCGCTCGGGGCCCGAGGCGGCGACGGGCCCTATGCCTTCGCGGTGAACCCGCCCAGTGTGCTGCCCGGCGGCCTCGCGTTGACCCCTGACGGCCGGCTCACGGGCACGCCCTCGGTGCCCGGGGTCTTTGGCTTCACGGTGACCGTCTCGTCGGGCGCTCGCTCGGCGAGCGCTCGGCTCATCGTGAGGGTGCTCGACGCGACGGCTCCGCTCGCGGTCACGACGCAGGCGCTCGCTGCGCCGGTGCGGTTGACCGCGTACGACGTGCAGCTCGGTGCGGCGGGAGGCCAGGCTCCGTACCGGTGGGCGGTGCTCAGCGGGCTTGTGCCGTCGGGGTTGACGTTGAACGACGCCGGCCGGTTGTCGGGCACCCCCACTGGCACCTTGGGCAGCACCGCCACGTTCACCGTGGGCGTTCGAGACGCGGTCGGCAATGCGGCCGCGAAGGTGTTCGCCTTGACCACGGTCGACGCGGCGCCGCTGCAGTTCGTCAACTCGGCGCTGCCCGACGGCGTCATTGGCTCGGAGTACCTCACGTTGCTCGCGGTGAAGAACGTCAGCAACGCGCCCGTCGCCGTGCCGGTGCGGTGGAACGTGGCATCGGGGGCCTTGCCCGACGGGCTCGTGCTCGAAGCCAGCTCGGCCGACACCGTCGCGGTCTCGGGCACGCCCACCCGTACCGGGTTGTTCGCCTGTCGTATCGAAGCGACCGACGCGTTCGGCCGAGTGGCGGCGCTCAACGCGGCCGTGCTCGTGTACGGCCCCGCGGTCACGATTTCGGGCTCGGTGCCTGACTCGGTGAGCATCGGCACGCCGGTTTCGGTGCAGTTGGTCGCGACGCCGGCCCAACCGGGCAGCCAGTGGTTTGTTCGCGACGGTTTGTTGCCGGCCGGCATCACGTTGACGACGTCAGGGCTGCTTGAAGGAGACGTCGTCGCGGGGGGCGCCGCGTCGTACACCTTCACCGTGGGCGTCGGAGCGAGCCGCGCCGAGCTGCGGGGCCTGCGCACGTACCGCGTCGACGTCGTGACGGTCGCTCCGAAGCCCAAGACCGGCTGCAGCGCGAGTGGCGCCGGGCCTGAATTCGTCGGCGCGGCGCTGGCTTGGGTCGTGTTCGCCCGCCGCCGTCGCCGCGCACCCGCGCGATGGAGCGAGTCGCCGTCGCCGCGTTGAGGGCGTCGGTCGCACGTTCGTCGTTCACCCGTGTCAAAAGAGCCAGGCGTCGCTCACGGCGTGAGGCCGACCGCGACGCGCTCCCGTGAACTCCAGCGAGTTTCGCGCGCGAAGGCGGGCCGCCGGCAGTCTTTGGCGTTCAAACAGCGCGGCCCGGAGAACGCGAGGAACGATGTGCGAATGTCGAGAGCGCGCGGAGACGGGGCGCTCGGTGGCGCTCAAACAGCGCGACTCGGAGAACGCGAGGAACGCGCACGTGCGAATGTCGAGCGCGCGCGGAATCGGGGCGCTCAGTGGCGTTCAGGCAACGCGGCCTGGAGAACGCGAGGAACGCGCACGTGCGAATGTCGAGCGCGCGGAATCGGGCCGCCGGCACTATTTGGCGTTCGAACAGCGCGGCCAGGGCAAGGCGAGGAGCACGAA
>JBGAIY010000495.1:0-5485 GCA_044225205.1 Myxococcaceae bacterium | reverse complement strand
GTCTGGGCGCATTGGCTACTCCCGCATCTTTCCGATCATGAGGTCGAGTACGGGCATCTGCCGCGATTCTTTTTTCACACACATGTTCTGACGGTTCGGTTGGGCCCGACCGTCGGCGCCACGAACGAACGACGTCACCACCATGCAGTCGCGCAAGATCGACGTGACCTTGCCGCCCTGCTTGCCGATGCGGGTGTTGCGCCGAACCATGTGGCCCGTGCCGGTTCGGTCTTCGACCATGGCGAGCGGGTTCGAATCGCCGCTCACGACCGCCACCAGCGTCAATTCGTCGACGTCGAACTGGCACAGCGGCTCGTCACACGTGTCGATCTTGGTGGGCTCTTCGGGGCCCCGCCCCGGGTCGTCCATGCCGAGGCCGCGAAACGGGTCGCGCTTGGCGATGGGGTTGTACGAATAAATGTAGGCGGGGGCGGCGTCGACCCCGGCGTCGACGGGCGGAGGCGGGGCGCGCTTGGGTGCGCTCGTCGGTGGCGGTGGAGGCGGTGCGCCGCCGTCGCCGCAAGCGACCAGCCCCACCACGCTGCACGCTGCTGTCAGTACGAGAAATTTGTGCATGGTTCGGTACCGAACGTCGCGTTACTTGGGTGCCGCCGCCTGCTGCTTGGAGGGGTCGTTGAACCTGAAGGTGGTGGCCAAAAAGTCAGACTTGAGAATGATTTTGTCTCCGCGCGCCGACGGCCCGGCCAAGTGAATGTTGTTCACGTTGACGATGCGCCGCATGTTCGCCACCTCTTGCAAGAACATGGCGATCTCGTGGTAGTTGCCGGTCACGAGCATCGTCACCGGTATTTTCGAATAGAACGCCTCGGGCGATTCAGCGCCGGGCTGAACCCGCGAAATTTCAAGCCCTGACTTCTTGCCGACGTCGTTCAAGTTCGCGAGCAACTCGTCGATGTCTTTCTTCTCGGGCAATTCGGTCAGCGCGTCTTGCAGCTTCTGGTCGAGCTGGTCCATTTCGCGGCGACGCTCATTCAAGTTGTCGGCGATTTCTTTCTTTTCGGCGTACGTGCGGTCGAGGTCGACCTGGCGCTGCCGCAAAGTGTCAATTTCGGCCTGCACGTCTTGAATGACGAAGAAGTACACCGCACCGGTGATCAGCACGGCCACGCCGAAGAAAATGCCCGCTTTGGCGGCGGTGTTCAGCTTGTTGACCCGCTCTATCAGCTGCTCCATGGCCTCACCCTTCAACTAAATGGCGTAGTTCGCCAACAAACTGATCTCGAAGCGCACCATGCGCCCGCGTGGCCCCGTCACCGCTTCGGTCACCTTGAGTTCGATGTTGCTGAAGAAGTTCGCGATGTCAGAATTGGGGAAGTCTTCCATCGCTCCTTCGCCCGTCAACAACTCGACCCGCGAAGTCGTCGAATCGCGCTTTTTCTCGACGATTCGGCCCATGCCCTTGGGCGTCCACACGACGTTGGTGAGCCCTTTGATGAATTCAGACACGTCTTCGAGGCTGTCGCCGTTGCCGGTGAGGCGCACCGCCGAGTTCGACTCGAAGAACTCGTCGATCCACACCTTTTTGGGTATGCACGACGAGAGCGCGTCGAGCATGCGCACCGGGCCCGAGCGTTGTTTGCGCAGCTTCTCGAGCACCGCCAGCTTTTCTTGAACTTCTTTTTTGCGGCCGTTGAGCTTGTTGACTTCGCCGATCACCTTGTCGAGCTCGGCAATGCGGCGCTCGGTGCCCGAGACGCCTTCTTGTTTGGCGGCGCGTTCGCTGTCGAGCATCCAATAGGCGTAGAAGTTGGCGACGCCGACAATGACGACGAACAGGAGCCCGCCGATCAAAAATTGGCGGCCCGATTCGCGCTTGGCGGCTTGCCGTACCGGCAGGAGGTTGATTTTGATCATCATGAAGTCGTTCCTCCTTGATCAGCCCAGTTTGTCGCCCGGCTTGCGCAACGCCAGCCCGACTGCCACCGCGGCTTGAGGTGCCACGTCCATGATGAAGGCGGGGTCAAATTTTCGGTTGTCGATTTCAATTCGTTTGAACGGGTTCAGAATTTCAACGGGTACACCGACGCGGGTTTCAATGGTCTTGAACAGCGCGGGCACCTTGGCGGTACCTCCCGACAAATAGACCTTCGAGAAGTTCGAATCGGCTGCCGTGCCCGCATAAAAGTCGAGTGAGCGCTGAATTTCACCCGCAACCTGCTCGGCGACCTGGCTCATCACCTTTTCGACTTCTTGAGGTACGACGGCGTCGGCGTCAGACCGACCTCCACCGACCTTGAGCGCTTCGGCCTCTTCGTACGAAACGTTCAGCTGCTTCTGAATTTCTTCAGTGAACTGGTTACCGCCGATGGTGACGTCGCGGGTGAAGGTGGTGACGCCCTGCGAGACGATGTTGATGTTCACCACGGCCGCGCCGGCGTTGATGAGCACAATGGTCTCGGCCGACGGCACCTCGTAGTTCGAAGAAAAGCAGTTCTGCACGGCGAACGCGTCGACGTCGACGACGACGGGCATGAGCCCGGCTTCGGAGACGACCGACGTGTAGTCGTTGATCATGTCTTTCTTCGCGGCGACGAGCAGCACGTCCATCTGGCCGGTGGCGTCGTTGGCGTCGGGCCGCAAGATCTGGGTGTCGATGTTGACGTCTTTGATGTCGAAGGGAATGTGCTGTTCGGCTTCCCACTGAATGGCTTCGTCGAGCTCTTCGGGCGACATGCGGGGCATCGAGATCTTCTTGATGATCACGGAGTGGCCGCTGACCCCGATGGCGACCTCCTTGGTCTTGATCTTGAGTTCGCCGAGCAGTTCTTGAATGGCTTGCACGATCGCGGTCGAGTTCATGAGCGCGCCGTCGACAATGGCCTCGGGAGGCAGCGGTTTCATGCCGAAGCTCTGGAGCGCGTACGACACCTCGCCGCGGCGTCGCTGCTCTTTGAGCTGAATGAGCTTCACACCGGAAGAACCGATGTCGAGCCCCAGTGCCAGCTTGCCTTTCGCCATGAAACCGACTCCTTGCTTCAAAAAACCACCGTCAGCCTACGGCCAGACAGCGAGTGCGCGAAAAAAACTGCCGTTTCAGCCCGAGAACACCTGGTCTTTGTCTTGAACCTTCAGCCCGAGCGCCAAAATGATCTTTCGCTTCGTGTCGAGCCGACACGGAGCGCCCTTCTCGACCCGGTCGATGGTGAGCACCGACAAACCCGAGCGCCGCGCGAGTTCGGCTTTCGACATCAGCCGCTCTTCACGAAGGGTTTGAACTCGGTTGGGGGTTTTCAGCTCGTCGTCGCCTGCGTCTGACTCGCTCATGCAGGCCCGAAGCGTCGATCAGCCCCGGGCCCTTGTCAAACGAGCTGATCAGTCTTTGACCACCTAATTATACATCAAAGATATGAAATTATACGACCGCCGGTGGGTGCGACCATGGTGCACCCCAACGGCTGGGTGATCAATTTTTCGGCGGCTCGAGGGGGCCCTTCTCGCCTTCGGCGTCGGGGTCGATGCCGTAGTCTTTGATTTTGTACAGCAGCGCGCGGTGGCTGAGCTCGAGCAGCTCGGCCGCGCGGGTGCGGTTGCCGCGGGTCTGCCGGAGCGCCGCGCGAATGAAACGTTCTTCGACGTCGTGAATGGCGCGCTTGAGCGAGAACTGCAGCGCGTCGGGAGCGGGCAAGGCCAAGGCCGGAGGGGCCCCGGCGGGCGCTTCGGCGCGGGCGGCCCAAATTTTCTCGGGCAGGCTCTCGGGCACAATGGCCGCGCCGTCGGTCATGAGCACGGCGCGCTCCATGGCGTTTTCGAGTTCACGCACGTTGCCGGGCCAAGCGTACGCCTGCAGCAGGGCCTCGGCGTCGAGCGAGACTTCGGTGATGGCCGGGTCGCGGTTGAAAGCGCGGTTGAAGCGGCCCAAGAACGTGCGCGCCAAGAGCATGATGTCTTCTCGGCGCTCGCGCAGGGCGGGCACCTTCAAGTTCACGACGTGCAAGCGAAAGAACAGGTCTTCGCGAAATTCACCCTTCTCGATGAGTCGGGTCAGGTCGCGCAGCGTGGCGGTGACGATGCGCACGTCGACCTTTTCAGACCGGTTGTCGCCGACGGGGCGAATTTCGCCCTCTTGCAGAAAACGCAGCAGCTTCACCTGCGCCGGCATGGGCAGCTCGCCAATTTCGTCGAGAAAGAGCGTGCCCCCGTCGGCTTCAGAAAACAGGCCGCGCTTGGCTTGGCGCGCGTCGGTAAAAGCCCCGCGGGCGTGACCAAAGAGTTCAGACTCGATGAGGCCCGCCGGTATCGCCCCGCAATTCACGGTGATGAACGGCATGGCCGACCGAGGCGACATTTCGTGAATGGCTTGGGCGACGAGCTCTTTGCCGGTGCCCGATTCGCCCGAAATCAACACCGTGGTCGACACCGGGGCGACGCGCGAAATTTGGCGCTTGAGCCCGTTCATGGCTTCGCTCGTGCCGATCATGCGGTCGAGCGGGGTCTGGTCGGTGCTGGTGCCCCGCAGCCGCCGGTTTTCACGCACCAGCCGCAGCCGCTCTTCGGCCTTCTTGAGCACGAACACGACTTCTTCGGGCTTGAACGGCTTCTGAATGAAGTCGTACGCCCCCGCCCCCACCGCCTCGAGCGCTTGGTCTTTCGACCCGTAGGCGCTCATCACCAAAAAGGTGAGCTCGGGGTATTGGGCGAGCGCCTGCTTGAGCAGGGCCAGCCCGTCGACCTTGGGCATGCGCACGTCTGAAACGACGACGTCGTAGTGTCGGGCGGCGAGCTCTTTGAGCGCTTCGGCGCCGTCGGCCACGGCGCGAACCTCATAGCCGTGCTCAGACAGAATGAGCGTCAAGACGTGACGAATGGAGGCTTCGTCGTCGGCCACCAACACTGAGCGAAACGCGGGCACAGCCGAGTTGTACTGTATTTCGGCCGCCGGCAGGCATGATCTCCACCCAGCCTGGCCCTCAGGGCGCTGGCAACGTGATGGTGAAGCGAGCGCCGGTGGTCTCGCCGTTGGCGGCGGTCAACTGGCCCTCGAACTGGTTGAGCAAATGCCGCGACACGGCCAGCCCAAGGCCGGTGCCGAACCCCGGCGGCTTCGTCGTGAAGAATGGTTCGAAGAGGTGGGCGAGCACTTCTTGGGGCAGACCCGGCCCCTCGTCTTCGACGACGATGCGACCCACCTCGCCGTCGACCGACGCCCGAATGGTCACGGCGCCACGCGAGTGCATGGCCTGGGCCGCGTTGATGAGCAAATTGATCAACACTTGCGACAAGGGCCCGGCTTCGGCGCGCAAGAAGAGCGACTCCGGGGCGTCGACCGAAATGGAGACCTCTTTGAACTCGTGGCCGGCCGAGAGGAGGCGAACGCACGAGTCGATCACGCTCCGCACGTCGATGGCCGAAGCCTTGCCTCGAGACGGGCGGCCCAGCTCGAGCAGCGACCGCACGATCGAGTCGATGCGCTGCACTTCTTGTTCGATGCGGGTGGCCACGTCGAGCAACTGGGGCTCTTTCGAGA
>JBGAIY010000494.1:0-5485 GCA_044225205.1 Myxococcaceae bacterium | reverse complement strand
CCCACGGTCTGTTTCGTGGTTCCTCCGGTGCGCAGCGCCGTCGCTTCGGCTTCGGTCAGCGGCGCGCCCGCGGTGGCGGTCAACGCCGCATGGTCAGAGCCGGCCAGGCCCAACATCAGGCCTCCGACCCCCGCCGACACCAGGCCGGCCCCCAGCGGCACCCACGCCCACGTTCGCAACGAATCGGCCGAGGCGTTGGTTCGAGCGAGCACCTCGGGAGGCACCTCCCGGCCGAGGCGCTCGAGCAGCCCGCGGGCCAACTGCAGCGCATCGGCTGCGACGGCGTCGAGCGTCGCTACGTCGCCGGTCACTCGGCTCGAACGCGCCGCCAACACCTTCGCGTCTCGGGCGCCCAACGCCTTGAAATTGAGCTGATAGGTGTCGCCAAAGCGAGCGACGTCGCCGACCACAATCGCGTCGACGCCGAGCGCACTGGCCAATTCGGCGATGCACGACGTTTCAGCCTCGCCGCACCCGAGCAGCTGCTTTTGCCGCTCGAAGCCAATGACCGCGGCCATTTCTCGGGCCGTCGTTACCTGCAGGCCGGCGCTTCGCAGGTTGAGCGCGAGGTGCTCGGCGTAGAACCCGAGGGCCTCGCTCGGCACGTTGACGCCAGCGAGCCCAGAAACGGCCACGCGAACCGGCGCTTTGTCGGCGGCCACCGCCGTCGTCGCTCCCACCAGCAACAACACCCACAGGGCTTTCATGAGGCGCGAACTGTAGAACGCCGCGCGCCCCAAAGAATGAAAAAGACGATTGCGGCGCGGCCGCCTCAACCGCCCACGAGCGCCTGGTGGAGTGCGCGCGTCAGCTCGGGCAGCGCCTCGCGCGCGGTCACGACGGTCAGTTGCAGGGCCGACCCGTACACCGCCGTCACCGGCGCCTTCGACAGGGCCAAAGCCCGCCGCGCGACCGACCAGTCGGCGTTCAACCCCGCGCCAACGCACGTCACCGTGCCCAAGTCGTCGAGCACCGCCACCCCATTTGGCAGTCGCGCTCGGAGCGAATCGGGGCCATGCACGTCGTGCAGCGGCACCACCACCAACGCCCGCCCTTGGGCGTCGAAGAGCACGTTGCGCCCTTTCACCGCCTGGCTGTCGAGAAACTCCAGCAACCCCGCCAGGTTCGATTGGGTCACAAAGACCCACACGTCGCGTTCACTGGTGACGCCTTTGACGCCCAAGGCGCCGGTCGACGTGCCAATCGCCGTGCCCGTGCCGGCCGAGTGGGTCGACTTGGCGAAAATGACAATGCCCTTTTCGCGCGCGAACTCGACCGCCTGGGCATTGAGCACCTTCGCCCCCGCCGCCGCCAGCTCTTGCATCTCTTCGAACGACAGCGTGTCGAGCTTCTTCGCGTCAGGCACGATGCGCGGGTCGGCCGAAAACACCCCGTCGACGTCGGAGTAGATTTCGCAGTCGGCCCCGAGCGCCGCCGCGAGGGCGACGGCCGTCGTATCAGAGCCCCCCCGCCCCAGCGTGGTGACCTCTTTGTTGCGCGAGACGCCCTGGTAACCCGCGACGATCACCACTTGGCCGCGGCCCAACGCCTCTTCAATTCGCGCCGGCCGCACTTCGACGATGCGAGCCTGCGAATGCGTGTCGTCGGTGATGATGCCGCTTTGCGAACCGGTGAACGAAATGGCCGAGACCCCCAGCTCGTGCAGCGCCATCGACAACAGAGCCATTGAAATGCGCTCGCCGCAGGTCAGCAGCATGTCGAGCTCGCGGCGCGGCGGGTCGGCCGAGACCTTCTTCGCCAAGCCCAGCAGCTCGTCGGTCGTGTCACCCATGGCCGAAACGACCACCACGACCTGCCAACCCTCGGCGGCGCGGCTCTTCACCCGCTGCGCCACCTTGCGGAGCTTGTCGGCGTCGGCCACCGACGAGCCACCGAACTTTTGTACGACGATGCGAGCCATGCGTGCGGCCTCCGAGCCACGGGAAACGAGGGCCCTCGTACCCTCATGCAGGCGACCGGCCAAGAGGCGCGTGCCAGCGGCCCCAAGCCAAGACCAGCGCCATGGCCGCCGAGCCCAACAGCGACAGCAGGGCCCCGACCTCGAAGCTCCGGGGCCGGTACTGCCAGGTCACCAGGTGGTGGCCCTTCGGCACCGCCGCCCCGCGCAAAAAGAAATTCGCCCGAAAACTCGGCACGTCGACCCCGTCGACCGAGACCCGCCACCCGGGGTACCACGCGTCGGCCAGCACCACGAAGCCGTCGTCACAAGCGTCGACGTCGAGCACCACCGTTTCGGGCCGCAACTCGGTGAGCCCGACCGGGGCCGAGCGGCAGTCGGCCCCGTGCCGGCTCGGCCCGCCCTCCGCCGGCGTGACGACTTCGCGTTCGAACCGAGCGACCGGGTCACGCAGCGCCGCCAAGGCCCTCTCGTCGCTCAGCGGCACCGCCGACGTCACGACCCAGGCCCGGGGCAGCGGCGCAGTCGCCGCGCGCCACACCCACACGTCGTCGACCACGGTCAACTCGGGAGTCGGCCCGGCGAAGCGGGGCCCGCCCCACACGTTGAAGACGAAATGAGACACCCCGGCCAGCGCGTAGGCCGTCGGGCCTTGCTCGAACGCACGCGCCGCTCGCCACGGGTCGCGAAAACCGTACCCGCCAATGGCCGACAGGCGCTCTTCCATGAAACGCGAGGCCGACAGGCGCTCCCGGCTGTGCCGCACGACCTCGTCGGCGCTCGTCGGCTCGCACCACGGCACCTCGCCGTCGTCTCGGTCGACCCACACCGAGACTCGCTGAACCCCTTCGCGCTGAAGCTGGGCCGCGACCGGCGAAGCCCTCGACAATTCGGCAGGCAGGCAGAGCATTCGCTCGGGGCGGGGCGCGAAGAGCGCCTCGAAGCAAACGACCCCCGCCAACCCGAGCGGCCAGCGGCGCCCCCACCCGGGCCTCGTTCGAACCACCAACAACAAGGCAGTGACCAGGCAGCTCGTCACCCAGGCCCACCGCGCTGCCGAAACGAACCCGCTGTTCACCGTTGACGCAAAAACCAGCGAAATGAGCGCCACGCCGCCCGCCACGCCCAGAAACAACGCGACCACCCCGGGCCCCAACGCCGTTTGTCGACTGCCGACTCGAAGCCAGGCCCCCGCCCGCTGAGCCCCGACGCCGCCGAGCACGCTCAGGCCGAACATCGCCCCGACGGCGTACTTCACCGGGTAGCGAAACGCGCCCAGACCCGGCAGGTGCAACGCCCACGCGGCCGGGGCGAAGTGGCGCCCCAAGGCGAGCAGCAGGCAGCCCACCGCCATGGCGAACAGCGGCCGCGCCGGGCGCCGTGAAACCCCGAGCCCCGCCAAGAAAACCGTCGCGGTGCCAATGAAGAGCGAGGCCAGAAACCACTGGTCGTCGGCCCACACCTGGTCGCCCCAGGGCCGGTCAGCGCCCGGCAGCGCGAATGAAAAGAGCTGCCTGAACGACATTGACCACTCGAGCTGCCCAGGGGGCGGCTGGCCCGGCGTGGCCCATTCAATTGCCAGTTCGGCCGTCGGCAGCAGCACCGCCGCCGACGCCACGCCGGCCCACGGCACCGCGACGAGCGCACGCCGGCCAGCAATGAGCGCGACGAGCGCAAGTTGCCACAGCGCCATTTCGGGCCCACCCGCCAACAGCATGGCACTCAGGCTCAACGCGAGCAGCGCGACTTTGGGCCCCAAGACCGACCACGACCTCGGTGAGGTGCGCACGCCCAAGGCGGCCCACACGTTCCACCCGGCCCAGGCGGCAGAAGACGCGAACTCCAGGTTTTCGGCGAACGACACGTACGAGCTGCCCAAGAAGAACGGCCCCGCCGCCACGAAGGCCGCCCACCGAGAAAGCCCCAGCCGCCGGGCCGCGAGCCACCCACCCGCGAAGCCGAAGTACGAATGAAACACGTGCATCGCCGAGGGGCCGAAGTACGGCCCGAAGAGCAGGCCGGTGACCCACCGTGGCGGGTAGAGCACCTGGGGGTACCAGAGCGCCAGAAACGGCTGACCCAAGCGCTGGTAGGGCAACCAGAGCGGCAGCTCGAACCGCGCCAGCCGCTCGGTCAAAAACCAAGTGTCTGAAAAGTGTTGGCCGAAGAGGTCGCGGCCACATTCGACCAAGCCCGAAAACAACTCACGGTGCTCGAAGGCCAACAGCACCAACGCCAAAAGCCATGGCCCGCCCGCCGACAGCCAGCGACGTTTCATGCGGCGTTCGCTCTCACGCGTACCCTTGAAAAACGGCTTGAGCCGCCCACCTTCACCAGGCGAGCGGCTCGGCCCTTCATCAAACCACGTATTTTTCAGTAACCGGAGTTGTTGTTACCGAACGTCGACAACGTCTTCTTTTCGAGTTGGGCGGGCTTCGACTTCGTGGTGCGCGAGGGCACCGACGTTTGGCCCGCCAACGCGTCGGCCGACATGCCGAAGAGCGCTTTGATGTTGTCGCCGAAGAGGGTGATGACGCCAATGGCGGCAATCGCAATGAGCGCGACGATGATGATGTACTCCGTCATGCCTTGGCCACGCTTCTTCGCGAGGGTCTTGCGGGTGTTCTTCTTCGTCATGGTCGTCGCGTTCATTGGGTTGCTCCTTGAATCACTTTCTAAGACTTCGTTGAAAGACTCGGGCAACAGCGCCCTTGTGGTGTGATGGAGTATCGGGTCGCTCACTTCGCGCAGCCATACGTCATCGGGAGGATGAGGCACACCAAGCAAAATCAATTGGTTATATTGACATAAACCCGACCTGCGGCCTCATGGGCGCCAAAAGTGCGCACCTTCGCCCCCTGGGGAAAGAAGGCCTGGCCCGAGCGAACATCAAAACACCACGCATGGAGGGGGCAATACAAGTGGTACCCCTGCAGGTCGCCGCGACCCAGCTCGCCCTCGCGGTGGGGGCAGTGGTTGTCGACGGCAAACACCACTCCACCGATTCGAACCAGGGCGACGGCCAGGCCACGCACTTCGACGACTTGCGGCACGCCTTCAACGAGCGCGCTCGACGCCAGCACGTCAACGAAGCCGTCGGGCAAAGACACCCGCCCCGACTAGCATTTCGGGCTCCGACAACACAGTGGCCTTGTCGGCACGACGCGGCTAGTCACCAGCCCGCCATGGCGATGACCGAAAAAGACCGAGAAGAGCTGCTGCAAGCCCTGCGGTTCGACGCGAAGCACTTCGGGCCGGAGCTCGCCGCGCTCGCCTACCAGCGGGGCCTGGCGGTCACGAACAAAGACGACGGCACGACCAAGCCCATACCGATAACCGCCACGCCCGTCATAATCGACGAAGCCGAACTCAAGCGCCGACAACGACTGTCGGCCCAGCTCAGCTCGGCCGGCCTCAAAATGTCGCGCGCCGTGCTCGCCGGCCTCAAGCGAGAGCTCGTCTTCGACGGCCTGTCGCCCCTCGAACAGCTCATGGCCGACGCAACCTACGAGCGGCTCGACACCCTGGTCACCACAAGGGTCGACTTCTTCGCTCAAGACGCTTCGT
>JBGAIY010000493.1:0-5637 GCA_044225205.1 Myxococcaceae bacterium | reverse complement strand
CACGACGTGCGGCTTGGGTATTTTGAAATGCCAGAGCGCGAACTGCGAGACGTGGGTACGGCCGGGCATCAACGTGGGTTCGGTACCAAACGCCTTCGTGGCGGCTTCGACCAAGTCACCCTGGCCGGTGCGGGCCGGGGCGTCGTCGAGAAAGACCGGCGACACCACGGGTTGCGCCTCGAGCGCTGGAGCTTCGCCCGGCTCGCTCGGGCGCTCGTCGTCGGCCAAGCGCACGTGACAATACGAGCAATACCGGTCGCGCTCACGCACCGCGGCCCTGCACGTCGGGCAGCGCCGCTGGTCGCTCACAACTTCGGGCCCAAGAAACCGACTTCAATGCCGCGCTCGCGGCACGCACTCGTCGCCTTCGAGCTGAGCACGAGCAGCGTAATGACGTTCGCGCACGGCACGAGCATCGCGACGGCCCACAGCCAGCCGACACTCGAGCCCAGGGCCCGCGACGTTCGGTACGCATACACCGCGAGCATCACGAGCGTCACCAACAGGCCGAGCGCGACGAAGGCGCCCACCAACGGCACTTTCGACATGGCCGAATTGAAAATGGTCAACAGCAACTCGACGCCAAACCACAGCACCAGGCTTTTGTACGCCCGAGCCAGCGCCGGCACGTCGAGGCCCACCTTCGCTCGGCAAGCGGGGCACATGTTTTCGCGGTTGTTTTGCGAGCAGTCGGCGCACATGAACGAACCGCAGCGCGCACAAATGGTGGCGCCGGTGACGGTTTGGTGAACGGCACAAAAGACGCCGGGAGGCGCGAGCGCGGCGTTGGGCATTCACGCGACCAAGCAAGGTTTTTCTCGTCGCGCAAGCACGCCGGTTGCGGCCCTCAGCAATTGAGACATGACGGCGGTTCTCGCTTAGCCTGGGGTGCCCCATTGGGAGGAGTCGCCCTTGAGCGAATCAGGCCTTCACGAAAACCGCATCAGCCGCCACCCGTCTGACCTTCGGCGCGCCTTCAACGACCACATCGAATTCACGCGCGGCAAGAGCTTCGATTCTGCCGGAGCGTGGGACCGCTACATGGCGCTCGCGCTGACGGTGCGCGACCGGTTGTCGAAAGCGTGGGTGCGCACGCAGCGGCGCTACTACCAACACGACGCCAAGCGGGCGTATTACTTGAGCGCCGAATACCTGCTCGGGCGCGCGCTCGGCAACAACCTCATCAACATGAACCTGTGGGAAGCGGCGCGCCAAGCCTTGGGTGAACTGGGCGTCGACCTGACCTCGTTGCTCGAAATGGAGCCCGACGCCGGTTTGGGCAACGGCGGCCTGGGCCGCCTCGCCGCCTGCTTTCTCGACTCGATGGCGTCTCTCGACTTGCCGGGCATGGGCTACGGCATTCGGTACGAGTTCGGCATTTTCAGCCAAGAAATCATCAACGGGTATCAGGTCGAACGGGCCGACGAATGGCTCAAGTTCGGCACCCCGTGGGAAATTGTGCGCCCTGACCGAATCGTGCCGGTGCGCTTCTACGGGCACGTCGAGCAGTACGTGGCGCCCGACGGGCGGCCGCAAGCGCGCTGGGTCGGCGGCAAGACCGTGCTCGGCGTACCGTGGGACACACCGATCGCCGGGTACGGGGCGCGCACACGGTCAACACGCTTCGGCTGTGGCAAGCGCGGGCCTCGGCCGAGTTCGACTTCGCGCTCTTCAACGACGGCGACTACGAGCGCAGCGTCGTCGAGAAGAACGACTCCGAAGTCATTTCGAAGGTGCTGTACCCCAACGACCAGAACCAGGCCGGCAAAGAGCTGCGGCTCAAGCAAGAGTACTTCTTCGTCGCCTGTTCGATCGCCGACATCATGCGGCGCTACCTCAAGTCGAACGCCGACTTCATCAAGTTCTCCAAGCAGGTGGCGATTCAGCTCAACGACACCCACCCCGCCATCGCCATTGCCGAAATGATGCGCGTGCTGCTCGACGAAAAGCGCATCGCCTGGGACGAAGCCTGGGGCGTCACCCAACAGGTCTTCGGGTACACCAACCACACCCTGTTGCCCGAGGCGCTCGAGAAGTGGCCGGTGTCGCTGTTCGAGCGGCTGCTGCCACGGCACCTGCAAATCATTTACGAAATCAACCAGCGGTTCATGCGCGCGGTGCAAATTCGCTACCCGTTCGACAACGAGCGCCAAGCGAACATGTCGCTCATCGAAGAAGGCCGCGAAAAACAAGTGCGCATGGCGTACCTGGCGGTCGTCGGCTCGCACAGCGTCAACGGCGTGGCGGCGCTGCATTCTGACTTGCTCAAGAAGACGGTGCTCTCTGAATTCGCGCAGATGTACCCCGAGCGGTTCAACAACAAGACGAACGGGGTGACGCCGCGCCGCTGGTTGCTCGCGTGCAACCCAGGCCTCGCGAAGCTCATCACCGACACCATTGGCCCCAAGTGGGTCACCGACCTCGAGCGGCTGCGCGAGCTCGAAAAACACGTCGACGACTCGGCGTTTGTCGGAGCGTTTCGCGAGGCGAAGCAAGCGAACAAAGCGCACCTGGCGGCCCACTTGCGCGACGTGATGTGGGTGAACCTCGACCCGACTTCGATTTTCGACGTTCAGGTGAAGCGGCTGCACGAATACAAACGGCAGCTGCTCAACGCGCTGCACATCATTCACTTGTGGGTCAAAGCGCGCCAAGACCCGGCGTCGCTCGGTCACCCGCGGTCGTTCGTGTTCGGCGCGAAATCGGCGCCGGGCTACCGCACGGCCCAGCAGATCATTCGGCTCATCACCGGCATCGCCGAGGTCGTGAACAGCGACTCGGCCCGCACGGGCCTGCGGGTCGCCTTCGTGCCGAACTACCGCGTGTCGTTGGCCGAGCGAATCATACCGGCGGCCGACGTGAGCGAGCAGATCAGCACCGCCGGCATGGAAGCGTCGGGTACGGGCAACATGAAGTTCGCCATGAACGGGGCGCTCACCGTGGGCACGCTCGACGGCGCGAACATTGAAATTCGCGACTTGGTTGGGCCCGAAAACTTCTTTCTGTTCGGGCTCACCGCCGACCAGGTCGAACAGAAAAAGCATGACGGCTACCGCGGCCGCCAGATCTACGAAACGAACCCCCACGTTCGCGAAGTGCTCGACCTGGTGTCGTCGGGGTTCTTTTCACCCGAAGACAAGGGGCTGTTCAAGTCGCTCGTCGACTCGCTGCTCGACGACGACCGCTACTTGGTGCTGTGCGACTTCGAGTCGTACGTGCGCGCCCAACACGACGTGACCCAGCGCTACCTCGACCCGAAAGCCTGGTGGCGTTCGTCGATATTGAATGTCGCGCGCATGGGGTTCTTTTCGTCTGACCGCACCATCAAAGAATACGCGAAAGACATTTGGTCGATTTCGCCGGTACCGCCGACCGAAAGAGAATTGAGCGAAACCGACGCGCCCGCGCCGTCTCGGGCCCCGTGAGGGGCGTTCAGTCGAAGACGAACCAGCCGAAGCGGGGCAAGGCGTGAAAGTCACCGACGAACAGTGGCGAGAACGACTGGCCCTCGATCGACTTCGAATGAACGAAGTGTTCGAGGCGGTAGGCGTTGAAGCGCCACTTGTCGCCTTTTTGCGGCGGCAAGCGGGGCACGTGGTTCAGGTTCGCCATGGGTATTTTCATCTCGGCGCTCCAGCCGAGGTCGACGTCGTCTGACTTGTCGAGGGTGCCGCGCACTTCGACCGCGGTGGTCATGCCCGATTCCCACTTCATGGCTTCGGCCAGGTCAGACCGGCGGGCCACGAAGCTCGCGTCGAAGTTGGTGTTGTGGGGGCTGACCTGCAGCTCGTTGTAGGTCGCCCCGTCGCCGTCGGCGTCGAAGAACACCTCGACGACCTCTTCGTTGTAAATGGGGTCGTCTTTCTTGAGCATGGTGCCCCACACGTCGGGGTCGTCGCAGTCGAACGCCACGTACATGAACTGGTCGTCGTAGACGGCGCGAAAGCGGGTCTTTCGTTGGGCTTCGCGGCCGTCGTAGCTCGTGGTCAACGTCACGGCGGGAGCGCTTTTCCACGCGTCGTCGTCGAGCTTGCCGTCGATGGTGGGGGCCTTGGCGACCTTGAGCGAATGGTATTCAGGCAACGGCGGCGCGGCGCTCTCGAGTTTCGGGCCGAACACCCGGCCGATGCCGTCGTGCGCTTGGGGCGAGTCGGGCGGCAGGCGGCCCGAGTCGTTCCAAAAGCCGAGCATGATGCCGAGCGGCCCGCTGCTCTGCGGCATCTGCAGCTGGTGCATGTCTTCGACGACCTTGCCGATGGGCCAGGTGCCCAGCGGCGCGTTGCCCCCCTGAATTTCATGATCGAGGTTCGACGCCATTTGCAGCGTGTTCGCTTCGACCAAGTGCATGAAGAAGTGAAAACCCTGCGGCGGTGGCGAATTGGCGACGAAGTAGTGGCGCAGCGTGACCTGCTCACCGGGCTTCGGCGCGCGGGGTTCGACCTTCGAACCGAGGTAAGTGACAGCGCCCGCGGCCCACGTCACCCCGCTGCGGTAGGTCAAGTCGCCTGGCACCGCGTCGAGCGTGCGAACGCCCGTGGCGCCCGACGAACGCACCTTGGGCTTGGGGCCCGCCAGTTCGTCGCGACAGCCGAACGAAACCACCGCGACCAAGGCCAACAGGCCCACCCCACTCGTGCTCGCAAAACGCATGGCGGCGCACACTGCCGTCTCTCGTCACAGATGGGGAGAGAAAGATTTGCCAAACGAATTCAATGGCTTGGGGCGGCCGCCAATTTGCTGAGCGAAGGTCGGTCATGCGGCTCGACCTTGAATGGCCCTCAGAACACCTGGCGCTCGACTTGGCCGACGGTGTGGTCACCGTCGGGGGCTCGCCAGACGACGGCATTCAGTTGGCGGGGTTGCCGGCTGCGCTGCTGACCCTGACCCTGGAGGGGCCTTCGATGGTGGTGACCGCGCGACAGACGGTGAAGGTGGGTGGTGTCGCCTGCCCCTCGCATGTGCCTCGGTTGGTGCTCGAGGGCGAGACGGTGGAGTTGCCAGAAGGGTACCGGTTGCACCGGCCGCTCGAGCGCAAGACGCGCCAGCAAGTCGGCACCGCGCTGGTCGCGAAAGCGCTGTTGCAGGGCGCGCCGGTGCCGGCGGCGCATTCGAGAGCCGCGACGTTGACCTGCGTCACGGGGGTCGATGTCGGCACCACCTACCCGCTGGCCTTGGCGAAGACGACCATCGGCCGGGCGGCGGTCGACCTTCGCCTCCGAGACCGGGCGGTGTCACGCACCCACGCGCAGATCACCCGTCACGGCCAAGACTTCATCGTCGAGAGCCGCGCGTCGACCAACGGGCTGTTCGTCAACGGCCACGCGGTGCGAAAAGCCCGGCGGCTCAAGACCGGCGACGTGTTGGAACTGGGCCAGACGCTCTTGCGCTTCGACGGGCCCGAACACGTGTTCGACGAGCTCACCGTGTCGATCGCCGCCGAACCGGTCGACGCGGCCGAAGCCGCTGGGCCGACACTGAAGTTGCCGACCGCGGGCCGGCCGGTTTCGAGCGAAATCGACGAACCCGAAGCCCCGCTGCCTTCAGCCGAGCCGTGGCTCATTCGAGCCGGAGTGGCGTTGGCCGTGCTGGGTCTGGCCGCGACCTTCGCCGCGCTCCGGTAGCCGAACGGTTCTCGCT
>JBGAIY010000492.1:0-5517 GCA_044225205.1 Myxococcaceae bacterium | reverse complement strand
CCAAGGCCAGCAACGAAAGTGAATACCAGCCCACCGAGCGCCCGTTCTTGTACGCGGTTTTCATCGCGCCCGAGCATAGACTGACTCGCCCGTGGCAACGAACCCTCTTCAATCGGCCGGTCGCCGCTTTTCACAGAAGTTCGGCGTCGCGTTCTTCTGGGCACTGGTCTTCGGGCTGGTGCTGGGCGGAGCCTCGTATTGGCGGCTCGAGCGCCTCGAATTGACTGGTGACCTGCGGTGGTACGCGACCTTGCGCCTGTGGCTCGAACGGCTGGAGTGGGTCACGTGGGACTGGCGCGCCCGTGAGCTTGGCGCGCTCTCTTCGCCGAGCGACGACGTCGTGATCGTCAGCGTCGACGACGAAACCCAAGCCGACGCCCGCGAACACGAGAACCCGGAGTGGGCCATGCGGCCGTGGCCGCGCGACCTGGCGGGCAGCGTGGTCGAACAAGTCTTGCGCGAGGGGGCGTCGAGCGTGTTGTTCGACGTGCCGGTCGACGACGTGTCTCCCCACCACTGCACGCCCTGCCGAGCCGACCCGAAAAAAGCCGACGACGACATGCTCGCCGAGCGCTTCGACCGACACGCCGGTCAGGTGGTGCTCGCGTGGCAATGGTCGACGAACCGACCCCGCCTCGGTGACCGGCCGCTCATGCCGGTGCTGGTGAAGCTCGGCGAGACCGACGACCTCAAAAGCGCGTTGCCGCTCGTTCGCGAAGTGCTGCGGCGCCGCACGGTCACCTACGTCGTGCCCAACTTGGGCAAACACGAGGTGTGGGCCGGCGTGTCTTCAGACGCCAAAGCCCACGACCTCGCCTCGGCGGTCGACCCCAAAATGCAGGTGGTGACCCGCGCGCTGCTGCCCGGAGACGACGTTCACGAGGTGTCGGCGTCGTGGCTCGCCGTTCAGCTCGCCGCCGTGAACGTGCCCGGCCTCGACCCCGACCGGCTGTGGCGAGTGCACTCGCTCGAAGCCCCCGTGCCCAGCCTCGCGTCACCTTGGGCCGGCGCCGCCACGCTCGTGCCCGACGCCGACGGCCGGGTACGGTCGTTTCCACTCTTCGTGGCTGCTGTCTTCGTGGCTGCTGACGGCCCGAATGGTCACCCGGTGATCTTGGCTTCGGCGCCGCTGTTGGCGGTGATGCAGAAGCTCGGCGAAAAGACGCTCAAGTACGAGAACGGCCAGCTGTTGGTCGGCAGCCACTTGTCGATACCCGTCGACCCCGACGGCGTCATGCCCTTGCGGTTCGACACCGAAGACATTGGCCGGGCGGGGCAGGGCACCGTCAAGCACGCCCTCCCGGCGTTTCGGCTGCTCGTGAACCGCGAAGACGACGAAGTGTCGCGCGGCATTCGCCACCACGACAACGAGTTGCAGCACAAGATCGTCGTCTTCGCCGACCGACGGCTCGAGGGCGAACCGTGGTCGACGCCCATCGGCCCGGCCTCGCACTCGGCGGTGCTGGCCCAGGCCATTGCCAACATGCTGCGCGGCCGCGGCGTCACCCGCGTCGCCCCCGAAGCCGACTTCTGGCTGACGCTCGCGTTCGCGTTCGTGGGCGCGGTGCTCGCGGTCGCCTGGTCGAGCCTCGTGCGCCGCCCGGGGTGGCTCGCCTGGGTCGCTACCTTGGCGGTCGTCGCCGGGCTCCATGCGCTGGTCGCGCGGCAATTGTTCGTCGAGCAGCTGCGTTGGGTCGCCATGGCGGCCCCTTTGCTTGCCTGCGCGATGACGTTCTTGGCCACGCTCGGTTACGCCCGAACCCTCGAGCAGAGCTTGCGCGACTTCGTGCTGCGCGCGCTGGGCGGTGCCGTTCGCGACGACGTGTTCAGCCGCGTCGAACGCGACCTGGCGCTGATGCGCCCCGAGCGCCGAGAATTGACCGTGTATTTCAGCGACATCGAAGGGTTTACCGCCGTCGCCCAAGACCGCGACCCCGGCGACGTGGTGCAGGTGCTGCGCGCCTACCTCAACGAAATGACGACCGTCGTGCTCGACTCACGCGGTCACGTCGACAAATACCTGGGCGACGGCCTCATGGTGTTCTGGGGCGCCCCCGTCGCGCTCGACAACCAGGTGGCGGTCGCCTGCCGGGCCGCGCTCGAACTGCACCGCCGGTTCGAGGCCAAACGCCCGGAGTGGGAAAAACGCTGCGGCCGCCCGCTCGCGCTGCGGGCTGGCCTCGACGCGGGCCCCACCGTCGTCGGTGAAATGGGCACCCACCACCGGGTCAACTACACCGTCATGGGCGAACCGGTCGCCACGTCGTTTCGGCTCGAGGCGCTCGCCAAGCGCTACCACGCCCGCATTCTGGTGGGGCCCCACGTGCCACTGCTCGCCGGGCCCGAATTGACCTTTCGCGAAGTCGACCGGCTCCGCTTCGGCCGCAGCCTCGACGTCGTTCGAATCTACGAGCTCGTCGCCGTTACCAAAGAACTCGGCGGCGACGACCGGGCCCGCCTCGAGACCTGGGCGCAGGCCATGACCGCATTTCATGAACGAAGTTTCGCGCAAGCGCAGGCGGCGTTTGCGTCGTTGGCCGCGAATGACCCGCTCGCCGCCCGGTACGTGAAGCGCTGTGAGGCCGCTCGAGCGGCCCCGCCGCCCCCCACCTGGGACGGAACGTGTCGCGACGACGAGACCGACCTCAGCACCCCCGCGGCCCCAAAAGTCACTTGACCAAAAATCGGGTTCGCCGCCCAACACCACGCGCGAACTCCGGTCGCACGTACGGCTTGGGCGCGGGGCCTGGGTCACCGTGGGCGTACTTCACTGGCGACTGTTTCGGCTGATCGACGGGGGCGCCGGTTGACCGGCACCTTGTTCACCGCTGGCGGAGCCGCCTTCGAGCTGTGCGGATCGACCCAGACCACGGGCAGGGCGCCGCGAGCGCTTCGGCTGCCCCGACACGAGTCACCTCGTCATGGTCGAGAGCACCGGGCGATGGGTGACGCCGTCTTGCTCTCCGGTGAATGGCCGTTCACCGCGCGCCGCGAGCTCAGTTCGGCCGAGTGTTGGGTCGCGGCGAGCGGCGGGCTTTGCTTGGCTTTGCCCCTGCGTGCCGTGTGGTGGCCTTCGACGGCGCGGCGGCCTCGGGCGACGGCAAGGCTTCGGCCGTCGGAGCCGAGGCGACCTTGGCCGGTTCGGGCGGTGCCCCTTCGACCACGTCATGCTGCGCGTAGAATGACGCCAGCTCTGGCCAGAGCGACTTCGCCGCGTGCTTCGAGACGACCGCCCCGACGTGACCGCCCGGCAAGTGCAGGTGGCGCTTGTGGGGCGAAGACACCACGTCGACGAGGGGGGTGGCGCTGCTCGCCGGCACGATCGTGTCGTTCTCGAACGTCACCGCCATGAGTGGAAAGCGAATGTTCTCGAGCTTCACCTGGTGACCTCCGAGCGCGAAGCGGCCCGCGAGCAGCCCGTCGTCTTGGTAGAGGCCTTTGATGTACCGGCGGTAGAATTCGCCCGGCAACGCCACGTTGTCGTTGCCCCAGGTCTCGAGCGCCAAGAACCCGTCGAGAAACTCGTCGTTCCACGCGCGGTCGATCATGGTCACCGCTTTTTGCAGCGTGAGCGTCGGCCGCAACAGGTGAAACGCCGACTGCAACAGCTGCCACGGTATCGTGCCCACGCCGTCGACCAGCGCGTCGACGTCGAAGCCGGCCGCGTTCGTCCACCGAGACAGGGTCGAGTCATCGTGAAACGTGACCGGCGCCGCCAGGGTCGCCAGCGAGGCGATGTATTCGGGGTAGACCGCACCGTGAATGGCCGCGAGGGTGCCGCCCATGCAGTAACCGAGCAGGTGGGTTTGCTGCTGCGGCACCGACCGCGCCACGAAGCGAATGGCCCGCCCCAGGGCCCGTTCGACCACGTCTTCGAACGTCACGTAGCGGTCTTCGTCGGTCGGCGTGCCCCAGTCGATGCAGAAGACGTCGAAGCCCGCGCTGACCAGGTATTCGGTGAAGCTCTTGCCCGGCAACAGGTCGAGCACGTAGTGCTTGTTGATCAACGACGGTACGAACAGCACCGGCGTGCGGTGGGCCAGCCCCTCGGGGCGCGGCAGGTAGTGAATCAGGCTCCACTTGTTCTCTTGAAAGACGACCTCCGACGGCGTTTGCCCGACTTGGGGCTTTTGCCGCCGCGGCAGGCCCATCAAATTGCGAAACCGTTTGAACGCTTCCATCACGCCTCCAGTCGTTACGACTCGTACAGCGCGTCGAGGTGTTTCTTGAACGCGGCGCTCACATGCTTGCGTCGCAGCTTGAGTGTGCTCGTCAGGTAGCCCGCGTCGACGGTGAGCGGCTCGTCAATGATCGCGAATTTCTTGATGGTTTCGTAGCTCGCCAAGTCACCGTTGACCTCGTCGATTCGGCGCTGCACCAACGCGCGAACCGATTCGGGGTGGGCTTTCGGGTCGACGCCCTTTTGTTGCAGGTGCGAACGCACCGCGTCTTGGTTCAGCCACACCCCGGCCACCAAGTATTTTTGGCCGTCGCCGTAGACCATGACGTGGGCAATGAACGGGTCGTCGCGAAACTTCATTTCAATGTTCGCGGGCGGCACGTTCTTGCCACCCGCCGTCACCAGAATGTCTTTCTTGCGATCGACGATTTGCAAGAACCCGTCGTCGGTGAAGCGGCCCACGTCGCCCGTCTTGAACCAGCCGTCTTCGGTGAACGCCTCTTTCGTGGCCGAGGGGTCTTTGTGGTACCCCGAAAACACGCTCGGCCCGCGCGCGAGAATTTCGCCGTCGGCGGCCAGCATGACCTGCACCGACGGTACGGGTTTGCCGACCGAGTCGAACCGAAAGGCGTCGGGGCGGTTGAGCGTCAGCGTCGGCGAGCATTCGGTCAGCCCGTACCCTTCGGTGATCAACAGCCCGCACGAATGAAAGAACTCTTTGACCTCGCGCTTGAGACCCGCGCCACCCGACAGGCAGAACCGCAGGTGGCCGCCCGTCACGGCCTGGAGTGCCCCGCGCCGCCGCTCGGCGTCGTCGTCGGCCATCGCCGCCATGGCCAGCTTTTCCCAAATTTGGGGCACGCTCATGAAAATCGTGGGGCGCACGTCGCTCAAATGGCCCAACACTTTCGACGGTTCAGACAAATACGTGGTCCACCCCAGGGTGTTGCCGAGGGTGGCCTGGCCGAAACCGAAAATGTGGCTCATGGGCAGCCACAGCACGTCGACGTCGTGCTCGTCGAGCGAAGGGGCGTTGCACTTGAGCCAGTCTTGCGCATTCACCCCCACGTTGCGGTGGGTCAGCGGTACGCCCTTGGGGTGGCCCGAGGTGCCGCTCGTGTAGAGCATCTCCGCGACCTGGTCGAGCGACACCCCGTTCAGCAGTCGCTCGAACTCGGTCGGCGCTTCTTGATCACGCGCGGCGCCCATTGACTGAACCCGCTGCCACGACACGAGCTTGCGCTCGACTTCAGCAATGGGCGGTACCGACTTGCCCGCCGCGCGGAGCTGTTCGACCAACGGGCCCGGGTCGAGCGGCTGCGAACCCAGGGTGATGA
>JBGAIY010000491.1:0-5522 GCA_044225205.1 Myxococcaceae bacterium | reverse complement strand
CTCGAGCTCGTCGTTCAGCGAACATTGCGGGGCGTCGATGGCGACCGCCCCCCCGCCCGCTGAAGCCACCGGCACCGGGTCGACGCTGGCTTTGGGGGTACGGTGGCTCACCGTTCGATGCCGCGGGGGCTTCTCGGGCTTGGCCGTCGTCGGCTCGTCGGGAGGCACGTCGCCGACCACCACGGGGTCGGGCACCGGCGTGGGCGTCGGGTCTTGCTCGACGGCCGGCGGCGGGTCGGCCGCCACGACGGGGGCGGCGGGGCGCGTTCGTTCTGCCGTTGCGACCGGCGGCGCCTGCCGTTGCCGCGCCACCGCGTACACCCCGCCCCCGACCGCGCTGACGCCAATGAGTGACGACAGAATGACCTTCGTCAGCAGCGTGGTGCCGGTCTTGGTGGCGACCGCGCCCGCACCCGACGACGCAGCCGACGAAGCGGCCGTCGCCGCGGTGCCGACCGCCGCGGGAGGCAGGGCCGCCAACAGCGCCGCCCGAAGGTGTTCTTTTTGGCCCGGCCGAGGTGCTTCATTCTCGCGCGCGACGCGCAAGAGTTCTTCGGCTCGAGGAGACAGGTCACTCATGGCGCCCCTCCGTCGTTGTCGAGCGCGGCCTGAAAGCGTTCTCGGGCGACGCGCAAGCGCGAATACACGGTGTTCAATTTGACCTGCAGCACGTCGGCGATTTCGGGCGCCGTCATCTGTTCGAGTTCGACCAACACGAAGACCGTTCGATGGTCGTCGTCGAGCGTGGCGAGCAAGCGATACAACCGCGCAATCGACTCGGCGTGCTCGGCTTGCTGATGCGGGTCTCTCGTTTGGCCGTCGACCAGGGTCTCGGGCAACTCGTCGTGCCCTCCCTTGCGGCGGGTGAGCCTCCGGTGGTCGGCGGCGACGTTCACGGCGATGCGGGTGAGCCAGGTTTTGAGCGTCGAACGACCTTCGAATTCGCCCAGCCGCCGGTGCACCACCATGAAGACTTCTTGCGCCGCGTCGTCGAGGTTCGCCGGCGGCACGCCGAGCCGCCGCAGCGACACCGCCACGAAGTCGAACATCGTGTCGTACACCTCGATGAAACTCGGCACCGCCACCACGGGCACCCGAGCGGTCGACGTGGGTTCTGAGCGCGCGGCGAGCATCGCTGACTGGTTGCCGGAGCCCTTCATTTCCGTCACCACAGCTGAACCTCGAGGCCCACCCGCAACCGACCCACCACCTCGCCGGGCCGAAAGACCTGCCCGTAACCGTCGACAATGAATACGGGGCGGGTAAGCGCCGCGCCCACCTCTGCCGACACGAAAACCGACACCCGTTGAAAGGCGTGTGCGCCGACTTGGCCGCCGGCCAGGCCCCCGACCCACCAGCCTGAACCCGAAGCGGGTACGTCGATGTTCGACGTCGTCGTTGAAATGAGCACCGCGTCGAGCCCCGCGCAGGGGCCCGCGTAGAAGCGCGCGTCGACCAGTCGAAAACACCCACGCACGCCGAGCCCCAGCAGGGTTTGTGCCTCAATGCCGCTGTCGGCGCGAGGGCCGGCGACGGCGCGCTGAGAGACCGTGCGCAGGCCGTGGGCGCTCAAGGTGAATGGGCCGAAGTGCAATGAAACATCGACTCCGGCGCCGAAAGAAACCGACGGCTGGGCGCCCACGTCAGATGCCACGAATGCTCCCGCGCTCAGTCGCTCCGGCTGGGGCGGGGAGCGTGGGTCGGGCTCGTCGAGACGCGCGGTTGGCGGGGGCGCCGTCGCCAAGTCGGGGCAATGGGCGAGGGCGATGATCAGCGCGGCCGCTTCGGCCAGCTGTTCACACGTGCTCGCCCGAAACGTGCGCTCCCCCACGGTACCGTTCGATTCGGTCTGGAGCGTGGCGCGGTAGCCGTCGCCCGTCTGGCTGACGAAGACGGTGACGTCGAACGCGCTCAGCGTGGCCAGCCGGCCCTCGAGCCGCGTCACCGTTCGCTCGACCGCTTCGCGATTCGGGCACTCGGCCGGGGCTTGCCAGGTCAAGTGCAGGGTCGACGGTTGCGCCCACGCCTCGGTGTGAACCGCCGTGAGCACCAGCGCGAAACCGGCCAGTTGGCTGAAGTTGCGAGCACGGGTCACCGACGGCACCCGCGCAGCATGCCATGTCTCAACCCCAATGACGGTTTCGAAGTGGCCCGGCAACTGTGGCGCGTTCGGCTCGACCGCTCGCGGAGGCTTTTTTTGTGAATGCTCGTCAAGTGCTGTGGCTGTGCGGTTTTCTCACGTTCACTTCGTCATGTTTAGAAGAAGCGACGGGCCCGAAAGACGCGGGGTTGTCACGCGACGCCGCGGTGGCCGACGCGGGCAGTGCACCGTCGGGTGACGCCGGTACGCCGCCGGCAGACGCCGGCACGGGTCTGGGAGATGCCGGGACGCCGCCGCCGGGTGACGCCGGCACTCGTGACGCTGGTGAGCCGCCGGGTGACGCCGGAGCGCCCGTTGACGCGGGCGAACCGCCGCCTCTGAAGGGGGCCCCACTGGTGCTGTACACCGACGTGTTGTCGGGCCCGAACAGTGGCGGCGAAAACAACCTCGGCATCTACCTGTCGATTTTCGGCAAGAACTTCGGGGGCTCGGGCTTGGGTGACACGGTGAAGGTCTTCATCAACGGTGTCGAGCCCGCGGTGTACCGCTCGTTGGGCCCTTCGCGCGGCCGCACCGACATTGACCAAATCACGGTGCAAGTCGGGCCGTTGGGCAACCCGGTTGCGGGCACGGCGTTGCCCATCAAAGTCGTGGTGGGTGGCGTGGCGTCGAACACCGACGTGACCTTCATGGTCAACCCCGGCCGAATTTTGTTCGTCGACAACGTCGCCGGCAAAGACGCGACCGCCGTCATTGGCGACATCGGCCACCCGTATCGCTTCGTGCAGACCGCGTCGCTCGGCGGGGCGTGGGGCGCGGTGAAGCCGGGCGACTTCATCGTCATGCGGGGTGGCGGCTCGCCGTGGGTCGACGTGGGCTTCGAGGGCTACTTCATGCGCTACCGCGAGTCGGGCACGGCCCCGACCGGCGCGGCGAACAGCGGCCCCATCACGGTCATGGGCTACCCCGGAGAAGACGTGTTCATTCGCGGGTTGCTGGCCAACGGCATGAGCGGCGGTTGCATTTCGGCCATCAATGGGCAGACGTACCCGAACGCCGGCCGGTGGGCCGTCATCACCAACTTGCGCATCGACTGCGAGGGGTACGACGGGCCGGTGAGCCAAGAAGTACGGAGACCACTGGCGCGTCGTGAACAACGACCTGGCCGCGTCGACCGCCCCGACCAGTGGGCCCGACGTTCCTCGCATGGCGGGCATCACGGGCAATGGCCAAGACGCCGTCTGGCTCGGCAACCACATTCACGACATTCAAGGCAGCTCGGGCGAATGCCACGGCATCTACATCGACGGAGATGGCAGTTACGAAATCGCCTACAACCGCATTCACGACGTTCGCAGCGGCAACGGCTTTCAAATTTACGTCAACGGCGGCAACGGTTCTGACACCTGCAGCAACGTTTCGTTTCACCACGACGTCATTCACGACGTGAGCAAGCACGGCATCAACGTGGCCGACGGGTCGAAGAACAACATCGTCGTGTACGACAACGTCGTCTTCAACGTGGCGTACGCCGGCTTGCGCTTCAACACGACCGACCTCAAGGGCGGCAAGTTCTTCAACAACACGTTTTACAACGTCGTCGTTTCGGGCAACGAGAACTACGGCGCCACTACGAACGACTGGAACTTCGGGTCGGGCGCGCTCGACGTTGAAAACAACATTTTCTGGCCGCACGCGGGCAGCGCGTACAACGGTGGGTCGAACGGCGTGCCCGCTTCGGCTGGCACCATTCGCAACAACCTTTGGTTCGGCGCCACCTCCGACACGTCACTCGACAGCGCCCCGGTACCGCCGAAGAACCCCAACTTCGTGAACGCCGCGGCCGGCGACTTTCACCTGACCGACGGAGGCGCGGTCGACACCGGGTCGAACGGGGTGTCGGCGGTCGTGAAGACCGACTTCGACCTGACCCAAGGCCGCCCCCAGCGCGGCGGCTTCGACGTTGGCGCGTACGAACTTTGAGTGAGTCACGGCCGGGGCCCTGTAGGCTGCCGGCATGCATTGGGTCTCTTTCTTGGTGGGCTTGTTGGGCGCGGTCGACGCGGGTACCTCGCCGTCGGTTTCTGCGCCCGCGCCGTTGCTGCCGCGCGACGCGCTCTTCGCCCGCGCCGAACGAAGCGACCCGAAAGTGTCTGCTGACGGCAAACGCTTGGCGTGGTTGGCGGCCGACGCCAAAGGCCTCAAACAGGTGTGGGTTCGCACCCTCGGCACGACGAACGACGCGGCCGTGACCCAAGAGCGCCGCGGCGTCGACCGGTACGTTTTTGCGGCCGACTCGTCGGGCGTGCTGGTGACCGTCGATTCTGACGGAGACGGCAACAGCCACGTGCTCCTCGTCGATTTCGCGACGAAGAACGCGCGCGACCTGACGCCCTGGCAGGGGGTGCGCGCCGAGCTGTTCGACCCCAACCCCAAGGTGCCCGACACCGTGTTGGTGGCGATGAACCTGCGCGACCGCCGAGTGATGGACGTTCACCGCATCAACTTGAAGACGGGCGCGGCCGAGCTCGACACCCAAAACCCCGGAGACGTGCAGACCTGGCTCGTCGACCCCGCGCTGGTCGTGCGCGGCGCGGTCGCCACCACCCCCGAAGGCGGCACCGAGGTGCGCATTCGCGACGCGGCCAAGGCCCCCTGGCGAACGTTCATTTCGACCGGCGTCGACGAATACGTGCAGGTCTACGACTTCTCGCTCGACAACAAGAGCCTGCTGCTGGCCACCACCATCAGCGGTGACACCGCCCGCGTCGTCGAAAAGAGCCTGAAGACGGGCAGCGAACGGATCTTGGCGCAGAACGAGAAAAGCGACCCCGTGGCGGTGCTGCTCAATTCGACGAAGCACGTCATTCAAGCCGTGGCTTTCGAAGTGAACGGCCGCACGGAGTGGAAGTCGCTCGACTACACCATCACCGCCGACTTGGAGACCGCCAAGAAAGCCGGCGCCGGAGACGTCAGCGTCGTCAGCGTCGACACCGGTGAAACCAAGTGGGTGCTCCAGGTGGCTCAAGACGTCGCCTCGCCGAAGTACGTGTTGTTCGACCGCAAAACCCGCGCGTTTTCGAACCTCTTTGGCGAGTCGTCGCGCGTCGACGGGGTGTCGTCGTCACTCGCTCCGATGACGCCCGTCGCTTTCGTCGCCAAAGACACGACCGCGTTGACCGGCTTGCTCACGCTGCCCGTCGGCGTCGACCCCAAGAGGCTGCCGCTGGTCGTGCTCGTTCACGACGCCCCGTGGGAACGCGACCGCTGGGGCTACCGGCCCGAAGTGCAACTGCTCGCGAACCGCGGCTATGCCGTGTTGCAGGTCAACACTCGCGGCTCGTCGGGCGGGGGCAAGCGGTTGCTCAACGCCGGCAACCACCAATGGGGCCTCGCCATGAATGACGACTTGGTCGACGCG
>JBGAIY010000490.1:0-5559 GCA_044225205.1 Myxococcaceae bacterium | reverse complement strand
CCACCAACGACAAAGGCAGCGGTACCGCGCTGCAGACCGGCACGCTGCCCAGTTTCGTGAAGGTGAAGCGCGACGTCGTGCTCGGCCTCACGTGGGCGGTCGAGACGAGCGTCGAACGGTTGACCCCCACCGGCAGCGCCGTGGTTCTCGAAGTGCCCCTGCTCGCCGGCGAATCGGTCACCTCGTCTGACGTGCGGGTGCAAAACGGCAAGGCGCTGGTCAACATGCCCGCGAACGAAACCGTCGTGAGCTGGTCGAGCGTGCTCGAGGCGAAATCGCCCATTGCCCTCAAAGCCGCGGCCGGCGTGCCCTGGGTCGAAGAATGGCAACTCGACGTCAGCCCCATGTGGCACGTGCAGTTCGAGGGCATACCGGTGGTGCACCAACAAGACTCGTCGGGAGCGCGGTTGCCGCAATGGCGCCCCTGGCCGTCAGAACACGTCACCCTCACCGTCGACCGGCCTGAAAGCGTCACCGGCCAAACGCTCACCATCGACCAGTCGTCGCTCAAGGTCGCCCCCGGTACCCGAAACACCGAAGTCACCTTCACCGCCAACATGCGCTCGTCGCGCGGGGGCTTGCACGGCTTCACCCTGCCCGACGACGCCACGCTCCAGACCGTCTCGGTCAACGGCGTACAACAACCCATTCGTCAAGAGGGCCACCGCGTGTCGGTGCCACTCGCACCTGGGTCGCAGTCGGTGGCGTTCGGTTGGCAACAAGCCAGCGGCATCACCACGTCGTGGCAGAGCCCCCCGCTCGACGTGGGCACGTCGACCGTCAACGCCGACTTGGAGGTGACGGTGCCCAATGACCGGTGGGTGCTGTTCGTTCGCGGCCCTCGCATGGGGCCGGCGGTGTTGTTCTGGAGCTTTTTGCTCGTGTTGTTGCTGGTTTCGCTGGGGTTGGGCCGCCTGCGCTGGGCTCCACTCAAGACCAGACAGTGGGTGCTGTTGGCGCTGGGGCTCTCCCAGGTGCCAGTGGCGGCCATCGCCGTGGTGTTCGGCTGGTTGTTGTTGCTCGGGTTTCGGCGCGAGCAGCCGACGTTGACGCGCGGGTGGTTCAACCTGAGGCAACTCGCCGTCGTCGGGGTGACGGCGGTGGCGCTCATCATCATTGCCGTGA
Source organism: Myxococcaceae bacterium (assembly GCA_044225205.1). Taxonomy (GTDB): domain Bacteria; phylum Myxococcota; class Myxococcia; order Myxococcales; family Myxococcaceae; genus JAEUJT01. The sequence continues at coordinate 4,434 of JBGAIY010000490.1, read as the reverse complement.
GCGTGTACCACGGCCTGTTGGGCCAGCCGGAGATGCAAATTCGCGGCAATGGCAGCTCGGCGTGGGCGTTGCGCTGGTTTCAAGACCGAACCGACACCGCGCTGCCTCAGGCCTGGGTCGTGTCGCTGCCGATGACCGTGTACCGCCTCGCCATGTTGGCCTGGTCACTGTGGATGGCGCTCTCATTGCTCAGGTGGTTGGCGTGGGGCTGGCACTCGTTTGCGACTGGAGGCCTGTGGGCGAGCAGCCCCCCGAAAGCCCCACCTGCACCGACCGGGCGAGCCGGCCCGACGCCCTGAGCCTTTTCGGCGTCGGCCACGCCGTGCTTTAAACCAGAGCACAGGGGGGGCTCGTGCCACCGCGGCCTTCACGCCTGGGCCGCTCGGCACGAGTCAACGATGATCGACACCATTGCCGTCAAGCAGGGTTCGTATTTTGGCGAAAAGCCGGGGCTGTTGGTCGGTGTCGCCTTCGAGGCGCCGACGCTCGAGACGTTTCACTTCATTCACGACATGCACGAGGCGGCCGTCGAGCGGTGGGGCTCGGTGTCTTTGCTCACGGTGATACCCCGGTACGGAGGCCCCCTCGACGTCGCCCCCCCCGTTCAGCGCGAACGGGCTGAACGCATGCGCGCGTTCGGCAACCGAGTCGTCGGCAATGCGTGCGCCGTCACCGTCGACGGGCTCCAGGGCGTCACCCTGCGCCTCATCGTCGGTACGTTGCACCTCATGCAGGCGGGCCGCGTCGAAATGACGACCACGTCGACGGTGCGCGACGCCATGGAGTGGACGCGCGCGCTCCCGCACCAACGCCCCGAACTTCAGCACGACGCCGCCCTCGAGAGCCAGGTCGACGCCTTCGTCGCGACGGTGGAGCGGGCGTACGGGGTCGTCGACGTTGCCCGAGCCCGCGCCCAGGTCTGAGTTCGACCGCGAACGCGTTCGCCGCCTCGTGGGCAGCCATGCCCGACGCGACGAAGTGCTCGCGGCGCTCGAAGACCCGCACGTCACGAGCACCGAACGGTTCTTGCGCCGACTCTTCGGTGGCCCACCCAACACCGCAATCGACAACAGCTACGTGCCCGCTCGCCTGGCCTTCGCCAAGGCCTGGCTGGCCGACCGCCCGCCCGCTCAAGATACGACCTTCTCAACCGCTCCGTCAGAGCCGTGGCCGGGCCTTGGAGCGCCGGTCTTTTGTTCAGACGGGTTGCCCCGGTCTTTTGTTCAGACGGGTTGCCCGCCGAGCACGGCGTGGCCGGCGACCCGTTTCGCTTCGTGGCGGGCGACCTGCGGGTCGCCGGCAACTTGTACCTGTCGGGGCAGCTGTTGGTCGCGGGCAACGTCGTCGTCGACGGCGTCATCGACAGCGGAGACTGGCACGCCTTGCTGGTGCTGGGCGACGTCGACTGCCGAGCGCTCGACTGCAGTGAGAGCTACGCGCTCATTGAAGGTTCGCTCCGAGCGAAAGAGCTCGTGCTGGTCGACGACGGCGCCATCGTGCGGGTGGGGGGCGAGTTGGTCTCGCCCGCCCTCATCTCAGGTGAACTCGGCGCGGGCGAAACTTCGGTGGCCGGCGCGCCCCGCGAATGCGACCTCGACCTGAATGAACCCGCTCGCCACGCGTTGTTCGTCGACGGGGTGGTCGGCCCCGAAGACGCGGTGTTCTCGTGGCACCTGATGCGCGCGCTTCGCCGCGGCCAACCCGTGTGGCGCGTGAAACAGACCCAGTTCACCGATTCTTCAAGTTCTTGAACACCGCGTCGCCCGCCCACGGCAGCGGCGTGATGAGGCCATCGCAGGTCGCCGGGTCGAGGCACTGGCGAAAGTCGCCCGCGCTCGAATGCGCCATCACGCTCGGGTACCCGCATGCGCCGAGGCCACCCGGGCCGCCACTGTTTTGCGGCCACAAGGCCCACGCCGTGTACGAAATGTCGTACCGCTGCATGTACGCGAGGAGGTTCGTCACATAGGGCGACGAGCAGTCGAAGGTGCCGAACTCGGTCGCAATCAACGGCCCGTACTTGCTCATCGGCAGCGCGAACTTCGACCAGCCTCCGGCCGTGGGAGCGCCTCGGTCGACCGCGTTGCACTGCTCGGCGGTCAACGGGTTGCACAAGGCGCGGTCTCCGGCGCAGAGGCCGTTCGCGTGCGTCGCGGGGTTGTAGGCGTTCGGCGCCCAGGTGCACGGTGGCATTTTCTTGTCTTGGGTCGCGGCGTAGCCGTTCTTCACGCAGCTCGCGGCTCCCGGCAGGGTTGCGCCGCTCGGGGCGCCCCACGTCGAGCCGTCTGGGTAATACGAGCAGAAGCCGGCCTCGTACGGGTCGGTCGCACTCTCGTCGGTCGCGCCCGCGCCAATGTGGCCGCAGCAGGCGCCGTGTTGGTACGGGTGAAACGAGTACGCGATGTTCGCGTACGTGCTCTTCCACGGCAGAAACGTGGCGGGCGAGGCGATCGGCCCGTTGACTGGCCCAAAGTCGTAACCAAAGTCGAGCCCATTCACGATGATGATGTTCTTCGCGTGGGCGTCGTCGCGAATGCCGCGAATCCACAAATCCATCACCTGCGACCAGAGGTCCCACGGGTATTCGTCGTCGGGTTGATTCGGGCCGACTCCGGGAAAAGAAGAGGGCGCGAGCCGCGTGTACGGCTCGTTGAACAGCTCGAACCACACGGCGCTGTCGTTCGCGTACTGGCTGGCGATGCTCGTCCACATCGCTTTGATGTGGTCGCGGTTGAAGTACGCGTTGTGCAACGTGGCGCCGTCGGCGTTCGCAATGGCGCACTCCCACTTCGAGGTGTCGGTGGTGTACCAGTCTTCGGGCGCGCAACTGTTGACCCCCGCGACGGTGTTGACGCCGGTACAACCGTCTTCGAAGTCTGAATAATTCTGCGTCTTCCCGTTGCTCGTGAACGTGCCGCGCGAGGGGCCGCCAGCCTTCGACAGCTTGGCGATGGCCCACAGGTGCAAGTCGAGAATCACCACTTTGCCCTCGGCGCGCGCCTGCTTCACCGCGACGGCGACCCAGTCTCGGTAGGCGGCAACGTTCGCGTTGCCCCAGTCGCGCACCCCGTAGTTCTGCGACCAGGCCGAGCCGCAAATCGGCAAACGAATGACGTCGCTGTGCCACTGCGTCGCCAGCGTGCTCACGACGTTCTCAATGACCTTCGGGGCCTTGGTGTTTTCAGGCGTCTGCGCGGAGTTGTACAACCAGAACCCCGCGCCCGAGTTCGTCTCGCGGGTGCCGGTCTCGAAGCCCGTCATTGAATTGCCCCGCAAGACGGCCTTGGGGCCCGCCGGGTCGACGAAGACGAAGCGACCGGTCACCGGGTCGCGGTCGGTGTGCCAGACACCCGGAGTGTGGTCGATGGCCACGCCGCCGTCGTCAACACCGACGCCGCCTCCACCTCCGCCTCCGCCCGAGCCGCCGCCGCTGGCGCCGGAGCCTCCTCCACTGCCGCCGCCAGGCCCCCCGCCGACGTTGGCGCCTCCTGCGTCACGGCCCCCGTCGACCCGGGTGTCGGGTACGACCGACGTGCACGCCGCAAGCAAACAAGCACCCATGAAAAGAAGTCGAACCATGCGGCGTGGGCAGCAATCACCGTGCCGTGCTTTCGGGCGCTCAAGCCCCGCACCGCTTCGGCCCGGTTGAACGGAAGGGCTGCGCCTGTGGCCGCCGAGGCCTCGGTCGGCGGCGAACTGTGGCCTGGCCGTCGACAACCCGCGGGCGCGTTCGAGACCGTGGCCCTCACGCCCAAGGTGCGCTTCACTGCGGTGCCTCACCTCGCACCACCGGAGCGAACGATGAAGCGGCTTGCGATTTTGACCTCGGGCGGAGACTCGCCGGGCATGAATTCGGCGATTCGAGCGGTGGCGAAGCTGGCCGCCGCCCAAGGCGTTTCGGCGTTCGGCGTGCTCGAGGGCTACGACGGTCTCATCGACGGCCAGTTTCGGCAGCTGACGCACACGCTGCCTTCGGGGCAGGTGACGGTCGAGCCTGACGTCGACACGGCTGGAGGGCAGGGTGGCACGCTCATCGGGTCGGCGCGCAGCGCTCGGTTTCGCGAGCGGGCCGGTCGCCAAACGGCCTTCGAGCAGCTCCAGAAGAACGAAATCGAAGGGCTGGTCGTCATTGGCGGCAATGGCTCGCTGACGGGGGCCCACCTGCTGGCCACCGAATTCGGGGCGAAGGTCATCGGCATTCCCGGCTCCATTGACAACGACATTGGCTGCACCGCGTCGGCCTTGGGCGTCGACACCGCGCTCAACACCATTGTCGAAGCGTGCGACCGCATCAGCGACACCGCGCGCGCCCACCGGCGTGCCTTCGTCGTCGAAGTCATGGGGCGCGACTGTGGGTACCTCGCCATGGCGAGCGCGGTGGCCCTCGCCGCCGACGCGGTGCTCATTCGCGAGCAAGGCAAAAGCGAAGAGCAG
>JBGAIY010000489.1:0-5562 GCA_044225205.1 Myxococcaceae bacterium | reverse complement strand
CGCCGCGGTCTCGACGTCACGGCGGGCGAAGGCGACCGACTCGAGCCGGTCGACGACGACGAGCGCGCTCAACGGCTTCACGAAAAATACCTCCCGCACGACGCTGCCCGCGTGGGCGTTGTCTTCGGTAAGTCGGCCGCCTTCGACCCGCGTTGACGCGCTCGCGCGGTAGGCGGGCGACAAGTCGACCGCGGCGTACAGCAGCCCGTCGGCGACCTGCAGCCGAAGCACCCGAGGCGCCCCGTCAACGGCTGAGGGCGACGCGGGCCCAACGCCTTCGAAGAGCACGACGTTGTGGGGCAGTGCCGAGAGGTGAGGTTCGGCGCCCTGCCCCCCCAGCCCCGCGACGGTGCCGGCCCGACCGGGCGATTCTCGGGTCACCCACCGGCCGTCGGCCCACACCTCGAACGAGCCCACGTCGCGATGCCCGGCGTACCCGCCTCGCGACAGACCGACCTGAAACACCAAGGCGCTCGCGTTCGGCGACCACCCGTCGCGCGAAAACACCTGGCCGATGCCGGCGGCCCAATGGTCGTGCGGCAAGCGCGTCAACGCGGCCGAACTGCCGGCGTCGGTGAACCCGGCGTCTTCGCCGAACGCGACGTAGGTCTCGACCGGAGGCGCCAGACGCGCCAGCAACGCTCGAGCGACGTCGCCCACCGGCTCGGCCGGCCACTGCCGTGAGGCACACACCAGGTACGCCCCCAGCTCTTTGCTCGAAGCGCTGCGGCCGTATTGCCAATAGTCGTCATCGTTCGACGGAAACAGTTCGTCACCGGCGGGCCTCGAGCTGGTGGCGGCGGTGGGGCCCGGCGTCGTCGAAAACGCGAGCGCGTACACGGCTTCGCGAAAGAACAGGCTCTCGTTCAGCGGCTGGCGGCCCCACGCCTTCAGGGTAGCGAAGGGCAAGGCCATGGCCTCGAGACTCAACGGGTCGGCGTGAGAGCCTTGGCCGAGCACGCCTCCTTGCGCGCCGTCGGCCAAGAAGGGCTTGTACGCCTGATCGAACCGCGCCCACGACTGGGTGAGCAGCGCCTCGGCCTGGTCGCTGTGGTGCATCGACGCCAAGGCCCACGACAGGCCAGTCGAAAAGACGACCCACGACTCGGTGGTGGCGGGCGTGGTGGGGCCGCCGAGGGTGCGCTGAAACTGGTGCGCGACGTACCCGTTCCACCTGGTGATGAGGGTGGCGCGCTGTTCTGGCGTGAACTGGTCGTAGCACCAGTCGAACACGAGCGCCGCGGCCCGACCCGAGTTCGCAAAACCGTCGTACCCGCCGCCGTTGGGGCCTGGCACGTCGGAGTCGGGCAGCGTCAGCGCCAACAGCCACGACGTGGCGACCGCGGCGAAGTTCGTGTCTTGGGTCATCAAATACCCGAAGGCGTTGGCGACCGGCTCGGTGCGCGGCTCGAAGCCCACTCCGAGTGGGTACCGTTTCTTGAAAGCCGAACGCGCGGCGTCGAGCGAAGCGCTGTCGGCAAACCACAGCCGCGGGTGCCCCATCGGCACGGTGAACGCGCGCGGGGCTTCGGGCTCCAACGCCACGGGCAGGGGGCAGGCCGCTCGGTCGGGCGCGCAGGTTTGCGTGGCGGCGCAGCACACCCAGTCGCTCTCGCAGGGGCACGAAAGCCCGGTCTCGCTCAAGGGCTTGAAGCAGCCCGCGAGCGCCCCGAGCCCCCAAAGCCATGGAGCGAGCCGACGAATCAGAATCGGCCTCCCAGCGTCACGGTCGTGCCCGCGCCGTCGCTCGCGACGACCAGCACCCCGCCGTCGGGCCAGAGCACGAGCCCTGCCCCGAGGGCCGCCAAGACCCCGGCCGAGACGAACCCCACCACGCTGCCGACGTAGAGGTTTCGAAGTTCGCCGTTGCGCGCGGCGCGCGCCAACTGCGACTCGTCGACCGTGGCCTGAGCCCGCACGGCCTGGTCGCGCAGGGTACACCCAAGACCGACTCCCAAGCCCACCGCCGCGAGCGAGAACGACGCGGCCGCCAGCCACTTGCGCGTCTGGCCTTGGTCGGTGACGAGCTGGGCGGTGCTGAATTGGTAGCGCTCGGCGTCGCGCCGGCTGAACGGGGCTTTGAACAGCTGCGAGAACGCCAGGTGGGCCGCGCCACGGCTCGAGACCCGCGAATGGTTGAGCGTGAGCATCGACCACCGCACGGTGCCAGCGGCAGGCACCTCGTATTCGACCGAGGTGTTGGCCTGCCGCAAGAACACCGGCCCTTCGGCAGGCAGCAGCAACTCGATGGCTTGCCCCACGTCGTGGTGAAAGTCGGCGAGGCGAACGCCGCGCGCGTCTTCGAGCGAGTAGTGGCCTGCGTGGGGCGGGTCGATGACCAAGCGGTTGCCCTGGCCGCCGCTCAAGTCGAACAACGTGGAGCCACTGCTCGGCGCCCGGGCGTACACGTCGGGGCGGTATTTCTCGTTGTCGACGGTACGGTTGGCCTGTTCGACGAACGCAGCCATTTCGCGGTACGAGACGAGCTGGTCGCCGTCGACGTCGGCGGCGCCGCGAAGGCCCGAGCGCACCTCGTGGCTGAAGACGCCGGCTTGAAAGCCCTCCCACTCGTGGCTCTCGCGAAACGACCCGGTCGACAGCAACAGCCCCACGTGTTCGGGTATGGCGGCGACGGTAAAACCCGTCACCGCGCGGCGCTCTCCGCCGGGGCCCCGGCCCACCGCCAAGAACGACGACTGGCACGCATCGACAATGAAATGCACCTGGTGTGACGACAAGTGGCTGAACAGCTGCGCGGTCAACTGCGGGGCGGTGAGCCGCGCGTCTTCGAGCGCCAAATACCCTTCAGACCCCTTCACGTTGCCGTGCCCGGCGAACACCACGTACACCGTCAAGGCCGCGCCCGGCCCGGCGGCGTTGACCTTGGCCAGCAGCTCGCTCACCGCGGCGGCCCAGTTTTCTTGAGTGGGCGCCTTGGCGACCGCGGCCGCGGCTTGGTGCACCCGTCGGGTGTTGTCGTCGAACCGCGCGAGCAACACCGAGTCGACCCCAACCGAGCGCAACAACTCGTAGTACCCCGCCGCGTCGTCGTCGGCGTAAGCGAGTGTCTCGAGTTCGGGGTCGACGCTCTTGTTCACCCCGACCACCAAGGCCAGCGCCTTCGGGTGCGCTTCGAGCCCGCGGTGCTGACCGAGGGCGAACGCCGCGACCGAGGCGAGCGTGAAAATCACGGCGTCACCTCGACCACCGTGGTGCGAACTTCGGCGTGAGAAAACGCAAGGTCGTGGCGGGCGAGGCGAGCCTCTACGTCTTTGACCGTCAACGCCTCGTCGGTGAACACGCCATAGAGCGTCAACGACCCGGGGGCCAAGGGGTGGCGAACCGCTTGCCCCAACTCACGCGGCCGCTCAGCGGGCTCAATGGTGATGGCGACCGGGTTGTCATTCGGGTCGACCCACGCGGGGTGGTACCAGTGCACCGCTTGGCGCGCGTCGACTCCGAAAATCAGCACGCGCTTGAAGGCGCCCGCGTTCACATACGAGAAAGCGAGTTCGTCGTTCGCCACCATGGTCGAGCGCAAGGGCTCTGACCGACCGTCGTGCAGTCGAAAGGCAAAGAACGCGGCCTGGGTGGCCGAGCCTCGAGCGGTGTACGGGTCGCTGGGCGCGCGCCACAGCCCCGAGCCGGCGACGAGCGCCACCACCGCGGCGGTCGCGGCGAGGGCGAGACCCAGACCAAGGCTCGGCCTCGGTCGGCCGCGAAACCCCAAGCCTCGAGCCAGGCGGGCTTCACCGCTGGGCTGCGCCGGGTCGACGTGGGCCAGCAACAACAAGCGGCGGTAGCGCTCGTGGCAACTCGGGCACTGCGGCAAATGCGCGCGCAGCCGCTGTTCTTGTTCGGGCGAAATGTCGAGCGAGAAGTGGGCGTCGACCAACGACTGTTCGGCACACGGGGTCGTCATGGCGTGCCCTCCACGAAGAACGCCCGCAGCAATGAACGAATGCGCAGCTCTTGGTACGCGAGCGTCGTTCGAAACATGCCGAGCTCTCGGGCGGCCGAACGTTGATCGAGCCCTCGAACGAACCGGGCTTCGAACACCTTGGCCCACTTTTCGGGCAACACTTCACGTCGAAAGCGCTCGAGCATCATGCGCGCTTCGGCGACCTCGGCTTCGCGCGTCTCGGCCGCCAGGCCGACCCCGACCGTCTCCGTCGGCACTTCTCGGTGTTGCCGCTCGAGCATGCGCAACGCGTGATTCGTCGCCACGCGAGACAGCCAGGCCGCCAGCGACCCGCCTTGAAAGCTGGCCCGCGCGGCGGGGTCAGCCAGCAGCTTGAGAAACACTTCGTGAACGGCGGTTTCGGCGTCGACCGGCGGCAGGTAGCGACGAGCGGTGTTGAAGACGAGTACGTAATACTCACGGTAACAGGCCTCGAGCACCGGGCGCTCGCCGAGATGAAAACCGCGCAACCACGCTGAGTCATCAACGGCAGGCATCGATGTTTCGAAGGCAATCATCATGATTTGAACCGCCGCTGCCGTCAACGAAGCGACCGATTCGCCCCGCCACCAGTCAATTCGCGAACACCCCACGGTGGACGAAAGGCTGTGCACTTTCGTGGTCAGCCCTCGCGGGGTCTTTTTTTCGTCGGCGTCGGTCCATTCGGTGGGGGTCGTGAATTGGGTGCGTGCTCCGCTCACAAGGAAACGCGCCATGCATCGAATTCTCTGGGTCTTCGCGGTGGGGTTGGCGGCCTGTGAAGGCCTCGTCGGGCCCATGACGACCGACGGGGGAAAAGCCCTGACAGATTCAGGCATTGACGACGCGGGAGGGGTTCTCAGCGACGGCGGCCTTGGGGGTGACGCGGGCACGGCGCCTGACCCCGTGGTACCTGACGCCGGGGTGCCCGACGCGGGGCCTTTCGATGCGGGGCCGTTCGACGCTGGGGTCATGGAGCCGCGGGGCGATGCCGGAACCCCACGCGATGGCGGGGTTCGTGACGGCGGTGCCACTCCCGACGCGGGTGCCGTCGATGCAGGGCGGGCTGATGGCGGCGGTGCCACTCCCGACGCGGGGGTCTTCGACGCGGGCACTCCGACGGGCTTCGGTACGCGCCCGTTTCTGTTTCAAGCCGACCGTGCGCGCTTGCTCGCTTCAATCGCGGCCAATGACCCAGAAGCCACAGGGAGTTCGGCGAACAACCCCGGCACGCCCTTGGGCTTCGTGACGCTGTGCCAAGCGGCGTTGGCCAATCGAGCCGACTACGACGATGTGCCGACCTGGCACCTCGCGTTCGTGGGGTGGTTGACGCACGACACCGCCATGGTGCGGGCCGCGCGTGACGAGGCGCTGGCCATGGTCGCCGCCGCGCCGACCGGCGACACCGGGCACGGAGAGACCTACCAGCACATCGAAGAACGAATGCTCAACATCGTGGCGACGGCCGACTTGGCGTTCGACCAGTTCTCGCCAGCACAGCTGGCCCAGGTCGCCACCTGGGCGAACGGCTCACTGACGTATTGGAACCACGAGATCCTCGTGTACTGGCCAGGCGACGAGGCCAGAAACAATTACTGGCAAAACGCGTTTCTCGCTCACGC
>JBGAIY010000488.1:0-6584 GCA_044225205.1 Myxococcaceae bacterium | reverse complement strand
CCAGCACTCGAGCGCATTACCCAGTTTCACCCGTCGGCCGGCTACGTCGACCAAGTCGCCAACGCGGCGTTCACGTTTACCCGCCCCGAGCCCGCGTCTGGCGTCGAACGTACGCTGGGCTTCGAGACCGTCTTTCCCCTTTCGGCCGACGGCTCGAAACTGACACCGACGTACACCAACGTACCCATGACCCCGGTCGACTTTCTGAAGTTGGTACTGGCTCCACAGGAGTGGAAGGTGACGCAGGTGACGATACCGGGGTCGGCGTTTCCCAACGCGGGCTCGAACTACCTCATCGTGCACCAGTCGGTGAAATTGGGCGGCCCGAAGTCAGACAACTTGTTCACCGGCTCGGCGATTTTGGGTGGTACGGCCGACGTGGCGGTGGTGAAGACACGTTGACGCGCCTCACCCGTTGACGAGCTCGAAGTCGATCTTCGCTTCGAGCTTGAGCGAAAGCATGAGGCCCAAAAACCGTTCGGCCTCGTCGTGGCTGAGCACGTTTCGAAAGTGACCCCCTTCTTCGACTTCGGCTTCCATCACGGGGCCGCGTTGGAGCCAGCGCGCGAGTCGTTGATCTGAAGGCAAGCGAAGGGGCACCATGCCTTTGACGGGCCAGACCGTGGCGCGTGCGTCGAGCGCGGCCCGCAGCTCGCTCGGCGTGGCTCGGGTCTGTTCCGCCAGGAGGCCGTCGTCTGGGTAGAGCCAAGGAGGCGGAGCGGTGACGTCGTCGGTGGAGTCGTCGAACAAGTAACCGTACCGACTGGGTATTCGGTTGGTGACGGCGAACAAGAAGGCCACGGCGTCGTCGGGGTCGAGCCGCTGGGCGTGGAGAATGCGCTGACCCGCGGGCAGCAAGCGCACCATCACCCGCAAGGTCGGCTTCACGTGCAGCGAGCGCCGAATGAGCCGTTGGCGAATTTCTTCGGCGAGCGTGGTGAACGCGCCTGAAAACGCGCGGGCCTCGGCGGCCTGGCGCGCTTCGACCTGGCTCCGGGCTTCGGCGAGTTTCTCGCGGGCCCCGGCCAAGAAGGCGTCGAGTTGGTTGCCGTGGGTGAGTGCGTCGGGCGCTTCAGGCCCCGAGGGGGCGGCGGCGCCGTGGGCGGTGCGTACCGCTCCGAGCAGCAGCACGGCGTGCTCGTCGAGCAGGCGAAATTCAGCGGCGAGGTCGGCTCGGCGCTGGGTGTATTCGTCTTGCAGCTCGGCCCAGGCGGCGTACGCGGCCTCAATGGTCTCGAGGCGCTGAGCGCGCCCCAGCACCGAACCGACGACGGCTTCGGCGCTGACCACTGGCACGGCGTCGAGCGGCGTGTCTTTGCGCAGCAGCTCACGACCGGGGGCGACGGGCACGAGCGCCGAACTCGGCGTCTTCGGACGGCTCGGGCGCTTCTGGGCCTTCGCGCGGCGTTGTTTCTTCGGCTTGGTCACGGCGCGAACCGCTCACACCACGCGAGTCGCTTCGGCCGCTTTCGGTTCGGCCTTGGGCTCATGGCCTTTGCCGAAGCGCTGCTTCACGTCGTCGCGCAGGGCGCTGCCGGGCTTGGGTGCCAACATCAGGCCCAGCCCGACGCCGACGAGCAGGCCGGCACCGAACAGCGCGAGGCCCGGCAACACCTTGTCACCGGCCGAGCGCCGCTCTTCGAGGCCGATCAGGCCCAGGAGGTCATCACGCTCGAAGTCAGCCAAACGTCGCTTCAGTTCTTTCATCGACATGGTGCGCCTCGTTTCTTCGTTTTTTTGCCACGTTCAGCGGAGCCACTGAACGTGGCTACGTCTCGTCGTTCTTTCGGGCGGCTTCGAGGAGCCCGTCGACGACGGCCTCGGCGAGGCCGAGCAGTTGATTGCGAACGACCGGTATCGACGCGACCTTGACGCCGAGCTGTACGAGCCGGGCGGTCGTGGGGGTGAACAGGCCTCCGCCCACCACATAGCCGGTGGCGAGTGCGGCGGCGACCCGGCCGTAGGGGTTCTGGGCCACCCGGTCGGTGACGCCGGTCGCGTCGGCCACGCCGTTCAAGGCCGAATTCACGGTCTTCGCCGCTCCGGTGATGGCGTGTTCAACGTCTTGCACCGAAAACGGCAGTGCCTCGTCGAGGGCTTTTCGGGCGTCGCTCATTTGCGTGATGCCCAGCGGCCGATGAGGTACCCGAGCGCGGCGGCGCCGAGCAGCGTGGTGCCGGGGTTCTGACGAATGAACCCCTTGATGCGCTCGTTGAGTTGGGTCAGCTGTTCTTGGGCTTCTTCGAGCTTCGGCCCGAGGCGTTCAGCGACGTCACCGAGCGGAGCGGCGCTGGCCGAAGAAGTACCGTTCGAGGGAGACTGGGTGTTGGTGCTCATGTGACTCCTGGAGTGAAGAAGGCGAAAGTCGAGCGCTGGGTCACGAGCGCCCACGTGAAAGCAACCGACCCAATACGTAACCCACTGCGAACGCGCTGGCGACGGCAACCGCCGGCCGGCGACGAACGAATTCTCGCCACTGGCCAAGGCCGTCGAATTCAGCTTCGAGCGCGGCCAACTGGGCGCGGGCCCGTTCGCGGGTCGCCGCCAGCTCGGCTTTGACTTCGCTGGGGGTGGTCGCGGGCGCGGGTCGACCCAGCGCGGAGTTTGCGACGGGCGCGAGGGCCGACTTGGTCGAAGTGGTCACGAGGGCGCTCTTCTGCGCGCGAACGACGAGCGCGGAGGTCGCTTCGAGTTCGGTGAGCGACTGTTCGGAGAACCTGGCGCCCTGCAGCTGTTTGACGGCGAGCAGAATGCCAATCACCCCGCCGAGCAGGTTGAGCAGCCCGACGATCAAAAACGCGAGGTCGGGGGCGACGACGCGTTGGAGCGCATATGCCAAGGCCACGCACAGAAAGCCGTAGCCCACCAGCACCAAAGGGGCGAGCGCGGCGATGACGCCGATTCGGGTGCCGACGAACTTCGCGTCGGCCGCCAACTCGACGCGCGCGAGCCGCACGTGTTGAGCGGTGAGCGTGACGAGGTGAAGCTCGACGAGATCACGCAGCTGGCTGGCGAGGGCCATTGTGCGGTGACCTTTATTCTATTGAAGGCCCGCGTTCGCCTTGATCCAGCCGTAACGAGCCCGAACTGCACGGTTCTGCCCGCACGCCCATTTCAAGGCGACCATCGGTCGGTTGTTCGCCCGCGTTCGTTGCCTGATCTGCGCCGCCTGCAACGAGCCCGAACTCACCTGTCTCGCCCGCACGCCCATTTCAAGGCGACCATCGGAATATTGTTCGCCCGCGTCGCCTGATCGGCGCTAAATTTCGCAACGAGTCTGAACTGTCGGTTCTGCCTGCACGCTCCATTTCAAGGCGACCATCGGCGTCGGTTGCGCCTCGTTCGCGTTCGATCTGCTTCGTACTGGCAACGAGCCTGAACTGCAACGGTTCTGCCCGCACGCCCATTTCAAGGCGACCATCGGTTGAAGAAATGGTCTGCGTTCGTCGATCCGCGCTGCTGTGCTCGCAACGAGCCCGAACTGCACGGTTCTGCCCGCACGTCTATCATGGGCGCTGCGACCCACGTCGGTTGTTCGCCCGCGGCTCGCCTCAGCGCTGATCTGCGCCAGTTCGATACCGACAGCGACTCAGCCGCGGTCGAGGCCGCCCATCGCCATGGCCCTGAAAGCCGGCAGACGAGTCGACCGTGGTCACCCAGACGCACCTGCTCGAAACCCCTGCGATCGTCGGGCCTTTCGCCTACGGTGTGGCCGCATGATGACCGCCTTTTTGGTGATGACCGCGCTCACCGCCGCCAACCCTTTTGCCGCCAAAGCCCGCCCTTACGACGCGCAGCACTACACGCTTGAAATGCGCCTCGACAACGACGGCACCTTCAAGAACAAGCTGACCGCGAAACTCAAGGCGACGAAGCCACTCAAAGACATCGAGTTCGACGCGTACAACTTGAACATCGAGTTCGCGTTGGTCGACGGCGTAGCGGCGGTGCCGAGCCCTCGCTACGACCCCGACACGAAGACGGGCGTGCTGGTGGTGAAGCTCGCCAAGCCGGTGGCCGCGGGCAAGGAGCTGTCGGTCGAGCTTTCGTATTCGGGCAAGGCGTCGACCACGCAAGAAGGGTTCTTTCGGGTGAACAACGCCGAAGGGCAACCGCCTTCATTCTTCACTCTGTTCGAACCCAACTTCGCGCAGCGGTTCTACCCGTGCAACGACCAGCCGAACGACAAGGCGACGTTCGAACTGCAAGCGACGGTCGACGAGCAGTACACCGTGCTCTCGAATGGGCGCAAGACGCGCGACGAGAAGTTCGCCGAGGGTGGCAAGAATTTGCGCCGCGTCACGTGGGTGCAAGACAAGCCGCAGTCGAGCTACTTGTTCGCGGTGGCGGTGGGCGTGTTCGAGGGCGTCGAGGCCTCGAGCGACATACCGGCGACGGTGTGGGTGGCTCCGGGCTCGAAAGACCGCGTGTTCCCCGTGACCGATTCGCTCAAGCCCATGTTCAACTCACTGGTCGGGCTGACCGGCACCCGGTACCCGTGGGCCAAGCTCGACGTGGTCGCCGTGCCCCGCTTCATGACGTCTGGCATGGAAAACACGTCGCTCATTTTCGAGCGCGATTACGCGGTGGCGCTCGAGCACAAGAACGACCAAACCATGCGCGTGCGAATGTCGGGGCTGTTGGCGCACGAAATGGCGCACCAGTGGTTCGGCAACGACGTGACCCTCGCCACGTGGGAAGACATGTGGCTCAACGAGGGCTTCGCCAGCTACCTGGGCGGCGAAGTCGCCGACGAATACAACGACAGCGATTTGGTCGAAGTGCAGCGCACGACCAGCATGGTCGAAGACTATTTTCGGCAAGAGCAAGGGCCGCGTTCGCACGCCTTGGTGCCAACGACAGCGCTCGCCCCCGAACAGTTGTTCGACTTCGTCTCGTACCTCAAAGGCGGGTACGTCTTGCGCATGCTCGACTTCTGGGTCGGCCGGCCCGACTTCAAGAAGGTCTTGAAGGCGTACCTCGACAAGCACGCCTATGGGTCGGCCACGAGCGCCGACTTCTTCGCCTCGGTCTTCGAGATCACGAAGAAAGAAAAAGAACTGAAGCCCTTCAAAGACAGCTGGCTCAACAAGCGCGGGTACCCCGTCGTCTTTCCCGAGTACCAGGTGTCGGGCAACCAGCTGACGGTGAAAATTCGCCAGCAACCCAACCGGTCAGACGAAAAAGGCCCGTTTGTCTTCAAGCTGCCCATCGTCGTGCACCGAACGGCCGAGCCGTCGTACACGAAGGAGCAGACCATTTTGGTCGACAAGCCCGAGGTGAGCGTCACCTTCGACGTGCCCGCCGCCCCCGAATGGGTGAACTGGAACCAGAATGGTTTGGCGCTGGTACGCGTCAACGGCCCGTCGGTGTCAGAAGAACAATGGGCGGCGGCGGCCCGTCACGACCCCGACCCGACCTGGCGCCTCATCGCCACGTGGAATTTGCTGGGCGAGCTGGGCAACCCCGACATGAAAGAAGAAACCAAGCCGACCACCACCGCCATGGGCGCCATTCTCGACGTCTTGCTCAAAGACCCGTCACCCCACGTTCGAGTCGGGGTCATGAACCGGTTGTTGCATTCGCGGTTCAAGAAGCTGCCGAGCGAATTCTCGGGCCCGGTGTATTCGCTGGCCAAGCGGCCGACCGACCTCAACGACGACGCGATCGGCGTGATCATGCTCAAACGCATGGCGCTCGAGTTGCTGGGGCGCACCGATTCGAGCGAAGGCCACCAGTACGTGCTCGACGAGTTGGGCAAACGCG
This sequence comes from Myxococcaceae bacterium, assembly GCA_044225205.1. GTDB lineage: Bacteria > Myxococcota > Myxococcia > Myxococcales > Myxococcaceae > JAEUJT01. The sequence continues at coordinate 818 of JBGAIY010000488.1, read as the reverse complement.
ACATCGACATCAACTACCTCGAGGGGCTGGCGGCCGGAGCCGCCCGGCTCGGCACGTCGAGTGCACTGGCGACCCTGCGCACGGCCGTGGTGACGCAAAAGAGCCGTGGCTACGCGTATTACCGACGAACCATTTCGAGCCTGACCAGCATACCCTCGGCCGAGGGGGTCGAGCTCATTCGCAGTGTTCTCGCCGAGAGTGACGACGTGCTGGCGATCACGCTCGCCGACGGGGCCGAGGTGAACGAGCCCTTGCGGTCGACCCCCGAATGGGCGCGCCTGGTGCGCGACGTGGTCTTGGGCGACTCCCCCCTGACGAACGATGCGCGCAGCAGCTACATCGTGACCATTGAACAGGTGAAGAACGACGCGGTCAAAGAGGCGTTGATGGCGATTGCCGAAAAGTCGCCGCACGCGCCGCTCAAGCAGCAGGCCAAGCAAGTGCTCGACGCCAACTTCCCCCTCGCGGCGACGAAGAAAGCCCCAAGCCCGCCGAAGAAATGAGCGCGAACGGCGAACGGGGGGGGAGCCGCCGAGAGCCCGAAGCTCAGTCGATCTGACCTGGGTTTCGCGAGACCAAGTGAATTGCGTCGGTTGGTGAACGTGGTTCTAGCTGGCTGCTCGGAGCACTTCGCGGGCGATGACCAGACGCTGCACTTCGCTGGTGCCCTCGTAAATCGTCTGCACGCGAGCGTCGCGCAGGTACCGCTCGACGGGAAATTCGTCGATGTACCCCATGCCGCCGTGAATTTGCAGCGCACGGTCGCAGACCCGGTTCGACATTTCGCTGGCGAACAGCTTCGCCATTGACGCTTCGCG
>JBGAIY010000487.1:0-5594 GCA_044225205.1 Myxococcaceae bacterium | reverse complement strand
GAACGCCTGAGGCCAGTGGCCCAACCGCGCGTGAACCCCGGCGAGCTCGAGCCGGCACTCGGCGGCGCCGGGCAGCCCGGGCACCGCGACCAGTGCTTCGAGGAGCGCTTCGCGTTGGGGCCCTTCGTCGTCACCCAGGTACGTCGAGCGCAAGGCTGCGACGGCGGCCTCGCCCGATTCGGGCACACCGACCAAGGCCAACAACCCTTCGACGGCGAGTGGTTCATGGCCCTTTCGCGCCAGCAGCGCTTGGTAGAGCGGCACCGCCCGCAGCGGCGCCCCCGCGGCCCCCAACGCCTGGGCTTGTTGCAGGGTCAAGGCCACCTGCCGGTCAGGGTCGTTCGCGGTCTGGGCAAACTGGGCGAGACGCTCCAACACTTCGGCGCGGGCCAAGTGTTTGCCCAGCCGGCCGAGCACGCGCTCGAGCGGGGCCAAGGTTTGTTCGGTCGGCGCGAGGGTGAAGAGACTCGTCAAGGTCGCGGCGGCCTCGTCGAGCCGCTCGGCGCGCTCTTGCTTCTCGGCCAACTCGAGCAACAACGCGGGCCGTTCGCTCGTCGAGGCGCCGTCGACCCGGGCCTGGGCGTTCGCCACCAACTCGTCGAGCCGGCCCGCCTTTTCGAGCAGCTCGTCGAGCCGACGCTGGGCTTCTGGGTCGCTCGGGGCCTGGGCCAGCACCTCTTGCCACGCCCGCGCGGCGTCGGGCCCTTCGGCGCGGCCGGCGAGCGTTCGGGCGAGGCGCAGTCGAACCGGCCCCGGCGGCTGGAGCTCGACGAGGTCGGCGAGCAGCAATTCGAGTTCTTCGCGGGCCTCGGCCCGGTCGGCGCATTCGAGCGTCTGGGCCAGCACCGCGTCGTCGCCCGGCAGTTCTCGCAGGGCCCGGCTCATCGACAGAAACGCCAGCTCGGGGTAGCCGAGGTGGTCGGCTTGCAAACGCGCGATCTGCCGCAAGGTCGCGACGCGCTCGCTGGGCTGAGTCTGCGCCTCCCATTGGGTCTCGAGCAGCTGCACGGCGCCTTGAAAGTCACCGCGGGCGACCAGCAACGGCACGGCGAGGGCCACCGCCGCGGCCCGTTTCGACCCTCGGCGCGACCCCAATTGAACCAGCAATGAAACGCCTTCGGCGTGGCCCGGGTCATCGGTCAGAACCTGGCGCAACAAGTCGAACGCGCGCTCGTCGTCTTCGGGCGGCGACAATTTGAGCTTCGCCAAGCGTACGCGGAGCGGCAGCTGCAAAGCAGCGGGGGCCGTGGCGAGCTGGCGCTCGAGAGCGGCCGCCAAGCCGACCGCGTCTTTGGTCTTTTCACGAAGCCGCTTGAGCTGCTCGAGCGCGTCGGCGTCGGTCGGGCAGGCGTCGCAGTACGCCTGGTACGCCTCGGCCGCGCCCTCGTCGTCGGCCAAGTGTTCTTCACACACCCTCGCGAGCGTGGTGAGCAACTTGAGGCGGTGGGGCCCTTCGGGGCTCGCGCCCAGCTGCCAACGGAGCGCTTTCGCCAGCCGAGCGAAGTCGCCCCGTTCTCGGCACTGTTCGGCGAATTGGCCCAGCACGTCGAGGTCGTTCGGCGCCGCCTCGGCCGCCCATTCCCACGCGTCGAAGGCCTGTTGGTCGTGCCCCAACTCCTCGTGCAGTTCGGCGACCCGGCGAACGAGCGTCGGGTCGGCGTGGTTCGGGTCTCGTTCGAGCCATTCTTCGTAGGTCGCCAGCACTTCGTCGGTCGCGTCGAGCGACGCCGCCAAGCGTTCGAGCGCCGCACGCGCCGAGCCCAAGAGGGGCCTCGGCGAGCCGGCCCGAACGTACGCCGCGAGCGCCAGCCGAGGTTCACCGGCCGCTTCGTGCAACGTGGCCAGTTCGAGCAAGCGCTCGGCGCGCGAGGTCGGTTCAGCCAGTTCGGCCCGCGCTTCGAGCACGTCGCGCAGGTACCGCGGGTCGGCCGTTCGGCGGGCCACCGGTTCGAGCGCCTGGGCGGCGAGCGCGCGCGCCGACGGCACGGCCAACAAGCGAACGAGGCCTTCGGTGGCTTCTGTCTCGTGAGCGACGACACCGAGCGCTTGGGCGTCGGCCGCGGCCGCGGCCTCGGGGTGCCGCGCCTCGAGCAGCCGAGCGCGACGCATCTGCACCGGCCCCGCCCCCGACGCTTGGGCCCGGCCGCCGGCGAGCGACTCGTCGAGCGCGCCGAGCGCCGCGTCGGCCGCACCGGCAGCGACGAAGAGGTCGGCGGCCGCCGCAAAGTGGGCATGGCGGTCAGGCCCCGCGGTCGAGCCGAAGAGGCGCGCTCGGCGCAAGCCCGCTTGCGCGGCGTTGGCGTAGTCTCCGTTGGCCGCGAAGAGCCGCGCGAGCGCGTCGAGGGCGTCGACGTTGGTCGACTGCGCGGCGAGTACGTCGTTCCACTGGGTGATGGCTTTGTGCGGCTGCTTCAGCTCTTCGCGCAAGCGAGCGCAGAAACTCAACAGCGACACCACGGCCCCAGGGTCTTCGACGCGCTCCGATTCGTCTTCGACCGCCTCGGCGACCTCGTCGAGGGCGTCGGCCTCGCGAGCCCAACGCTCGAGTTCGGGCAGCTGCGCCGCCCGATCGCTCGCGCCCCGAAAGCGCCGCAGAGCGGTCAACAGGGCTTCGGTGGGGTTGAGCTGAAGAGGCTCGGAGATCGCCACGGGGCCGCGAGTGTACGCCGCGGCCAGCACGCCCCGCACCCATCACGCGCCGAGCGCCCACTGGAGTGCCCAGGTAGCCACGACGCCCACATGCCCCAAATGGGGTGTTATTTGGTCGCGGGCGAGACCGACGGGGTGGCGAACGGGCTCGGCAAGAGGGGCGGCCGGTCTTTGCCGTCGAGCGCGCGCTGCAATTCAATTTCTTGCAGCAGCACCGCGGGCGCCACGGTCGACACCGGCACCATGCCGCTCTCGGCCCCACAGAACCCGTTGAAGACGCCCTGCTTTTTGCCCGCCGCGAGCACGCGGTTCACCGACGACAGCGGCGTGCCGACGATCTCGACGCCCCGAACGAGCGACTCTTTGCCGTCGCGCACGTCGACCCGGTACACCATGCGGGGCGTGCCCTTGAACGCTTGGTAGCCAAAGCCCGTGGTGTTGGTGTTGCCCCCCGTGATGTCGCGAATCAGCAGCCCGTACGGCTTGCCCTGGCGCTTCGCCTCGGCGATCAGCTGGCGCTTCAGTTCGTCGTCGCTGACCGCCTTCTTCGATTCGACCATGAGGTTCGCCATGCGCGCCACGGGCTTGCGGTTGCCTTGCGCGCGGCCGTGGCCATTCGACTTCGAAAAGCCCTCGACCAGCTTGCGTGACAGCAAATACGACTTGAGCACACCGTCTTGAACGAGCGAGGCCTTCTGCGCGGGCACCCCTTCTTCGTCGAACAGGTAGTACCCGTTCAGCTGCACGCCGTCGATTTCGCGCCTCGTCGGGTCGTCGACGATCGACAAAAACGTCGGCAGCACCTGCTTGCCGACCTGGCCACGAAACGTCTTGCCCTCGGTGTCGTTGTCTTGGCGTTCGCCTTCGAGCCGGTGGCCCACCGCTTCGTGAAAGAGCACGCCCGCGGCGTCGGGTTCGAGAATCGCCGGCCCCGTGTAGGGGTCAATGGTCGGCGCGACGCGCAGGGCGCTCAGCTCAGCCACGAGCCCTTCGACGTCGGCCCGCACTTTCGCGTCGGTCGGCAGCTGGTCTTCACGGGGGGCGTAGAAGTCGCGCGAATTTTCGAGCAGCTGGCCGTCGTCGGCACGGGTGTACGCCTGAACGTGAATGCCGTAGAGCGTTTCTTCGGTCACCAACCGGGTACCCTCGGTCGAAACGAAGTAGCGAATGATGCGGTCACCGGTGATGCGCACTTCAGAATCGAAGAATTCTTTTTTGGTCGCGAGCAACGCCGACACTTCGCGCGCGAGCTTCACCCAGCGGTCATGGTCGAACGAGAACACCACTCGAGGGCTGACGAACCCTTGGCTGTCTTCTTTCGAAAACGAAGGCGCCTTCTTCGGGTCGTCGACCGTGTAGACGTCTTCACCCTTTTTCTTGAGGTAGTTGAACAGCGCGGCTTTGTACTTTTCGTCGGTGATGAGCCACAGCGCCGTGCGCAGGGCGGTGGGGCTCTCGTCGAGCGGCCCCAGCTTTCGGCTGATGTAGCTGGTGCCCTTGGTCGAAAAGCCGAAGTCGAATTCGTCGCCAGTCGAGCTGTCGAACCCGTAGTCGCCGACGCGCACGTCGACCGACAAGCGCCGTTCTCGGCCCGACCCGTCTTCGAAGAGCGCTCCGTACTTCGCCGAAATCTCGCGCTGGTCGAAGTCTTTCATCTGGTAGCTGATGAAGTACGGGGGCTTGTTTTCTTTGAGCTTCAGCTCGGCTTGGTTGCGGTTGAGTTCGAGCACCATCGCGTCGAGAAAGTCTTGGCGGGCGTCGGGCGGGGGTTTCGCCGCCAAGAACGCCCAAGTCAGAACGAGGCCGAAAGTCATGGTGGCGGCAACCTACCCCCAAAGTTCACCTGACCTGAGCTGGTTTCGCGGCCGAACCAGCGCTTTTGTTGAGGTCTCGCCAGCGAAGCGCAGATCAGCTCAGGTGAACTTAGCCACTATTCGAAAGCGAGGGTCGGGTGAGCTGCGTTTCGCCGAAGCGGTTCAGGTCGGCGCGGGGCCGGGCTTCTTGGTCGCACCCACGGCCGCCGGCACCCCCCAGTCGGCGATGCGCCACCCCTGCTTCAGCGCGTGCCGCTTGAGCCTCGGGTCGGGGTTGACGGGCACCGGAGCACCCACCACTTCGAGCACCGACAGGTCAGAATACGAATCGGTGTAGAAGGTGCAGTCTCGGAGGGCGACGCCGGCGCTCTGAGCGAGCGCCTCGGCATGCGCCCGCTTGCCTGGCCCGAAACACACCCGGCCCACGACCCGGCCGGTGTGCAGCCCTCGGCCGTCGACCTCCATGGTGTTGCACAGGGTGGCGTCGAGCCCGAGTTCGGCCCGAACCAGGTCGGCCATGTAGTTCGACGACGAGGTCAGCAACACGCAGCGGTCACCGAGCCCCCGGTGGTGACGCAATGCCGCGAGGCCGCCGGGCCGGTAGGTCGCGCGCACTTCTTGTTCGTAAAACCGATTCGTGCGCTCGCGAATGTCGGCCGCGGTGGTGCCCGCCACTTCGGCCACGGCTTGTTCGACCATCGCCTCGGCGCTCGCAAACCCGAGCTGGTACCGACCCAGCCACAGCATGGCGCGAAGCGCTTGCCGCTTCGTCAAGTAGCCAAGCGCCAACTCGCGGCGCACCCACAGCGTGCCGGAGTTGATGGCGAGCAAGGTCTTGTCGAGGTCGAAAAACGCGATCGCCACGCGCGCCACCCTACCCCAGTCGCTGGGTCTTCGCCGTCGGCCGACGAACGCACGCCTCGCCCGAAATGGCAGCGCTTGTGGTACGTCTTCGGGCCCATGTGGCGGGCCTTTGCACTCGGAGCGATTTTGGGCGCGGCGTTGGGCGCCTCGTGCACCGGCACCGCCCAGTGTCGCCCCTACAATTGCGCCGGCTGCTGCAGCGCCAAAGGCGAATGCCTCGACGGGGTGGTGCCTTCGGCTTGCGGCTACGACGGAGTCACCTGCGCC